>JBJKOY010000342.1:0-29440 GCA_046706945.1 Ignavibacteriaceae bacterium | reverse complement strand
GCCGGCATCGATATAGGAGGCACAAATACGGTTGTCGGGTTCTTTGATTTTAATAATGAGATCGTTTTTGAAAAATCGGTAGAAACCGGTTCGGAAGAGCCGTTTAATTTATTTGTCGGACGTCTTGTTAATTTAATTAGATCCGAACTTTCAATAAGTAAAAATAATCTTGAGCTCTGCGGTATCGGGATTGCCGCGCCCAGCGTCAACTCTTTAACCGGCATGATCGATTCTCCGGCCAATTTGAGCTGGGGCAAAGTAGATATTGTCGGTACTTTCAAAAATTATTTCGATCTGCCTGTTGCGCTTATTAACGACGCCAATGCGGCGGCATTAGGCGAGCACTTTTTCGGCGCCGCGGCCGGGATGAAAAATTTTATAGTGATTACTTTGGGAACCGGTGTGGGAAGCGGCGTTTTTATCGACGGTAAACTTTTGCTCGGAGAAAACGGTTTTGCCGGAGAACTGGGACATATGATTATTAATTCAAACGGCAGAATATGCAGGTGCGGACGCAGAGGGTGCCTGGAAACATATGTTTCCGCAAACGGATTGAAAAGAAGCGTATTTAATCTTTTAAGTAATTCGCACGAAAAAAGCCGGATGAGGGAAATGAATTTTTCGCAATTGACGGCCAAAAAAATAAGCGAATTTGCGGAGGAGGAAGATCTTCTGGCAAAGAAAGCCTTCCATTATACCGGTAAAATACTCGGTACGGCATTGGCCAACATAGCCGCTTTTTATGATCCGGAAGCGATAATACTGTCCGGCGGACTTATCGGTTCCGGCGATTTATTATTTATCCCGGCAAATTATTTTTTTCAAAAGAATTTACTGGGCATATACAAAGGGAGGGTAAAACTGCTCAAATCGGAATTACAAAACGGGAGAGGGGGCGTGCTGGGCGCATACAGAATTATTGCGGATGCCGTAGAGACATTATCGATCGCCAGGTGAATTATTACGAAACCAGGTTTATATAAAAAAACATTAATAAAATTTCTTCCGGCCTTATTCCTTTTCCAGGTAATAGTACTCGGCCAGGGAAAACGGATAGTTGCGTACTTTCCCGAATGGAGCGCGCCGGATCTGCATTATTACGTAAGAAATATCCGCACCTCTGGCTCCGGCGATAAGATAACCGTTTTGATTTTTGCATTTATAGAACCGCGTCCGGATTCTTCAGGTAATATTATACCGGGCTTTATGCATCCGTATTACGATTACGGTCAGGCCTATACTTCCGAAAACAGCCTGGACGGGCTGCCCGACGATTCTACCCAGCCATTGCGCGGCGAATTCAACCAGCTTAAAAAATTAAAGGCTATGTATCCCGATCTGAAGATATTAATTTCCGTAGGCGGGTGGACCGGATCGACATATTATTCGGACCTTGCACTCACGGAAGAATCCAGGGAAAGGTTTGTTAACAAATGCATCGATGAATTTATACTGGGCAACCTTCCCGCCGACAACGGAGCGGGGGGGAAAGGTTCGGCTGCGGGTATATTCGACGGCTTCGACCTGGATTGGGAATTCCCCGTATCCGGAGGCTTAGACGGTATCCGTCATGATAAAAACGATAAGGAAAATTTCACCAGGCTTATTGCGCTTTTCAGAAAAAAACTCGACGAAATTAATCCGGGTTATATTTTAACTGCGGCCGTACCCGCTGATAAGCCTTATATCAATAACTACGATTTAACAAACGATCAGAAATATTTAAACTGGTTCAACCTGATGACGTACGATTTTCACGGCAGCTGGGATAAAGCTGCCGCGCATCATACTAACCTTTTTTCGTCGTATGAAGATACTACCGATAACTTTGCGGAAAGTTCGTTCGATAAATCGGTTAAATACCTGCTGGATACCTTGAAGGTAAATTCATTGAAGATTATCCCCGGCGCCGCTTTCTACGGGAAAGGATGGAAAGTTAAGGACTCGCTCAATTACGGGCTCTATCAGCCTGTTGTTCCGGATTCCGTTATTAATGATTCCGGTAAAGACGGCTACAGGGATCTTGCTGCCTTATTGAATAAAGGATATGAATATCATTGGGACACTCTGGCAATGGCTCCTTGGCTGTACAGTCCGCGCGATAAGATCTTCTGGTCTTACGACGATCCCAAATCGATTGCTTTGAAGTCGCGGTACGTCGATGCTTACAACCTGGGCGGATTAATGTTCTGGGATATAAGCGGAGATGATTCCGAAGGTACTTTGGTCAGCACCGTTTACACAAGGAACATGCCCGGTTTCAAAATCGATTCGCCTGCCCGCGGGAAAAGTAAACCTTTTGTTGAAATTACCTCGCCGGGGGGCAATGAGACGTTCTTTGAAGGCTCGAACATCATTATAAATACGCGTCAAACAGACGAAGGGGGATCTATTAAAAAAGTTGAGTTCTTCGGTGACGATTCTTCTCTCGGCTATGTTACCGAACCGCCTTTTGACTGGGTTTGGTTCAATGTTCGGCGGGGGAACCGGAAAATAAGCGCCGTTGCAACCGACAACCTCGGAAACAAAGCATATTCTCTTCCCGTTTCAATCAATATTAAAATTAAACGGCCTGCCGGAAACAAATAACTATTATTCATTTCCCAAAATTTTTTAATTAAATTTTATTTTTTACTTGACAATAAAAAAAATAATCTTTAGGTTGAATTAGTTAGTTTAGACAACCAACTAATATAACGATCCAAATTTAATTTACCGTGCTTTAAAAATGAGAACAAAGGACTCAAACCTTATTACCGGAAACGCAAAAGTGCTTCGGGGAATTAACCGGACCATGATATTAAATATTATCCGGGAGAGACAGCCGATATCGAGAATTAATATCGCAAGGCTGACGGGTTTGAACAAGAGTACGGTATCCAGCATCATTTCAGAATTACTGAAGGAAGATCTGATCTTCGAACAGTTGATAGAAGATCAGAATATCGGCAGGAACCCTCTTAATCTTTCGTTAAAACTGGGCAAGTATTATATCGGCGCCATAAATATAGATTCTTCGCTGACCCGTTTTGCCGTAGCTGATATCGACGGAAGCATTAAAGGAACGTCGAGTATAAATACCGAGCCGAAAGACCCGGTTAAATTTACGGAAACCTGCATCAAAGAACTGTTCAAACTCTGCAGGAAGCTCAATGTAGAGGAACTTGAGGCATTGGGAGTCAGTATTGCCGGAATAGTCGACTCTCAGAAAATGGTTGTTAATTTTGCTCCGAATTTAGGCTGGGAAGATTTTAATATCGGCGAGCTCCTCAAGAAAAAACTCCCCAAGATTAAGATCATCGCAGTCGGTAACGATGCAAAATCTTCCGCTCTGGCCGAATTATGGTTCGGAAACCACGAAGTTGATTTGTCAAATTTTGTATTTCTATCGATAGGGCAGGGCATCGGATCCGGAATAGTTGTGGAGAACAAACTTCTAAACGGCGAGTTCCAGGCTTCCGGCGAATTCGGGCATATGGTTATTTTCGAAGGCGGAGACCAATGTACCTGCGGCAATAAAGGCTGCTGGGAAGCCTATGCTTCCGAAAGAGCAATAGTAGAAAAATATATTGCCGCAAATCCCCGTAAAAAAGGCATCACGGCAGATTTTATGGCGCAGGATATAATTGATCTTGCTAAAAAAAACGATCAAACGGCAATAGAGATACTCAGGAAAGCAGGGTATTATTTGGGCCTGGGTATTGCGAATATAATAAAAGCTATCGATCCGCACGCGATAATTATCGGCGGAAAAATTATCCAGGTATGGGACATCGTCTATCCTGAAATAATGTCGGTTGTTATGCAGCGCGCTTACTTCGGAAAGAATAAAAGCATTAAAATTCTGCCGACTTCTCTAAGAACCCTGCCCCGCCTGGCCGGAGCAGCAACGCTCGCAATCGAAGAAATTTTCGACGGGTTTAAAATTACGGCTTAAGATTACCCTATGTTTTATTGAACTGACGGAAGTATGTCTTATGAATAAAAAATATTTAGTTTGTTGGGACAACCAACATTTTTGATAAACAAATTTCGCAATAATAATTACAAGAAAAATATAAACTAATGACGGATAAAATATTGAATAAACAAAAAACTGTCGCCGGCGTGGATATAGGCGGGACTAATACCGTGCTCGGGATCCTGGACGATAACAATAAAATCATAGTCGAAAAATCTTTTAAAACTCATCCCGAAAACGGGGTAGATTCCTTTGTGGAAAAACTGGTTTATTTAATTAAGAACGAATGTTTAAATCTCGAAGGAAAATATGAATTATCGGGAATCGGAATCGCGGCTCCGAGTGCGAATTATTTTAAAGGCACAATTGAATTCCCGGCAAACCTCAATTGGGGCAGCGTCAACCTTACGGAAATGGTTAAAAAGCATTTCAGCGTACCCGTTGCCCTGATAAACGACGCAAATGCCGCGGCACTGGGTGAATATACCGCGGGTGCTGGCAGGGATATGAAAAACTTTATCGTAATCACGCTGGGCACCGGGCTCGGGAGCGGGATCTTTATTAACGGCAAACTGCTGCACGGCGAGCACGGACTTGCCGGCGAACTGGGACATATGATCGTGGAATCCGGCGGCAGAAAATGCAGCTGCGGCCGCAGCGGATGCCTTGAAACTTATGTTTCCGCGGGCGGATTAAAAAGAAGCGCATTCCATTTTTTATCTCATTCCAACGAAAACAGCCTGCTCAGGAATTTCAATTTTGAAGAGTTGACCGCTAAGAGAATAAGCGAACTGGCTTTGGCGGGAGACTCTATTGCTTTGAAGGTTTTCGATTATACCGGCGAGGTGCTGGGCAAAGCAATGGCAAATGCCGTTACGTTTTTTAATCCCGAAGCTATAATAGTGTTCGGCGGGCTTGCGGATGCCGACAGCCTTCTTCTCGATCCTACTAAGCATTATTTCGAAAATTATCTTTTGAATATTTATAAAGGAAAGGTGCGCGTGCTGAAGTCCCAACTCCAGAACGGAAGATCTGCGGTAATAGGCGCGTGCTGCTTCATAAGAGACACTATAAGCGATAATATGATCTACGTATAGCCCGCGCGGGCTAAGTTATTTTTTTAAAATTCTATCGGCGGATATAACGTGATTTATTTTCTTTAAACGAGCTCATTCAAATACAAAAATATTTAATGGAATAAACGAAGGAGAACAGAATGCGCAGAATAATTAATGTACTAAGCTTTGCGATCCTGGCGGTTTCGTTCATTAGTACACATGTTCTGGCAGCCGGTACTTCCGTTTCGGGATACGTCAAAGATGCAAAGACCGGTGACCCGCTTTACGGGGCCAATATTTTTTTGGTAGGGTCAAGCATGGGAGCAGCTACGGATATGAACGGCAAATACGTAATTTCTAATGTCCCGCCCGGAACTTACACCATCCGCGCTACTTATATAGGTTATACGGGACATGAAGCGTCTATAAAAGTAGCCGCCGGAGAACAGCTCCAGCAGAACTTTTCTCTGGAGCCGGTCAGCCTGGAAGGTCAGACAGTTGTTGTAACGGCACAGGCGAGCGGTCAGAACCAGGCGATCAATCAGCAGCTTTCTTCGGACCGGATAGTCAGCGTGGTTTCCGCTGCTAAGATACAGGAATTACCGGACGCAAACGCAGCGGAATCCCTGGGAAGACTGCCTGGCGTTTCGGTGCTCAGAAGCGGGGGAGAGGCCGATGAAGTGGTGATAAGGGGTCTTGCTCCCAAGTTTAACCGCATCCTGGTCAACGGCGTACAGTTGAACTCGTCGAATCCGAATAATGAAAGCGTAGACCTCAGCATGATCTCCTCAAACATGCTTGAAGGTATGGAAGTGACGAAGACGGTGACACCGGACATGGATGCAAACGTGATAGGCGGTGTGGTTAACCTGGAATTAAGAGAAGCAAGAGTAAAAGTACCCGGCGTTGCCGAATACAGACTGCTGGTCCAGGGCGGCTATAACGCCCTGTCGAACGTTTATAACAAACTCAACAACTACAAGTACGTCGGCAGCCTTGAAGACAGGTTCTTTAACGATAAGTTCGGCGTCTTTGCCCAGATAGACGTGGAACGGAAGAACCTGACATCCAACCAAATTGGTGCCAGCTATTCGAATTACGGCAATACGGTGCCGCTTTATATTACCAACGGGTTGAATTTGGACAACATTCCGAGAGACAGGCAGCGATACGACGGAGCGGTGGTATTTGATTATAAATTATCGGGCGGTACGCTAAAGTTTTCCAATTTCCTCAGTACCGGAACAACGGATATACAGGACCGGGGCGAATATTTCGGAATAACCGGAAGCGCAGGAAGCAACGTCCACAACTATTCCCTGGTTTATTCAAGAAGCACTTTGAGCGTAATTACAAACGCTCTCCATCTGCAATACCAGCTGCCTATCTTTCACGTAAACGCCGTTATTTCGCACGCGTATACCGAAACAAAGGACCCGAACGATTGGTCGGTAACTTTTCAGCAGGGGTCTGCTGGATTGGGAGGACTTATAAATGCCGCTAATTTAAATCCCCAGGATATACCTAAAGCGGCCAACAACGATCTCTCTTTAACATACCTTAATAATATCGCAAACACCGGCAGTTTTTCCGGTGCCCGGGCACTGACAGCTTCTTTGGACCTGGAGGCGAATGCTAATGTATCGGATGAAATTACTTCCGTGATCAAATTCGGTGGTAGTTATCGTTATCAGACTAGAACGTATTTCTACAATACAACCGGTTCGGAAGGATTGGGGCTTTTAAGCGCACAGTATGTCGATAACTTAATCACGACGCATTTCCCGTCCCTTGCAAATTATACAAATACAACGAACATTCCTATGGCTCCGTTTTTGGATCCCAATTACGACTACGGAAAATTTCTTGAAGGAAATTATCCGATGGTATATCCTTTGAATTACGGCATGCTCTCCGAACTTACAAGTTACCTCGCACGGAATGCTTCCCTAATTCAGTCAAATCCGCTTGCGTCGGCCTCTTATTTCCATGACCAGGTTAATTCAACCACCAATAATTATACCGGACATGAAAATCAAAGCGCGGCATACGTTATGGCGACGGTTAAACTGGGTCCACAGATAACGTTGATACCCGGTGTCAGGTATCAGAACCTGCAGACTACTTATACCGGGGCGCGGGGAGTTGAAAATACTGCTTCCGGGCTCGGAGGTCCGTATAATCATTACGATACGACGGTTACGGTAAATCACGGTTTCTGGCTGCCCGACGTCGCGTTGAAATATAAACCGTTTTCCTGGATGGACGCGCGTTTTTCATATACAAATACGCTGGCATACCCGGACTTTAACGCTATTATACCCAGGATTGACGTAGCAACCGGAGGTTATATCGCCTGGAACAATTATCAGCTTGTCCCTTCACGTTCGACAAATTACGACCTCTCATTATCGGTTTATAACAATTCAATCGGATTGCTGACATTAGGCGGTTTTTACAAAGAAATTAACAACCTAATATATCCGTATACTTTCTATGTGACCGGTTCAAATGCTCTGAAATATTTTCCTCCCGGACTGGCTACTACTACGCCGAGCGGAACTTACCAGGTATCGACTTATATAAACGACCCTAACAAAGCTACCGATTACGGATTGGAATTTGACTGGCAGACCCATTTCTGGTACCTCCCGCATCCGCTCGACGGCCTGGTCTTAAGTTTTAATTATACCCATGTGTATTCGAAGGAGAAATATCCCTACGTCAACCTTCAGAAGGTAGGCCGCGTTACAATGCCGGTTGACACTTTCTATACAAGCAGGCTCTTATACCAGCCCGACAACATTGTGAATTTATCCTTAGGATATGATTATGAAGGTTTCTCGGTAAGGATATCGATGATTTATCAGGACAATATTTTCTCCGGTCCCAATTTTTGGCCCCAGCTTCGATCGACTACGGCGGCTTACAGGCGGTGGGACCTCTCCGCAAAACAGGACTTGCCCTGGTTCGGAATTCAGCTCTTCGGCGATTTAAGCAACATCAACGGAGAAAAGGATCTTCAGGTCATACAGGCGCCCACCGGTGTTCCGCAGTCCGAACAGGACTACGGAATGACGGCGGATCTGGGGCTTCGCGTGAAATTTTGATTTTTAGTAAAAGGAAAAACGGAGTTCGGATTTTTAAACAAAATAAAATATTTAATAATAAATCTAACGGCGGTAAAAAAATAAGGAGGTGAAAAATAATTTAAGACGCAATTTATCTTCACAAAGATAAAATTGTTTCCCGGAGGAATTTTACCCAAATAAATTTATTGGTCAATTAATTTCTAACCGAAAGGAGTGCTTTCATGAAAACATTGTTCACCATAACGTTTCTGCTTGCGATGATAATTTTTATGCTGATGCCCGGACAATCTTTTGCGCAAAGCGGAACGCTAGTTGTTTATGCAAACGGACCGACTCTCGATCAAGTTATTAACGGGGACGTAACAAACGGAGTTCAGAATCACAGCGTGTATAAACTTGTTTCACTGGATACTACTTACCTGCTGGATGCTACTATAACCAGCAAATCCGGAATTTCCGTAATAGGGGTACCGGATCCTTCTACAGGCAAACTGCCCTGTATTGAAGCGGATGTTCTCCAGGACCTTTCCATCCCCGGGATATTCTTCACTTTCACAGGCCAGGGTACAAGGGTAGTACTGCAGAACCTTTATCTGCTCGGTATCGCTCCTAATAACGCAAACAATACGGGAGCCGGGCAGGGCGTTCAGATTTCCGCCGACAGCATAAGCTTAACCGTCGACAATTGCGTATTCGATGAAATGTCGCAATTCGAAATAGCATACGGCGCAAACTGGGATAAATTTTATATTACAAATTCTACCTTCAGAAACGGAATCGACGTAGCTTCCGCTTATTACGTTCCTGAACTTCTCCGCAGCCTTAACGGACAGGGCAGCTGGAACACCGATACGATCATAGTCAAGAACAATACAATGCTCGCAGTGGCTATGGGGCCGGTTGTTACTACCGGCGTAACTAACTATTTCGACTTCTCTCATAACGACGTAGTATTGACTTCCAAAGCTCCTTTCTGGTCGGAACAAGTAGTCAATGCCAAATTCGACAACAATATCTTCTACGACACTTATGCCGTAGGTGAAAATAAAACCGAATACAACGGCGGATGGGACGAAATAAGGGCGCCGCGCGTACCGGCAATTTTCAGCTTCGCTCCCCTGGATTCCACGAAAGCTGCTACGCTGCTCGGCCACCCGAGAAACGGCAGCGCCGACTCGCTTGCCGCAGAAGCCATGAGAAAAGTTGAAGTGAAGAACAACGCTTATTTTTGGTCTTCCGGACTTACTTCGTTCTGGACAGCATGGAACGATACTGCTACGGTAGATTCTCTTTACACGCCGGTATTTATGAACAATGAGACTTCCGCTATGTTTAACAATAAGACCGTTTGGCCGGGATTTGTTGAAAGCGGCAATCAGAACGCTGACCCCGGGTTCGGAGCCACCATATCCAAAGTTTTAAGCCCCGGCGCAGATACTTCTTACGGCGTTGGCCTTCTTGCATGGATTACCGCGGTTAGAAACGGTAAAGGCACAACGGAAAGCTTTTCTTATCAAAGAACCATGGTCGGGACCCAATTAAACTGGACACCGGTATGGCCGCTCCCGGAATCGACGGATTTAAAGTATTCCAATTCCTCAGTTAAGAGCAGCAGTACCGACGGCCTGCCGCTGGGAGATCCAAATTGGTTCGGCATTACTACGGCAGTAAAACATGCTCCCGAGGCAATCCCGACAAAATTTGCTTTGAACAATAACTATCCCAACCCCTTTAATCCGTCTACGATTATCAGCTTCAGCCTGGCGAAAGAAGGAAATGTCAGCTTGAAAATCTATAATATAGTCGGTCAGCTGGTTAAGACCGTTGTCGATAATTCGAATTTAAGCAAAGGCGAACATCAATACAGCATCAGCATGGATAATTTCGCTACCGGCGTTTACTTCTATACGCTGAGACAGGGCAATAATGTTATAACGAAGAAAATGGTCCTCCTTAAGTAACAGCACGTTATAAAGCTGTAATGTTGAGACCACCTAAAGTGTGGTCTCAACAGATTTTAGGATAAAATACTCTTATATTACGTTGCTTATTATTATCGGCTATTGCATCAGCACATAAAGACAAAATAAAATACCTTAAGACACACAGCATGAAAAAAAGAAATATCGAAAAAAACACGGGAGAAATTTCGAAGGTTGAGAAAAGTTATCTGGAACGGTCCGGAAAATCTTTGTGCTATACTCCGACGGAAAAAATCGGGATAATCCAGGTAGATAACTTCCCGGAACTCGGCAAGTTGACGGCATTGAGATTTATCGAATGGGTGCTCGAGAACCCGGGCGGAGTTATATCTCTGCCGACCGGGAAAACACCGGAGCACTTCATAAAATGGGTGAGCTATTATTTAAAGAACTGGAACAAGAAAGACGTTCAGGAGTCGTTATCCGGTTTCGGACTGGATGCCTCTAAAAAGCCGGACATGGGCAGCCTGCATTTTGTTCAGATAGACGAATTCTATCCGATTGATTCCTTCCAGCACAACAGTTTTTATTATTATATCCAGCGATTTTATTTTCAGAATTTCGAACTTGATTTATCCAAGGCGCTGTTAATAAATATCAACGGGATTCCGACTGCCGAAGACCTTCCTCTCGACAAGATCTTTCCAGATAAAAGTGTGGATCTATCCCTCCGGTACAGGTGGGCAAAGACCAGGCAGGAAAGACTTCAAAAACAGACTATCGAATACGTCGACGAGTTCTGTACCGAATACGAGCGGAAAATCCGGCAACTGGGAGGAATCGGTTTCTTCCTGGGAGGCATAGGCCCTGACGGGCATATAGGTTTTAATATCCAGGGAAGCGATCATTTCTCGACTACCAGGCTGATACAAACCAACTACGAAACTCAAGCCGCGGCGTCGACCGATCTCGGGGGGATAGAGATAGCTAGGAAAAGACTGGTCATCACCATAGGTCTGGATACAATTACGTACAATAAGAATGCGGCGGCCATAATTATGGCCGCAGGCGAAGCAAAAGCAAATATAGTGCGTGATTCTATAGAGAATACGCCTACGAACAAATTCCCTGCAACGGTTCTTCAGAAACTGGCGAAGGGTCGGTTTTATCTTACGAACGGAGCCGCGCTCAGACTTAATGAAAGAAGATTGATCGACATGAAAAACGAGGAGCCGTTATCCTTGTTTTCGATCGAAAGGGCGGTGATAAATCTAGCCGTGGAAAACGGTAAAGAAGTCCTGACATTAACGGACTCAGACTACAAAAAAGACAATTTCGGTAAATATATTCTGCAGAAGACAGGATCGAAGGCCGAGGAAATAAATAAACTCGTAAACAGAACGGCTATGGAAAAGTTCGGCAGGGGAACGGCGGTAATAGAAAACCAGCGTATTCTGCATACCGCCCCTCACCACGACGATATTATGCTCGGTTATTTACCTTCCGTTATTCACTTGGTAAGAAGGGCTTCCAACAAGCATCATTTTACCACGCTGACAAGCGGCTTCACGGCAGTGACAAATTTATATATGCTTGAGGTAATGAAAAATTTAAAATCGCACTTGATGAACCCGGATTTTAAGAGTAAATTTTCCGAAAAATATTTTTCACCCGAATTTGAGGATGGAAAAATCAACGACATTAATGCATATCTCGACGGTCTTGCCGGACACAGCCGTACAAAGAAAGACGAAGCCTTGGCTTCAAGAACATTGAGAAATTTAATCGAAGTATACGAAGAAGACAATCCGAATTATTTAAATGACAGGGTCGACGAATTAATAAATTATTTCACCACTCAATATCCCGGCAAAAAAGATATTCCGCACGTACAGAAGCTTAAAGGCATGCTGAGGGAATGGGAAGAGGAAATAGTATGGGCGTATTTCGGATTTACGGGTGATGCGGTCTCGCATCTTCGATTGGGATTTTACCAGGGGGAAGTTTTTACCGAGAATCCGGAAATTAACAGGGATGTGCTGCCCGTTTTGGATCTTCTTAGAAAATTCAAACCGACTATAATAACGGTAGCCCTGGACCCGGAAGGAAGCGGGCCGGATACGCATTATAAAGTCTTAATGGCCGTTACCGAAGCCCTGAAACTTTATGAAAAAGAATGCGATACATCCGGAATAAAAATTTGGGGATATAGAAACGTCTGGTACCGTTTCCATCCGGCGGAAGCGAATATATTTGTTCCAGTAAGTCTCAATTCGCTGGCGATACTTGAGAGCATCTTTATGCACAGCTACGGTTCCCAAAAGAATGCGAGTTTCCCGAGCTACGAACTTGACGGTCCTTTCTGCCGGCTTGCGCATAATATACAGGTAAACCAGTTCCAAACGGTCAGGCTGTGCCTGGGACAGGAGTTCTTTTCCAAGAACGATAGTCCGAGAGTCAGGGCTTCTCACGGGATGGTGTATTTGAAGGAAATGACGATCGACGAATTCTATTCAAAGAGCATCGAACTCAAACGCTTGACAGAAAACAAATAAATATTACTTCTTTTAGCAAAAGGAAAATTCAATTGATAAATTTTAAATCTTGCCGCGCCTTAATAATATTGATTTTATTACCCTTTGCAATATACGCTCAGGAAACCGGCAGCATGCCGGCCCTGATGCCGATGCCGCAGAGTATCGAAATGGCCGCGGGGATACACACGCTCGATTCCGCCTTTACGGTACAGATTGAAGGCAACCCCGCGCAAAGACTTTACGGCGCCGCAAGCCGGATGCTGCACAGGCTATCACGCAGGACCGGGCTCTTTTTTTCGCAGGGGTATATAACCCCCGAAACAAAAATCGAAAATGCCTCTATGATTATTAAGGTAGATCATCCCGGACACGTTAAGCTATACGAAGACGAGTCCTATTCGCTCTTAATTAATCAGGACCGGATATTATTGAGCGCAAATACGGATATAGGAGCTTTGAGAGGCATCCAGACCTTTTTACAGCTCCTTGAAGCCGGCAAAGACGGTTACTTTTTCCCGGATGTAGTTATAAAAGATTTCCCCCGTTTCCCGTGGCGGGGATTAATGATCGACGCGGCGCGGCATTTTATGCCGGTTAACGTGATAAAAAGAAACCTCGACGGAATGGCCGCTGTTAAGCTGAACGTTTTTCACTGGCATTTAAGCGATGATCAGGGATTCAGGGTTGAGTGTAAAACTTTTCCCAAGCTTACCGGCCGGGGATCCGACGGAAATTTCTATACGCAGGCTCAAGTAAAAGATATTATTAATTACGCGAACGAAAGAGGAATTCGCGTAGTGCCCGAATTTGATCTGCCGGGACACGCGACAAGCTGGCTGGTCGGTTATCCGCAGTATGCAAGTCTCCCGGGCCCTTATAAGATTGAACGCAAATGGGGAGTGTTCAATCCTACTTTCGATCCGACGAATCCCGCTACGTATGCGTTTCTAGATAAATTTTTCAAAGAGATGTCGAAGCTTTTCCCGGATGAATATATGCACATCGGCGGAGACGAAAACAACGGAATTCAATGGGATGAAAATCCCGAAATTCAAAAATTTATGAAGACGCATAATATTAAAAATAACGAAGCGCTTCAAAGCTATTTCAACCAACATCTTCTGAAGATATTAACCAAGTATCATAAAAAGATGATAGGGTGGGACGAAATACTCAGGCCGGATATGCCGAAGAATATAGTTATTCAATCGTGGCGGGGCATTAAATCTTTGAAAGACGCCGTAACAAGAGGATACCGTGTAGTGCTTTCGAACGGTTATTATATCGATTTAAATCAGCCTGCAAGTTATCATTACTCCGTCGATCCGGATCCCGACAGCCTGAACCTTACCGCATCTCAAAAGAAACTTGTCCTGGGCGGTGAAGCCACCATGTGGTCGGAATATGTTTCCCCCGAAAATATCGATTCGCGGATCTGGCCCAGGATGGCGGCAATTGCGGAGAGGTTTTGGTCGTCGAAAAATGTTAGGGACGTTAAGTATATGTATAAAAGACTCGATGTTATTTCCTGTGAACTTGAGAACGTAGGCTTGATGCATATTAAGAATCCGCAAATGATGATAAGGAGACTGTCCGGCTGCAACGAAGTCGAACCGTTGTCTGTTTTCATATCCGTCGTGGAACCGGTAAAAAACTACAACAGGCTGAAGCAGAGGGGCGACTATACTCAATTTTCTCCGCTTACAAGGGTTGTGGATGCCGCCGTACCCGATGCCGAGACTGCAAGGAATTTTAGGAACCTGGTATCCGAATATTTAGAAGGTGGCTGCCGGGATACCGCCGAGGAAAAATCCATTAAAAAAAGCCTGATATTATGGGAGAATAATGATTATCGATTGGAGAAAATAATCGACAAATCTCCGATTCTGGAAGAAATAAAACCTATGTCTATAAATCTGTCCGAAATTTCTTTAACCGGTTTAAAAGCGCTGGATTATATTGTAAACAATATAAAGGCGGACACCGGCTGGGTGAATTACGGCTTGTCCGAATTGCGTAAAGCTAAAGAACCGTACGGACAGGTAGAATTGATGATAGTTTCGCCGATAGAAAAGCTTATTGAATATGCGGGGAAAATTAATTTAAAAATAATTAAATAATTTCTACAAAAAATAAAAGCGAGATTAAATTGCATCTAATTGATTACGCAATAATTCTTGTCTACTTCCTCTTTTCAATCGGGATAGCTCTATACTATTCGAAGCGGGCAAGCAGGAGTACCGAAGAGTATTTTCTTTCCGGCAGGAACCTGCCTTGGTATCTGGCAGGTCTGTCAATGGTAGCAACTACTTTTGCCGCCGACACGCCGCTGGCAGTGACGGAACTGGTAGCCAAGAACGGCATAGCCGGCAACTGGATATGGTGGAATTTTGCGTTCGGCGGACTCCTGACGGTATTCTTTTTCGCTAAGCTTTGGCGAAGGGCGGGAATTATGACGGAAGTGGAATTTGCCGAGATCAGGTATTCCGGGAAGCCCGCCAGGTTCCTGAGAGGGTTCAGGGCCCTCTACCTCGGAATATTTATGAACGTGATAATTATGGGCTGGGTCAACGTCGCGATGGAATCCATATTGACCGGCATGTTCGGCATTCCTGAAACGCAGGTGATGCTTTACGTTTTTGCATGCATGCTCCTGGTTGCGCTTTATTCGGCGATCTCCGGCTTGTGGGGCGTTGTTGTTACGGATGCATTCCAGTTTATAATGGCTATGGGCGGCACGATTATCCTTGCGGTTATAGTGGTTGACTCGAGTCAAATAGGGGGCATTCACGGCCTGCAGCAGAAGCTTCCGCATTTCGTTTTTAATTTTTTCCCGACGATATCAAACGTTACGACTGCCGGCGGCGCCTTTGCCTTAACTGTCGCGGCGTTTTTAGCTTACGTCGGCATCCAGTGGTGGGCATCGTGGTACCCGGGAGCTGAGCCCGGCGGCGGCGGCTATATCGCCCAGAGGATGATGTCGGCCAAGGACGAGAAGCACTCGCTCTTCGCAACTTTGTTTTTCCAGATAGCGCATTACGGCATCAGACCGTGGCCATGGATACTGGTTGGATTATGTACTTTAATATTATATCCCCATCTGGGACCCGACGCAAAAAGGATGGGTTATATTTATGCAATGAACGATTACCTCCCGGTAGGTTTAAAGGGATTGCTGGTCGCCGCTTTCTTCGCGGCCTATATGAGTACCATCGCAACGCAGTTGAACTGGGGCAGCTCTTACGTGCTCAACGACTTTTACAGGCGTTTTATGAAACCCGGCAGAAGCGAAAAGCATTACGTTAAAGCCTCGAGGATATTAACGATCATGCTTATGATCGCGTCCATTATAGTTTCTATTTTTATTCAGAGTATTTCCGGCGCGTGGGAGTTTATAATCGAAACGGGAGCCGGCATAGGACTGGTCCTGATCCTTAGATGGTTTTGGTGGCGCATAAACGCATGGTCGGAAATTTCGGCATTAATTGCTCCTTTCTTCATTTTGCCGTTTATATTATTATATCATATCGCATTTCCCATATCGCTTTATTATTTGGTCTCAGGCACTACGTTAACTTGGCTTGTCGTTACTTTCTTAACCAGGCCGACCGACGAGCAAGTGCTCTTCTCGTTTTACAGGACGGTTCACCCCGGCGGTATCTTTTGGAAAAGAATATCGGATAAATTGCCCGACGTGGAAAGCGACAGCGGCTTTTTAAGGATGTTCATGAACTGGCTGTTCGGAGTAGTACTGGTTTATTCCATCCTGTTCGGCACGGGCAAATTAATTTTCGGCGATAAAATTTCCGCCTTAATTTATTTTTTCGCCGGACTGATATCGGTTATAGTTATTTATAAAAATCTATCGAGCATCGGCTGGAAGAAATTATAGCGCTTCGCTTAAATAATAAATCCGATGTCCTGTTGCTTTCCGGTAATAAAAACAATACCTTGGGTTAAATAGCATTGATCCCCTGTATTCTCCTGTGATTATTCAGTTGCGAACTAGTCTGCCGCAGGCAGGTCTCACGAATCGTATTATTATATAAATTTTTAATTATTTAACTAAGATTTTTATGAACGAATCCAATAATCGTAATTACAATACAATTATTATCGGTGCCGGACAGGCGGGATTGTCCGCCGGTTATTATTTAAAAAAACTCGGACTCGAGTTTGTTATTCTTACAAAAGACAGCAGAATAGGGGACAACTGGAGGAAAAGATGGGATTCCTTAAGATTGTTTACTCCGGTATTTTTTAATCATTTACCTGGGATGAACTTTCCTTCTGATAATCCGGATTATTTGCCGGATAAGAATGAAACAGCGGACTTTTTGGAAATTTACTGCAGGCATTTTAATCTTCCCGTTTTATTCAACAGGGAAGCGTTTAACCTGGAAATGAAGAATAATTTATTTTGCGTTGAAACGAATTCCGGGAATTATATCGCGCATAACGTAATTGTCGCAACCGGTTCTTTTCAAAATCCTCACATTCCGGACTTTGCCAAGGATATAAACGGTTCGATATTTCAGATCCATTCAAGCCGGTACACGAATCCGGGTCAACTAAACAAGGGCGGCGTATTGGTTGTGGGAGCGGGAAGTTCCGGCCTGCAGATTGCCGCCGAAATTGCCGAACAAAGTTCTCCGGGACGGGAAGTCTGGCTCTCGGGACCGGATACCGGAACTTTTCCCAGACAAATTTTAGGGATCGACATTTATCATATACTCGCACCGACGGTTTTCCATGTGCCGCTTAAATCATTTCCCGGCAGAATAATTAAATCGGTAAGCTATAGACACGGAGACCTCGTATTAAAGCCCACTTATAAGAAAACAATTAAAGCCGGCGTTAAAAGAGTAGGCAGAACAGTAAGGGCTGAACACGGTTTTCCCGTAATCGAAAATAATATCCAATTGAAAGTTGGTAATGTAATATGGTGTACGGGCTTTAGACACAATTTTGACTGGATTAAACTCGACATATTCGACGATAAAGGACGGCCCGTGCACAACAGGGGCGTAATAAATAAAATGCCGGGTATTTATTTCTTAGGCCTTCATTTTCAGCATACTTTAAGTTCGTCGCTTCTCGGCGGCGTAAGAAAAGATGCGGAGTTCATTACTTCGCGTTTATCCTGACGTTAATATGCATCAATTAAAATTAATTAATAATTCTGATGAATGGTCTTGCATTTATCCAGCTTATCTCAACCTTCCGGCCCAGAAAGTTTTTTAAATTACTCTCTGAGAGAACCGTTTTTTTACTGCCTGCAGAGTGGATTCTTCCGTCAGTTAACAGCATAACGCTGCCGATTACGGGCAGGATTTCTTCTATATGATGGGAGACGTAGAGAATCGTCGGCGCGTTTTCCCCTGCGCCGAGAGCTTCCACAAGCGAGAGAAAACTTTCCCTTGCGAAAAAATCCAGCCCTGTGCAGGGTTCGTCCAGTACCAGCAGTTTAGGCGAACTCATAAGCGCTCTTGCAAGAAGCACTTTTTGTTTTTCTCCCTCTGATAAAGTCTGGTAGATCCTTTTTGCAAAAGCAGCGCAGCCGAACCGTTCAAGGAGAGCGATAGCGCTGTCTATGTCTTCTTTCGACGGTTCATCGTATAATCCTATGGTGGCATACTTGCCGCTTAAAACAATTTCTTCGGCGCTCTCTCCGAAATACAGCGATTCAAGCAAGGACGAACTGACCCAGCCGATGGACTTTCTCAATTCGCGCAGATCGTACTCGCCGAATTTTTTCCCCAGCACGGTCACCTCTCCCGAAGATGGGTAAACATACCCGTTGATCATTTTAAGGAGCGACGTCTTGCCCGAACCGTTCAGTCCGATAATGGCCCAATGCTCTTTTGCCTTTACGCTCCAATCGATATCCTTAAGTATAAATGTTCCGTTCCTGCGCAGCGAAACGCCTTCCATACGTATAACCAATAATCCGCCTCTCTTTTCCTTAATCTGTATTAAAATCCAGACCGGTTATCTTCATGCTCAAATCCCACAGTTCTTCCGAGATCTTATCGTTGTATGATAATTCCGAAGACCCGGTCATTTTTTCCCTGAAGAAATATTTTCCCGAAATATTTTTTAATTCTTCGGACGTCGACAAATACTCTAAGGCTTTGGCCGCCGTTGAGGGAGATACAAGCGAACGCTTCAAAATATATGCTGCATAGTGTCTCGCCCACGGTATCAATCCGTCGTTTCTTCCGAGATTGGTTGCTACTCCGCCCGGGTCCATCGCGTTAACGGTAATATTTGTTCCCTGCAGTCTTCTAGACAATTCATACGAAAACAATACTGCCGCAAGCTTCGACTGCCTGTATGCGATACGCCTGTCGAAGTTTACCGGGTTGAAAATATTTTTTATGTCAACAGCCAGCCAATGAGCGCCGGAGGATACGTTTATTATTCTTGCCGACGGAGCTTTCTTCAGAAGACCGAGCAGGGATATCGTTAATACAAAGTGGCCGAGATAATTCGTCGCAGTCGTAAGCTCGAAACCGTCCGCTGATTTATGGAACTTTTGAAACCTTGCTCCGGCATTATTGATAAGCACGTCGATAGAATCGTATTTGCTTTTAACGCATTCGCAGAACGACCTTACATCTCTTATTGACGATAAGTCCGCTTTTATAAATTCGGCTTTAACACGGAATCTTTTGCTTAAAGAATCAGCAATCGTTTTTCCCTTATCTTCGCTTCTGCCCGTAATGATAAGATTGAAGCCTTTTCCGGCCAAAGCCGCGGAACTTGCTTTGCCTATGCCTGATGTAGCGCCGGTTATTAATGCCGTCCTGGTTGTCATCTTTAATTTAATTGCAAAATTACAAGATTGAAAGATTACAGGATTAATCCTGAATATTTTTGTTTAAATTTAAATAAAAAAATAATGGAAAATAAGAATCACTGGTACGACGGAAGGTTTTACGACAAATTTATTGCGCCTAATCAAGACAAAACATTCTCAGTAATTAAATCTTTGATTGAGGAAGGCTCTAAGGTTCTTGACGTTGGCACCGGGACCGGCAGACTGGTTTTTCAATTAAGCGGTAAGTGCGGCCGGATAGACGGAATTGATTTGTCTTTGAGAAATATAAATAGAGCAAAACATAACCTAAATAATAATCCGCTGACGAATGCGGCGCTTTATCATTCAAGCGTTGAAGAGTATATAAGCAAAATAAATTTTAAGTATGATTATGCCGTCCTTACTTATGTAATCCATGAAATTGACGAAAACAAAAGACGGGATATTCTGATTAATTTAAGCATGATTGCCGATAAAATTATACTGGCGGATTATTTATATCCCCGGCCGAAAAATATATGGAGTCTCATTAACGAAGTCGTGGAATTCGCGGCCGGTTTCGGGCATTATTCGAATTTTAAAAATTATATGGCAGGCGGAGGAATATCCGGGCTTGCCGAAAGAAGCGGGCTGAAAATTTTGAGTGAAACTAAGAATTTAATTTCGTCGGTTCATATAGCGGTATTACAAATAAATTAGGATCAGCCGTTGAGCAATTCCGGTTTTTCTTTGTATAATTTAAGTACAAGTTCGCCGAATAAAGTATTGGCCCAGGCAAACCATTTCCTTGAAAAATCAGACGGGTCATCCTTATCGTAAGCCTCGTGCATAAAGCCCGTGCCGGCGCTGCTCTTCTTCAGCATACTTAAACAATCTTTTATCTCATTATCGTCGCTGCTGGTGAACGCTCTCATCATTACGGAGATGGGCCATATTTTCCCGAGACCGGTGTGAGGGCTCCCGATCCCCTCGCCGGCCTTTCCTTCGAAGAAATACGGATTCGAACCGCTTAATACAAATTTCCTGGTGTTCAGGTAAATTTCGTTGTCCGCGGAAATACAATCTAGGTAGGGAAGCGAAAGCAGACTGGGTACGTTCGCATCATCCATGTAAAGCCTGTCGCCGAAACCGTCGACTTCGTAAGGCAGGATACTGCCGAAATCAAGATGGTTTATAACCGCATAATTTTTTAGTGCTGCCTCAACCTCGCCGGCTAAAGAGCTGCACTCCCCGGCAAAGACGTTGTCTTGCAGAATGTTCGTCGCCATTTCGGACATCTGCCGGAGTGAGGTAACAGCGAAATAATTGGAAGGCACCAGGAACGGGAATATTGTTGAATCGTCGGAAGGCCTGAAAATCGAGCATATTAATCCGACAGGCTTAATGGGGTTTCCGTATCCGTCGCCTGCAACGGTGTCTATCTGCCTGGCGGTAATCCTTTGGAAATAATAAGGACCGTGCCCGTTTTTTCTTTGCTGTTCCTTAAATGTCTTCACAATTAATTTCACCGCTTTCGTCCAGTCTTCGTCGAAGCATGAAGTGTCGCCGGTCGTCTTCCAGTACCCGTGCGCAAGCCTCACGGGATAACACAGCGAATCTACTTCCCATTTCCTTTCATGAAGTTCGGGTTTCATTACAGTGAGATCCTTGTCCCACTCGCTCCCGGTCGGACCGTAATTGAAAGCATTGGCGTAAGGATCTATCAAGATGCATTTTGTCTGGCGGTTGATTACGCCCGCTATCAAATCCTTCAAATTCTTATCTTCGTTCACAAGCGGAAGATAGGGCCAGACCTGTGCGGAAGAATCTCTCAGCCACATCGCGTTTATGTCCCCGGTAATAACAAAAGTGTCCGGTTTCCCGTTCAGAACCTGGTACTTCACGGTGGTATCGAGAGTATTGGGGAAGCAATTTTCGAACAGGGCTGCAAGTTCTTTGTCGTTAATATTTCTTTTTATTATATCGATCTGCCGTTCGACCGCCGGACTTGTAAAATTCCTCTTATCGGGCGAAGGCCTTCTATTCGGGGAATCATTAAAATTTAAAATACGGCTGCCGTTCAGCCCGAGGAACGGTATACCGGCTAAGGTCAGCCCGCTGCTTTTTAAAAAATCTCTTCTTGTTACCATAGTTTTTTTTCCTTTTAATCCGGTTTGGAAATAGACGGCGGTGCGCTGTCCGGGGCTGTCCCCCAATTTTTATTCGGATTTTTTCCCATAACGAAAACCAGTTCGCCGCCGTTCTCAACATCTTCGTAAGGGATATATGTTTTATCCCACGGCTTCCCGTTCAAAGTAACCGACTGAATAAATATATTTTCGCTCGAGAAATTTTTTGCAACGGTCGTAAAAGTTTTGCCGTTGCCCAGCTTCATCACAACTTTCTTCGCGCACGGCGTGCCTATAGCGTAATAATTGCTGCTTGGGGCGACGGGATAAAAGCCCATCGTATTAAATAAGAACCAAGCCGACATCTGGCCGCAGTCGTCGTTTCCGCATAGCGAATTGGGTTTGTTCCCGTAAAAAGTAGTAACTATCCTTCTGACAAG
Organism: Ignavibacteriaceae bacterium; assembly: GCA_046706945.1. Taxonomy (GTDB): domain Bacteria; phylum Bacteroidota; class Ignavibacteria; order Ignavibacteriales; family Ignavibacteriaceae; genus FEN-1297. The sequence continues at coordinate 7,499 of JBJKOY010000342.1, read as the reverse complement.
TCGCTGCGTCTTCCACGGCTGGCCCGCAAAATCGTAAAGAAAAGTTATATGATGCGAAGGTTCGTTGCCGTGCCAGTACTCGCCTATGCGCCCCAGTATATCGTCAGTGCCTTTCGAAACTTCTTCCGATTTCTTTTCGGTAAACAGCGAATCAAGTTTTTCGGTAAAGTATTTCCTGCCGCCCATAAGGTTTATCAGTCCCTGCACGTCCTGCGGTACGTACCATGTATACTGCCAGTTGGTGCCTTCCGTAATGTCTCTTTTGTTTATATCGTCTATATATTCGTGGGGATGGAAAGGCGTTCTCCAGTTTCCTTCGGAGTCTTTTCCTCTCATAAGTTTCCAGGAGGGATCGAAAATATTTTTGTAGGACACGGCTCTTTTCATGAAATATTTATAATCTGCTTCTTTGCCCAGTTTCTTTGCCGCATTGGCAATGCAGTAATCGTCGAATGCATATTCGAGCGTCTTGGAAACGGATTCGTTCTCGCGATCGAAAGGGACGTAGCCGATCTTTGCGTATTCCATAACGTTGTCGTAATCAGGGTTCATGGCCGTTGTCTTCATTGCTTGAAAGGCCCGTTCGTAATCGAAGCCTTTGATCCCTTTCATTATCGCGTCGGCTATAACCGCAACGGAATGGTAGCCTATCATACACCATGTCTCGTTCCCGTTCAGCGACCAGACGGGAAGCAGGTGATCGACGCTTTGATCGTAATGTGCCAGCATCGAGTTTATCATATCGGCATCCCGCTTGGGCTGAATCAATGCGAACAGCGGGTGTTCGGCGCGGTACGTATCCCACAAAGAAAAGATAGCATAGTTTGTGAATCCCTTCGCGGTGTGCACGTTGCCGTCCAGTCCGCGGTACTGGCCGTTGACGTCCTCGTATACGGTAGGGACCAGCAGGGCATGATAGAGTGAAGTGTAAAAGGTTTCCTTTTCCGCTTCGCTTCCTTCTACCTGCATTTTCTGCATTTCCTTGTTCCACTTCTCCCTTGTATCCTTAACAACTTTATCGAAGTCCCACCCGGGTATCTCCGCATTCAGGTTCATAAGAGCATTGGCCGTGCTGACGGAAGAAATGCCCACCTTCACCATAATAACTTCGTTTTTTTTCGTAGAGTAGGAAGCATAATATTGAAGATCCGGTCCGGAGGCCTCGTACTTGCTCCTGAAACGGTAGGTATTGTAGTAGACTCTCTTGCCGTTCATCATTATACCGAAACGGTCGAACGGCCTGGAATATTCGGCCGCGAAATACAGGTACCGCTCCTTTGCCCAGCCGTTTACCAGATGGTATCCGGTAACAAGAGTCCTGCTTTCCCTCCTCACCCTCGACCATATAACCTTCCACTGGAGAACATGGGACAAATCGGTCATTATATTAGCGCTGTCCGTTTTTGGAAATGTAAATCTTAAAATCCCCGCTCTCTCAGTAGCGGCTAATTCGACAAGTACATTGTGCTCTGGAAGTCTTACAGAATAGTATCCTGCTTTTACGACCTCTTCTTTATGAGAATAAGGCGTGCAGTAACCTGAATCCGGATCCTGGATGTAGTATACGCTCCCGTCCGCAGCTTTTTTCTTAACGGTTCCGGGCACGAATTTCATCTTCCCGGTAGAAGGCATGAATAAAAAATCTCCGAGGTCGGGAATGCCGGTGCCGCTGAGATGCTGCATGCTGAACCCTATAATAACACTGTCGTTGTATTCGTACCCGGAAGCCGTTTCCCAGCTTCTCATGTCGGTATCCGGGCCCAATTGAACCATTCCGTGCGGAGCAGCGGGACCGGGATAAACGTTTCCTTCTCCCTGCGTTCCTATAATCGGATGTATATAATCTACCAAATCCTTTTCCGTTGTTCTGCTCTGGGCGGAACAAGTAAATGCAGCGGCTAGAATAAATGCCGCCGAAAAAATTAAACCTGATAATAGACGGGAATTTTTCATTTTTGTATCTTTATTTTTTTAAGGTTAATCTCTTTAATTAAAATCTTTTGAGAAATTAAGGCAGGCATAAAGCAATTATTTTTCATCTTTTTTTATTAAAGCGGAATAAAGTTTCGCCCGCCGGAAAACGGACGGCTTTTCGTTAATTTTAATTACCGAAGCAAATTCCGCTTTTTTAAATAAATTATCAAGCGAAACGAAACTTAAGGGGAAAGGCACCCAGGGGTCTGCGGTTTCCGTATCGTACTCCACAATTAAGAAGCACTGCGGCGGTTTCAAAAACCTTTCGGCTTTTTTTATGAATGAAAATTTGTCTTCCACAAAGTGAAGCGAATTTGCCATTAAAATGCCGTCGAGATTAGCGGGCAGTTCCGGTTCCAGAAAATCGCGGTTTGATTTTACTATTTCGGTTTTACCGTATTTGCCCGGGATGTTTTTCAATAAATGCTTATTTCTGTCCACGGCCCAGATAGTGCTGCCGTCCGGCAGAGATTGAGCTAGCGCTTCGGTAAATGTTCCCGAGCCGCAGCCGAGGTCTGCCCAGGTTTGTGAAGGAGCAGCTGAGTTGTTCCCTAAGTTAATGAATTCGAGGGCATCTTTTAACGTCATGAATTAAAAAATCCTTAATTTATCCGCGAAGATCCCCCATTGGGGCAAGCCCGCAAGGGGCAAGCTGTTTAATCCCTGCCTACCGCCTGCCTGTCCGGTAGGCAGGGCAGTCAGGTGCGTCATCCGCGGGCCGTTGTATGCATAAGTTCTTTTTCAGACATCTTCTAATTAATTAACATTTGCCTCAGTCTTTCAAAGAAAATACATCTAACATATTGACTTTAAATGTTTTAATTTAATAAATTCCTTTTGCGATATCCAATGAACTCTCCCGAAAATTTATAGTTATAAAAATTCCATTTTCTGATGCTTAATATTGTTGTCTAGGTTTTACGGGGCAAACGACTTCAATAATTCCCATTTGCCGGGCTCCAAATGAACTGTTGCTTATTTTCTCTTCCGCCGAAATTCTTTAGTCGGTTCTTGGCGTGAAATTTTTTCCGGATAAGAATTCCGCTTGACAAATAAATAAAGGAAAGGAAGTACCATGAAATTTGTTCCGGGTTCGGTCATATCGGTTATTGCGGCGTTGGTTTCGTTAAATTTCTATTCCTGTTCTACGATTTCCACCTTCAGTCAGTACGCATACGAACAGGCCGTATCGTTAAAAGTGGAGTCACTGAACTTAATGGACAAAGCCGCGGAAGAATTTTCTGCAAATAAAGACGCGGTGGAAGATCTGAAAACCAAGCTCCTTAAGAGCTACGAATATTCCAAAGGAAGGCCGAAGAACGAGATCTCTACAAAGCAATGGGAAATATTAATTAGTCCGGACCGCAATCTTTTAGGGGGATTTTTAAAACGCTGGGAAAGCAGCGGTACTTTATCCAGAGCATTCATTGAGGATTCCAAAGGTCTTGTAAGCGACGCTTTCGATACCATAATCGGTTTGGAGAGCGGAAAGATTAAATCATCCGATATTAATCAATAAGAAGAGGTAATATGCCAATCTTTGAAGACTTTTTGATCGAGCTTAAAAACAATCTGCTCTCCGTTGTTAAGGAGGGGTTTGAGACTTATAAAGAACAGGTGCTGGCGGACGGGAGCGCTTTTGCGGAAAAAACCAAAGACGACCTTCAGAAGTGGCTGAAACAGCTTAAAGAAGGTGCATTGACAAAAGACGATTTTGAATTCCTTGTAAAAGGAAAAGGCGATCTTGCGGAAATGGAAGCATTAAAACTTGCCGGCCTGGCGGCGGTTGAAATCGACTTGCTAAAGCAGAGCATAATTAAAACGGTCATCGGCACGGCCGAAAAAATGTTTTTATAATTTCGGCGCGTCGGAGTATTTTACAAAATTAAATAGGGAGCAATGTCATGTTTGATTATCCCGTATTGGATATAGCAATCTCGCTTGTATTTACATATCTGCTTCTGGCGATTATCGTGTCGTCATTCAACGAATGGCTGCTCAATTCCGTATTCAATACCCGCGCAAAAGATTTAAAATCTGCAATCGAAAATTTGCTTTTCGATACTCAGTGGAAAGCCGTCGCGGGCAAGATAATAGACTCGCCTTTTATTTCTTCTCTTAAAAAAAACTCCGGAAAATTTCCCTCGTATATTCCGCCGAAAAATTTTGTCTCCGCGCTGCTGGGCGCCGTTAAAGAAGGATCCGAAATTATCGACGAGACAAAATCAATCGATATGGGCACTTTGAGGGAATCGATAAAAAATAACAGCCTGATCCGGGGCGATGCCGGAAAGGTTTTATTGGGACTTGCCGACAGAGCCGGCGACAGCATGGAAAATTTCTCGAACAGCCTTGAAGAATTTTTTAACGATGCGATGAACCGGGCTACCGGATGGTACAAAAGAAAGGCCAAGAGAGTGTCTTTTATCGTAGCGGTTGTTATTGCTTTCTCGCTTAACGTAGATACTATTCAGATAACGAAGACATTGTGGGAACAGCCGCAGCTTGCCAAAGCAGTAGCAAATATCGCCGCCAATAATATTTCTAATATAGACACAACGGGAGGACGGTTCGCGGTAAAAGGCTCGTCGGTTTCGCAGACAGATACAACTATTAAAAAATCGTCCCCTGCCGGAGATACCACAATATCGGTATCAAACAAGAGCATCAGGAATATTCAGAATGCAAAATCTCTTTTTGACGAGCTGCCTTTGCCGGTAGGCTGGATTGCCGGAAATTATCCCGGCTGCGTCGAAGGCAAATTCGATTTCCTCGGGTGGCTGTCCAAGTTTATCGGGTTATTGTTTACTGCCGGCGCGATCTCCCTCGGCGCCCCGTTCTGGTTCGATCTGGCTAATAAGTTTATAAATGTTCGAAACAGCGGTGTAAAACCCGGAACTGAAAATAAGAAAGATAAATCCGGCAAAAACAAATCGGATAATTAATAAATAATTAAAAAGGAGATGATATTATGGCCGGCCCGGTATTGCGATTATTCGACGGTTACCCGAATTCCAATCCCGAACTATGCGATGATGTGAAGACTCTTCAAAACGCTTTAAAAAAGGACGGGTTCGATATTGATGTAGACGGTTTATTCGGTAAACATACTGAAGATATAGTAAAAAGATTTCAAAGCGAGCATAACCTGTACGACGACGGCATAGTCGGACCGCTAACGTGGGCCGCATTATCAAATCAGCCCGCTCCGGATATAAAAAACGTTATTCAGACAACATATGCGAAAGATAATCCGTCACTGGCAAAGCAGCTTGGAATAATAAGCGACTACAAGGATATTATAATCGCTTCATCCGGAAAATACGGCATAAAGCCGAGTGTTATTTTGGGACTGGGATCCCGGGAATCCGGTTGGGGGCTGGCTCTTAATCCCCAGGGACCCGCCGGAACGGGCGACACCATTAAAAGACGGTTCCCGACGCAGTTCCGCACAGGACCTTTGCCTCCGGACGGCGGCGGTTTTGGCAGGGGACTGCTGCAGGTCGACTTCGACGCTCACGAATTCGGGCGTACGGGCAACTGGAAGGATCCGGCCGCCAACATAGACTACGGCTGCGGCGTGCTTTCGTCAAGCCTGGATTTTATGGCGAGAAAGACCGATCTAAAAGATATTGCGCTTACAAGGGCAGGTATTGCCGGTTATAACTGCGGACCGGGCAACGTGCTTAAAGCGGTCAGGGACGGGCTCGACGTAGATTTTTATACTTTCGGTAGGGATTATTCAAAAGATGTTTTAAACCGCGCAGGCTGGTTTCAATTATTCGGATGGGAGTAGCATATGAAAGAATTGCTTTTATATTATCTCACAAACAGAAATCATATCGGGCCTGATCAATGGAAACCGCTGTCTTACGGAACAAAATTCAGCGACGACGGGATCGAAAACCTTCGGTTCGGGAAGGTAACCGTACAGGCGGACGAGACGGAGATTTCAAAATGCCTGGCGGAAGATTCCGGTTTCGGCACGGGCAGGGGTGAGAAACTGGCTTCTATAATGACCGGCGCCGCAAAAAGCAGCTCCGTAATAAACGCTTTCCCCGAGAACATAGACAGAACTATGGCCGAATCGATTCAAAGCAATATTTTAAAAGGCTCGGAGGCGATGTTCTCGGAACTGAAAGATATAATGATGAATTCTACGGACGTACTTATTTATGTCCACGGTTTCAATGTCTCGTGGTATGACGCGGTGGGTTCTGCACTCTCGCTCCAGGAAATGCTTAACCGGAAAGGGATTGGAGACGACACGCAAAACGTCGTCGTAGTATTGTTTACTTGGCCGTCAGACGGAATGATGATGCCTTTCGTGTCTTATAAATCCGACCGTACGGAAGCGCAGGGCTCCGGGAATGCCCTGGGCAGGGGCATTCTTAAATTAAGAGATTTTCTTATTACGCTTAGAGGCCGTGTAAAGGACGGCGGAGTAAAATTATGCGACCAGGATATCCATTTGTTATGCCACTCCATGGGCAATTTTGTCCTTCAGAACTCAATACCTAGGATCTCTCAGAATACTCCCGGCACGGCGCTGCCAAGGCTTTTGGACCACATCTTCTTATGCGCCCCGGATGTAGACGACAATGTCTTCGAGCAAGGGCAGCCGCTTGCATCGTTAAACGAACTTGCGAACATTGTGACGGTATATTATAACAAAGGAGACCTAGCCATGTATATTTCCGATTATACGAAGGGAAACCCGGAAAGGCTTGGAACGGGAGGAGCCGCGAGACCCGAACTGCTGCATCATAAAATTCACCAGGCAGACTGCACGCCGATAGTGAAAGGCATCGTGGAACACAGTTATTACCTTGACGGCAGGGTAAATGCAGACATAAAATTAAGCATCGACGGGTTTGCACTTGACGATCCTAAAAGGACAAGGACCTTGGTAAAACCCGATAATGTCTGGAGGATGTTTTAAAAATATTCGCTCACTATGACAAAAGCAAATTAGCACATTACCGGAAATATCCGGTTCAATAATTTTTTAACTATTAAAGGGGGATATATGACGGAAAACGGTATCGACAGGCGTGAATTTTTAAAGCGGGTTCTCGGAAGCCTTGCTTTATTATCGTTCGATTGGGAAGCTTTTCCGAAGGCATTTTCAAGATCGCGAACAGGGAACGAATTCGACTCAATTATAATCGGTTCCGGCCTGGGAGGTTTAAGCTGTGCGGCGGCGTTTGCACGACAGGGATACAGAGTTTTAGTTCTCGAGAAGCATTATAAAGTCGGCGGATATGCAACAACCTTCAGCCGGACGGGAGGCTTTGAGTTCGACGTATCCCTTCATTCTACCACGGTCGGGGAAAGAAACGGCATCCGTAACTTGATCCCGGGCTTTCCAGAAATTTCCGATGTGAAATTCGAACCTCATCCGAATCTTTACAGGGTAATTTACCCGGGTTATGATATCGTCGTACCGCAAAAAAATCCTGCCGCGTACATATCCGAACTTATCGCGCTATTCCCGGACGAGAAAGAAGGAATCAACGGCATAT
>JBJKOY010000341.1:0-5367 GCA_046706945.1 Ignavibacteriaceae bacterium | reverse complement strand
CTGACTCTTTGAAGTATCCGGTATACTTGCCTTGGGCTGATCCTTAGTAGATCTGAGGCTTCTTCTACCGTTATTATTTTTTCTTCTATTTGAGCGACTATTTTATATCTGTCTGCCTCTTTTTGACCCATTGTCAGTATTCCTTCCATCTAAAGAGCTCCTTTTTATCGAAGCTCCTAAGTTAATTTTTACTGACATTTCTATTGAGTCGTATTTATGACATTTCTATGGAGTTATTACATTCCTCCACAACCTTTAAAATAAATATAGGTAATCTCAAATATTCTCCGTATGTTTACATGTCCGGCATTTGGCCGGTTGTTTTATATATTTTTTTGAGGTTACTAATTGAGTACTAAATTATTCGTAGGTTCTCTACCCTGGTCGGTAGACGATAGAAAATTGCAATCAACATTTGAAGCGCACGGCACGGTTGTTTCCGCTAAAGTTGTAAAGGATCGTGAAACAGGCCGTTCAAGAGGTTTCGGATTTGTAGAAATGGAAAATTCCGAAGATGCCCGGAATGCCATAAAAGCGTTGAACGATTCTCAGTTGCAAGGAAGATCAATAGTAGTAAATGAAGCCAAAGCGCGTAATTAAAAATTAAACTACTGTAAATTTTCAAAGGCGTCCGGTTCGGACGCCTTTTTTTTATATAAATACATTTCATAAATATCAGACTCAAGTTCTTACATATATCCGGTGGTATATATTTTTGCACTTAATTAGCTTCAAATTGCTGCGATAATGATTACGGCTTATAAGGGGAATTAAATAATAATTACGTAATCTAATACGGAGTAATTTATGTCAATCAACAGCATTTCAGGTTCAAACCCGACCTACCAGCCGCAGCAGTCAAATTCCTATAACGGCATAAGGAATGATTTCCGAAATCTCGGGAATGCGCTGAATTCCGGAAATATTACCGATGCTCAAACGGCTTTTGCCAATATTCTGCAGAGCCTCCAGAACAACGGTAATTCCGGCAGCGGTCAAATAAGTTCGGATTTTTCGGCCCTTCAAACTGCCCTGCAATCCGGCGATATTAATTCCGCGCAAAAAGCTTATTCAACTCTCAGACAGGATATGCAAAGTGTGCACGGACATCACCACCACCGCAAGGCAGACGGTCAGGGCGGCGGTTCTACGGATTCGACAAATACCCTGCAGAATGCGTTTCAGATACTTTTGGCCAACCTGGGGAGTCTTCAAAATTCACTCAGCACGGGTACTTCAACCGATGCTCAAAACGCGTTGAACTCGCTCCAGAATATCGGTTCTATAGATCTGCTTAACGGAAACAGCGGGACGAGCCAGGCAATCCAGACTCTCCAAAACGCTCTGTCATCGGGGAATATTAATTCCGCCCGGAATTCTTATTCCGACATAATACAGAGTTTACAAACTATGTTCAACGGAAACGCTACCGGCAATATAATCGACGTTCTTTCTTAGCGTTCCGATAATGTAGGCAATATTTATAACAATATTGTTTGATCCGAAGCGTGTGTAGAAAAGCTTAATTTTTGTGGACTTCCTGAAACGAAGAGCGAAAAATTTGTTAACCGGCACACGCTTTTTTATTTTCCGCCGGCCTATTATTTTTGGATAATCCCGGGGATAAATTAAATATACGGGCATGATTAAAAAACTATATAATAAAATAATCGGTTTTACGGCGGTTCATTATATGGTCATCCATATAATATTAATCTATATCTACAGCCGGATTATCTATTATTACGTATTCGGAATTTTCTTCAACTCAAAGCCACTAATTTTTGCGGTCCAGTACCTGGACCCGGAATTGCTGAGAAATAATCTGCTTCAGAGTTTGTTCTATCTTCACAGTCAGCCCCCTCTTTTTAATTTGTTTTTAGGGGCGGGATTAAAGCTGTTCCCAGGCAACCCTGTTCCTTTTTATCATTATTCGTTCATGATTCTGGGATTATTATTTACGGTCGCTCTTTACTTATTGATGGTCAGATTAAATATCTCAAAAAGGATCGCTTTTATATTGACCGTAATTTTCATAATAAATCCGGCTTTTATTTTATACGAAAATTTTCTTTTCTATACTCACCCGGTTTTGGTTTTACTTCTTTTATCGGCATTTTTCTTGAATTCTTATTTGAAGTACAAGTCGTCCGTCAGCCTGGTGCTTTTCTTTTCGGTTATCTCCGCTGCGGCATTGATTCAAAGTTTCTTCCACCTGTTCTGGATAATGTTAATAGTGATAATGTTATCCTTCCTTAGAAAGAAAGATGTTAAAAGGATTTTAATAGCTTCTTCGGTCCCCCTTCTTATCGTGGCATCCGTTTATTTGAAGAACTATTTTGTATTCGGAGAATTTGCGGCAAGCAGCTGGCTTGGAATGAATTTTTCGAAGATCACCACCTTCCAGCTGCCGGGCGCTGTCAGGGATTCGCTCTATAAAGCAGGGAAGACTTCATATTTATCAACGCTCTACTATTTTCCGGATATAAACAATTCCAAATTTGATATCGGCCTGGATACCGTTTCCACAGGTATAAAGGCGCTTGACGAAATGAAAAAAACAACGGGAAGGACCAATTTCAATAATATAAATTACATCGGCATCGCTAAGACTTCCCTAAAAGACGCAATTACCGTTATAAAATATGAACCGTCGGCTTATTTTCGAGGTATAGAAAAGTCGGTATCCATTTTCTTCGAATCCGCCGGCAATTATCCTTTATTAGGCTGGATGAAAAAGAAATTAAGGTTATGGCCGGAAATATTTAACGGAATATTTTACGGACAATTCGGAAGCCGTAAAAAGGACGGATGGTTTACGATTTTATTTTTTCCGCTATTAATAATTTTCGGAATATATCTGACCTTTAATAAGAGAAAATTCGATCCTGAAACCAGATTTACAGTCGGCTACATGGTGTTTACGGTAATTTATGTTTCAGTAATAGGTATCTTATTGGATGTAGGCGAAAACAACAGGTTCAGGTACGTCATCGATCCGTTTATGCTTATTCTATTCGGACTTTTAATTAATTATTTATTCCGATTGTACAAAGGAAGTAAGTTCAGGGTGAAAGAGGCGGGAAAAGACTTAACCGCATAAAACGGATTCGGGTTTTATACGTAACAGATCAATCATATTTCCTACGGCATAACCTGGTACGAGGAGAACTATTTCAAGGGCAATAAAACGCCTTGGAGTCCTCCTGCGGCATCCGGCATAAAGGAGGAAGCTGTTTCAAGTCTGGAAAAAGCATACGATTCGCTTCTCGAAACCCTTAAAAATACGGAGATCGATGAAGAAATTAGTTACGCTTTCAACTCAACATTGGACCATATAACCCACCACCGCGGGCAGGCGGTAGTTTATCTGCGTTGCTGCGCGATAACGCCGCCTGAATACGTTTATTAAATTATAAAGATGCTGCTCGCTACCGTATTGACTATTAACCGGGAATAAAAGCATTCCCGGCAGGCCAAAATTCGAATGAGCATTTATAAAATTGTCACTTATTTTATCATTGATCTCCCCTCCTCTGCTCAAGGGGAGGGATCAATCTCCAACAATCCGACCTCCTACCGCCAACAATCCAACTCCCTACCCCCAACAATCCCACCCCCGACCCCCCAAAATACAATCCCCCAATAACATGGTTATGTTTAGCTTATTTTTTAGGTTAAGTGCTGTAAAAAGTTACATAATTTTTATTTATCGGGAGGTAGTAGGTATGCCGACCTATGAATTTAAATGCAAGAAATGTAATAAAACTTTTTCCCTTCAAATGACTATTTCCGATTACAGCTCTAAAAAAACTTTCGCGTGTCCGCACTGTAAAAGCAGGAGCGTTAAAAGAATTTTTTCCAGTTTTACTGCCGTAACTTCAAGCAAGACTTAAAAAATATTTTAACGTTTATCGTAAGTATCCGGCAAAGAAGGGACATATTATAGGTTTCCGGGAGATTTTAAAATCCAATCAGGGTTTAACGGTTCAACAGAATTTTCCGCGTATCGTCAAATGCCTGCTTCATTTCGATTTTATCGATTGGAGTAAGAAATTTGTAAAGAGTATCATTTTTAATTGAATTATCCGGCAGTACGTAATATTTTTTGCCTTCATCGGTCATTCCCCTGAATACCCAGGTAGGTATAAATTTTACCGATGAGATGTACAGCGAATCTTCATTTATATCCTTGGTTATTTTTATCGTCAATATTACCCCGGCGTCCGCATAACGCCATTTCTGGTTGGATAAAAAATTACCGAGCGAAAAAATGACAAAGCCCGTATCGAGCTTTGCATCGCGGGTTTTATAGTACTCGGCAGGCTGGATAACGTGCGGATGTCCGCCCAAGATTATATCGGCACCGTAAGATTCCGTCTTTGCGACTATATCTTTCTGATATGCCGAAGGTTGTCTTTTGTACTGATCTCCGAAATGGAAATAAACGAGAACAAGATCAGCTCCCCTTACCCTGGCAGAATCTATGTCCTTCCTGATAAGGACGGTATCTATTTTGTTTATCAGATATCCGTTATTCTTTTTTATTATATTGTTGTTTACACCGTATGTATACGCAAGAACGGCAAGCTTGATACCTTTCAAATCGAAGATCCTAATCGAATCCCTGTCTCTTTCGGAAAGAAAAGTTCCCTCGTAATTTATCCCGTATTTCTTCAGCTGTTCGATTGTGGATGTTACGCCTGCAGCGCCCTTATCCAGAGCATGGTTATTCGCCGTGGTGACCAGATTAATACCGGCATATTTTAAGGCCGAGATAAATTCCGGCGGAGAATTGAATAGCGGGTAGCCGGATAATTTGTACCGCTTACCCGCAACTACGGTTTCGAGGTTCGCCATAACTATGTCCGAACCCTCGAAATACGGTTTTATATATTTATATGCCGGACGGAAATCGAAGCTGTCTTTTTTAATCCTGGCGTAGTCGAATTGAACCGAATGACACATCAAATCTCCAACGGCAGAAATCGATATGGTTACGGTTGAATCGTGTTTTGTAAATGCGGAATTTGATTTTTGAATCCTCGACGAGTTCGGATTAATGCCCGCGAATATGAAAAATACGGAGCACAGATAAATAATCCGTGCTCCCGAAAATTTACGCTTTATTTGCTTTCCTTTGTGCTTTAACTTCCTGTATATCTTTCCTAACATCCTGAGCATGTTTTCTAAGTTCGCTCAAGCCTTTGCGTAGACGGGTTCCTGCTGCAGCCTGTCCTTTTACGTAGAATTTTTCAAAATCTGTTTCTAGATTTCTAACTGCCTGCAGTAAGTTTTCGAATTTCTCCATTCTTTCCTCCTGAAATAATTTAATGAATGTTGTTATTTAGAATTTTCGTAAATGAC
>JBJKOY010000340.1:0-16508 GCA_046706945.1 Ignavibacteriaceae bacterium | reverse complement strand
GGGAGATGAACGTAAAGCCTTGATAAAGCTGTTTTAACGGCTTCCGAAGCAATGTGCTCATCTTCTATTTTCAACCGGTTGCTTTCCCACATTAGTCCGATTCGTTCCAAAACGGGTTGAACGATCTCATCTATAAGATAGGCGAACTTAACCCTGTTTTTTGTAAGATATAAAAATAGCTCGACCAGGCCGCCTATATTTCCCTTTAATGCTAATTCGGCAGCCGCTTTTATTATTTGATCGTTGTTTTTTGCATAAAGTGCAAATTCCACAACGCCGAGTCCTTCTTTACCGCCGGCGGTTGTAATTCCGGAAACGGGAATGCTGTTTTCAAGTGCAAAATTCTCGATGTCTTCGAGCAGGTATTTCCTGTGGCCCCCAAGAGTTTTTATGCACTTAATATGACGGCTGTCGGCCCATCTCTTTACGGTTGTTTCCGTAACGGAAAGCATGTCGGCTACTTCTCTTGTTGAAATGAACGATTTATTCATATTATCCGTTATATATGTTATATGCGATTTGTACGTTTTAAAATATTAAAAATTATTGGACTTGTCAAGCGGCCGTAAATTCCTCGCATCATAGATAAGAACTTAGAAAATGAGATGACTTCCAAATAAAAATTAATTAGATTACACGAAATTGAAACGGGGGATTTATGACGGGCTTATTATTTTTATATAAATACCCTTCTATTTTTGCCGTTTTGATATTTGCAGCCGCCGTCTTTTATAACTGCAGGGCCTGCACCGTATTCTGCATAAATAAGGGCGGAATGCTCGTTACGGGCAGAAGTTACGACTGGAGCTACGGCGAGGGGATGATCGTAATCAATAAAAGAAATCATTTTAAAACGGCTTTGGCATACTGGAACGACGATAAAAGCAACCTGGCAGCATGGACCAGCAAATACGGGAGCATTACATTCGTTCAATACGGAAGGGATATTGCTTTCGACGGGATGAACGAGGCCGGACTTGTCGTAAGCGAACTTTGGCTCGATGAATCGGCATATCCCGGCGTCGATTCCCGGAAAAACCTGAGCATCGATCAATACGTTCAGTACATACTGGATAATTGCGGAACGGTTGACGATATTATAGCGAGCGACGCTCTTATAAGGCCGGGACCTACTCCGAATAATTTCACCAAAATTCATTTCTTTGCCGCCGACGGTAAAGGCAACTGCATTGTTGTAGAATTTATTAACGGGAAAGCCGTCTTTCACTCAAAGGACGCGATGCCGGTAAAAGCGATCACAAATGATACTTATGAAAATTCCTTAAATTATATCAACCGCGGCGCTCCCCCGAACCCGTACAGCAGCAGTTCTCTCGAAAGGTTTTACAGAGCGGCTAACATGACAGCCGGTTATAACCCGGATTCTTCGGGAAATATTATTGATTATACTTTCACTATACTTGACGCCGTAAAGCAGGGAACATGGACAAAATTTCAAACGGTTTTCGATATTAAAAACCGCGTGATCTATTTTAAATCCCTTTCGAACCCGCGGCCGAGATTTTTACGCTTCGATGCGTTCGATTTCTCATGCGGGACGAACTCAAAAATTCTGGATATAAATTCAAATCTTTCAGGCGACGTGACCGGGAATTTTTCTGACTATTCGACCGCGGTCAACGAAAACCTCATCAGAAAGGCCTGGGAAAACCTAGGGAATACTAATATTTATCGGCCTGCACTGGAGATGATTTCCAGGTATCCCGAGTCTTTTGAGTGCAAAGAAACCTCCGGGAATAAAGATCCGGAAAATTATATGCCCGATAAAATAAAATTACTGCAAAATTATCCCAATCCCTTTAACCCTTCAACAGTTATTGCGTATATCCTGGGTAGTTCGATGTCCGTTAATCTTTCTATTTACAACATCCTCGGTCAAAATATAAAAATCCTGGCGAACGGATACCTGGGCTCCGGAGAATATTTTCTTTCCTGGGACGGAACCGATATTTTTAACAATCATGTAAGCCCGGGTGTTTATTTTTACGTTTTGGAAGCCGGACGTTTTAAGCTTCAAAAAAAAATGATTTTGCTGAGATAAAACGGCTATTATTACCCGGAGCGGCATTATAAGAAACCTATCTATTATATATTCATAATGAATTAATAATATGCCGGAGAAGCTTATTTTACGGTTTACGGTTAAATTTTTGGTTTTTATTACGATAATACTGATAATGGAATAAAACCGTAAATGCGTCCGTCGAATTAAAAATAAGGATGACATGGACAAGAAAGTATTAACATGTCCTTTTATTAAGGGGTTTGTAGCTTTTTAGAAGTATATCACGATGAATACCGCATCCAAAGATTATAAAGCCCTTTCCGACAGAATAAAATTTAAATTTATCCTAAAATCGGCAATTGCCGCTTTATTGTCCTTTATCGATATATTTCCTCAAAGCGGCGGGATCCGCTTTACCCAGCTTACCGCGGAGGACGGCCTTTCTTTGAACCGGGTTACTAAAATTATTCAGGACGGAAGAGGATTAATCTGGATAGGCACTTCAAACGGCTTGAATATGTACGACGGGTACAACTTTAAAATATTCATGCCGGTTCCTTCCGATTCGAACAGCATTTCCAGTTATGCGGTTCAGGATATTTGTGAAGATAAAAACGGGGATATCTGGGTCGGAACTACAAACGGGCTGAACAAATACGACTGGAAAACTGAAAAATTCCGCAGGTATCTGCATAACCCAAGGGATCCGCAAAGTCTCAGCAACAATCATGTACTTTCAATTTTCCGGGACGATAAAGGAAATATATGGATCGGGACCGTGGACGGATTGAATCGCTACAACCTAAAACATGATAATTTTACTGTATTTAAAAATGTCAACAACCTGATGCCTGATGTCGGTTCCCATAATGTCTCCGCAGTCGCACAGGACAAAAACGGCAACCTTTGGCTCGGAACCTGGAACGGTGTGTCCGTAATTAGACCTGACGGAAAAATATTAAAGCAATATTTTTCAATGCATGCTAACGCCAGGCATTTCAATTATAATTCTATCCGGGTTATTTATACGGATCATTTCGGAAATATGTGGATCGGGACCAACGGCGAAGGATTAAAGAAATACGATATTAAAACCGGGAAGTTTTATACCTACCTGTCCCAAACCAAAAACAACAGTTCTATATCAAGCGATTATATAACTTCTATTTTCCAGGATAATCTGAATAACCTGTGGATAGGTACTTTAAACGGGCTTGAAAAATATAACCCACGGAAAAATAATTTTACGCGGATAGTAAACGATCCGAGAGTGTCGACCAGTATCCTGAGCAATCAGATCTTTTCTGTCACCCAGGACAATTCGGGCCTAATTTGGGTCGGTACCGCAAACGGTATAAGCAGGTTTTTCGAATCATCGGATAATTTTCATTACTATCAGCACGACCCCGACCTGCCGCAAAAGAGCCTTACAAGCAGCGACGTAATTTCCGTTTTCATAGACAAAGCAGGAAACATATGGGCAGGTTCGCTTAACGGCTTAAATGAAATAAAAGTGAACGGCGGAAAAATAATTCATTTTAAAAACGAACCGGGAGTCGCAAACAGTTTAAGCAGTAATTTCGTCAGAACCGTGCTTGTAGACCGAAAAGGCATGGTTTGGATCGGTACAAATATGCACGGCCTGAACGAATATAATCCCGCTGCCGGCAAGTTCAAATTATTTATGAACAATTTAAAAGACACGACCAGCATCAGTAATAACGGTATAACGTCGATCTGCGAAACCCGCGGCGGAACTCTCTGGTTCGGAACATGGTGGGGATTGAACAGGTACGACGGAAAGACAGGAAAATTTTTCAGATATATGAAGGGCAAGGACAGTTCGAACTGCCTGCTGTCTAATCTCATCTGGGATATTTTTGAGGACTCGAAAGGTATGATCTGGTTAGGCACCGACGGCGGGGGCGTGAGCGAGTTAAATCCGAGGACGAATAAATTCACGAATTTTTTAAATGATACCACTAACAAAAATCATATAAGCAGCGACCGCGTTTTCACAATTTATGAATCTAAAGACAGTACCATGTGGTTCGGCACCATACACGGCTTGAATAGATACGATAGGAAAACAGGGGAAATAAAAATATATACGACTGCCGACGGATTGCCGGGAAATTTAATTGATGCGATTGAGGAAGATAATAACGATTGTCTATGGATAGGTACGGATAAAGGATTATCCAGGTTTAACGAAAAATCGGGCAAGTTTATAAACTACACCACCCGGAACGGTATTCAAAAATTGGAATTTGTACAAAATGTCGCAGCTAAGGATAGGAAAGGCCGCCTTTATTTCGGGGACAACGGCATCATGTATTTTAACCCGGACAGCATAAGAAACCGGCATTTGACTTCTCCAGTTGTTTTTACCGATTTAAAGATTTATAACAAACATGTGCCTGTCACTAAGGACGGAATATTAAAGAGATCTATTTCGGACGTTAAATCAATTTCCGTTCCGCCGGGAAATGATATGATTACATTGGAGTTTTCTCTCCTTGATTATTATAGCGCCAAAAGAAATACGTACCGTTATAAACTTGTGGGATTTGATAAAGCGTGGAACAACGTCGGTACAAGGAACACCGCGACTTATACAAACCTGCCGCCGGGGAAATATGAGTTTTTAGTAAAGGCCACAAATAACGACGGTATCAGGAACGAAAAAGAAGCTTCGCTGGAAATTAATATAATTCCGGCTTTCTATCAGACCGTCTGGTTTAAGATTTCTTTAGGACTGATCATATTATTGATCATTATATCGGTTTACGAATTCCGTATAAGAACCGTAAGAAAATACAATTTCATACTCGAAAAAAAGGTAGACGAAAGGACGAAGGACCTCGACAAGACTATTAAAGAATTAAACATGGAGATAGCAAGCAAGGATAAATTTTTCTCGATAATTGCACATGATCTGAGAAGTCCTTTTATAGCTTTGCTCGGGTTTTCGAATTTTATGTACGATGAAGCGGAATCTCTTGCAAGTAAGGAAATAAAGAACATCTCCGGAAATATACTGAAATCGGCCAAGCAGACGTTCGGGCTTCTGGAAAATCTTCTTAACTGGGCAAGAATAAAAACAGGCCGGATAGTTTTTGAACCGGAATCCGTGAATCTGAAAAATACGGTCGCGGAAACGGCGGGACTTTTTAAGAGCGTTGCGGATAATAAGGGTATCAAAATTGATATCGATATATCCGGCGACCTGTTCATATCTACCGATTTAAATATGTTCCAGACCATTTTAAGAAACTTTATTTCTAATTCCGTCAAGTTTACCAACCGAAGCGGGTATATCAGAATTTCCGCAGTCGAAGAACCGGAATACGTTAGAATTACCGTCGCGGACAACGGGGTTGGAATGAATGAAGAAAAGATAAGCAAGTTATTTCAGATAGATCAAAATGTTTCGTCGGCCGGGACAAATAATGAAGCAGGGTCAGGCCTCGGGCTGATACTTTGCAAAGAATTTATCGAGCTAAATCACGGCAGAATCCGAGTCGATTCAAAACCCGGCAGAGGCACCGAGTTCAGCTTTGTTCTACCGAAGCCGGAAGTTCCTGCCGAAAAAATTAATTAGTCCGCCTACCCATAAAAGCACCCAAAAAAATAGCCCCCTAAACGGTTGAATTTTATTACGGATTTATGTGTTTAATATATTAAGTAATTCGAATATTCTTTCGATTATAAATCAATAAACCGGCAAAAATTCGGAATAAAATGTGAAAAGCGCAATCTTAACAAGGAATGAAAAAATAAAGAGGGGAAACCTTTAAGGGGATATTATATAATAAACTATAGTATATGAAATATAAAAAACCTAACAACTTAAAATTCAAACCGCATACGGGGATTTCAGAATTTTTGTCGGGACTAATTATATTAATCCTCTTACTTTTTACTAACCTGTACCCGCAGGATCAAGCCGTAAATTTTGCCCATCTTACTTCCGAAGACGGACTTTCTATCAACAGGGTTTCTACAATCCTGCAGGACGACAGAGGTTTTATCTGGATAGGCACCTCCAACGGCCTGAATATGTACGACGGATACAGCTTTAAAACCTTTCTTCCCAATCCTCTTGATTCCGGCAGCATTTCGAGCTACACGATTAATGCAATATGTGAAGACGGAAACGGAAATATATGGATAGGCACACAGGACGGTTTAAATAAATATGACTGGAAAACGGAAAAGTTCTCAAGATATAAGCACATTTCAGGAGACCTAAACTCTTTAAGCAATAACCAGGTCCTTTCATTGCTCTGCGATAACAACGGGAACTTATGGATAGGCACATTAAACGGTTTGGATCTTTACGACAGGGGAAAAAACAATTTCAAAGAAATACAAAAAGTAAGCGACAGGCTCAATCCCGATTCGCTTAACAGCGTAACGGGAATAGAACAGGACGATAACGGAAATTTATGGCTGGGTACCTGGAACGGTATAACCTGCATCAACGGAAGAGGCGGAATAATCAGACAATTTTTCTCCCAGCCGGCAGGGACTAAAAATTTTAATTACAGGTTCTCCACCGTGATCTACAAAGACCGCGGGGGAAATATCTGGGTAGGCACCAACGGGCAGGGCCTGCTTAAATACAACCTGAAAACCGGGGACTTTGTTGCCTACAAGAATGTAAACGGCAGCAATAATTCCCTGTCGAATAATTACGTCAGCGCGATTTTTCAGGATAATTCGAATAACCTGTGGATCGGTACGCTTCACGGTCTGAATAAATTTAACCCAAAGCAGAATAATTTTACGCGGATTTTGAACGATCCGAAAATTTCATCAAGCATCATCAGCAACCAGATCACCTCAATAACGCAGGACAGGACAGGTTTAATCTGGGTGGGTACAACCGGCGGGATAAGTAAATTTTATTTGCCGGCGGATAAATTTTATTATTACCAGAGGGTTGCGGAAGTTCCCGGGAAAGGACTTACCAGCAGCAGCATAATTTCCGTTTGCATAGACAGGAGCGGAAATATTTGGGCAGGCACCCTTAACGGGTTAAACGAAATAAAAAAGGACGGCAGGATAATTCAGTATAAGAAAGAACTCGGGAACAGCAGCAGCGTCAGCAGCAACTTTATAAGATCGGTTTTTAGGGACAGTAATGGCATCGTTTGGATCGGTACTAATTTTAACGGCTTGAACGAATATAATCCCTCTACCGGCAGATATAAGCTGTTTACTTACGATATGGACGATAATAATTCGATCAGCAATAACGGGATAACGTGCATCTTCGAAACACGCAGCGGGGCCCTGTGGTTCGGAACCTGGTGGGGTTTGAACAGATTCGACCGAAAAACCGGAAAGTTCACCAGATTTTTATCCAAGCCGGGCGTCTCAAACGGGCTGCAGAACGACCTTATCTGGGATATTTTTGAAGATTCCAGGGGTATGATCTGGGTGGGTACGGACGGCGGCGGAGTCAGCGAAATAAATCCGGCAACGTACAACTTCATTAATTTCTCAAGCGATTCAACCAATAAGTTCCGGATCAGCAATAACAGGGTCTTTACAATATTCGAATCGCACGACGGGATGATGTGGTTCGGAACAATGTACGGGCTGAACAGATACGACAGGAAAACCGGCAAAATTAAAATCTTCACCAAGACGGACGGGCTGCCGGGTAATCTGATAAATGCCGTTGAAGAAGACAATAAAAACAGGCTGTGGATAGCTACCGATAAAGGATTGTCCAAGTACAACGAAAAGTCCGGTACCTTTATAAACTATAATAGAAGAAACGGACTTCAGTCTTTGGAGTTCGTTCAAAATGTCGCGGCTAAATCGAAGGACGGAAAAATTTATTTCGGAAACAGCGGTATAATGTATTTTAATCCGGACAGTATAAAAGACGAGTATTTGCAGTCGCCTGTCGTATTCACCGATTTGAAAATTTACAACAAGTCGGTTCGCGTATCGCCGACGGGGATTTTAAAAAATTCAATTACCGGTTCTAAATCGATTTCCATACCTCCCGGACAGGATATGATAACCTTGGAATTTGCGCTGCTGGATTATTATAATGTTAAAAGAAATACGTTCCGCTATAAACTTAAAGGCTTTGATATCGGATGGAATAATGTCGGCACCCGAAATTCGGCGACATATACGAACCTGCCGCCGGGGAATTATACGTTTTACGTTAAAGCAACAAACAACAACGGCGTCAGGAACGAACAGGAAGCCGCAATTAAAATTATTATAATCCCGGCCTTTTACCAGACTATTTGGTTTAGAATCGCATTGGCGGTAACAATATTATTAATAATGATAGGAATTTTCAGGGTACGGACAAAAGCCATCATTCGCTATAATAAGGTGCTTGAAAACAGGGTGAAAGAGCGTACCCGGGATCTGGATAAGACAATTAAAGAATTAAACCTTGAGATTGCAAGCAAGGACAAATTCTTTTCTATTATAGCGCACGATCTCAGGAGTCCTTTTATTTCTCTGCTCGGTTTTTCAAATTATCTTTTTGACGAATTGGAAACGCTGGCTAAAGATGAGCTGAGAAGCATATCCGAAAATATTTTAAAATCCGCAAAATTAACCTTCGGGCTCCTGGAAAATTTACTGCAATGGGCCAGGATAAAAACAGGACGGATCATTTTCGAACCCGAATCCGTAAACTTGAACAAAATAATAGTCGAAATATCCGGGCTGTTTAAGGGCAATACCGATAATAAAAACATAACGCTGAAGGTTAATGTCCCGGATAATATACTTGTATATGCGGATTTGAACATGCTGCAGACCGTTTTAAGGAACCTGGTTTCGAATTCGATTAAGTTTACAAGGAACAACGGAAATATTGAAATTTCCGCGGTTGAGGAAGAAGAAAGTATTAGAATCGCCGTAAAGGACGACGGAATCGGAATGAGCCGGGATAAGGTGGACAAATTGTTTCAGATAGATAAGAACGTTTCGTCGTCAGGCACAAATAAAGAAGAAGGTTCGGGTTTGGGATTAATACTCTGTAAAGAATTCATAGAAATAAATAACGGAAGGATTTTTGTAAAATCAAGTCATGGGGAAGGTTCGGAATTCAGCTTTATACTGCCGAAAGCTAAAGAACTGGTAGCTAAATAAAGTTATCCCGCGCTAAAATTAGTCCGTAAATTTATAACCTCATCTTATATTTGGACAGCATTTAAAAAGGCGGGGACCTAAGGACGGTACCCCGCCGGGAGAGAGAATTTTTCAAATCAACGACTCATTAAGCTGCTTTGTCAATTCTTCCGTATTTGCAAACCCGTTATTTATAAAAACTGATTTCCCGGACGCGGAAAAAACCGCAGTACTGGGAACCGTCTTAATCTTTAACAACGAAGTAATCTCCCTGTCTTCCAGAGCATTGACCGAAATAAAATTGAAATTCGTTTCATTTGTTTTCAGCCGTTGAATTGCGGGAGCTTGATTATACCTGCACTGCGAACAGCTTTCCGTCCAGAAATACACAAGGATCGGGAACTTATTGTCCTCCGGTTTATATTTTGCCGGCAGTGTCAACGTATCGGTTTTTATTAAGTCGAAGAATAATTTTTTCAGCAAATAAGCGGAAATAAAAACGAAAATTAATATTAATAATCTATAAGCCATTTTATCTTTTTGTCTCCGGCGCTGCGAAAAATAATCCAGATTTCTGAAGCTGATAATAAATAAAACATCCCAGGCAAAAATTAAAAGTAATATTCAACAGCGCCAGGAACACCACGACTAACGAGAACATCCATCCCAATATTGCCGAGTTAAACGCCGTAAGAAGAAAATAAGAAAGCGTTAAAAAAATTCCTCCCAAACCCTGTGCAAAAAGATGGGGGGACAAATCCTCCTCTGAAATTGCGGGCTTAAGCAAACCGGTTTTTTTTACTACATTCTTATAAAATAGTTTAAACAGGCCGGCCTTAGGGAAAAGGGTGCCCGTGAGCATTACTACCGCAACAAAACCGGCAAGCCACGGCAAATTTAAAATAAAAGCCGCGGCTAAAAAGAATGCTATACACATTTGATTGAATTTTAACGCTGTTTTATCTATCATAAATACTCTGCTCATCGAATAATCTCCGTACTTTATTATTTCATAAAAAGTTTTAACGTATAAAATAAAAGACCCGCTGTCTTTGATTCAGGCAGCGGGTCTTTTATTAAAAAATTGTATTTGAAATTTCTACATCTTAAGCATTCTACTCCTGCTCCTGCTTACCGCTGCTCCGCAATTTACTTTGCAACAACAAGTACAACATATAAAACCGGTGCAATCTTGTGCGGGATATTTTTCTTTGTTATTCATTTGGAAATATTTGTTGCTTAAAAAGTTAATGCAAAAGTATTTAATCTTGAAAAAAAAGTCAAGATTATTCTCGTTTTTGCACCGGAATTTTTCAAATTTTTTTTGTCATTAAATTGTGACAAAATCATGATGATTATCCGGCTTTTTTTTATAATCTTTAAATGCGGATTATTGAATAACAACCGAGGAAAAATGCCCGAAGTAATAACATGGCAATGGATAATATTGCTTTCCTTTTCATTGGTACTGATTGCAATGACGCCTTTCGTGAAGACCAAGGAGAGTTTTTACCGCGGCACTTCCTTAAAGGCAAAGAAGCCCGGCACGCTCATGCTGACTTTCAGCCTGGTAATATCCTGGATTTTTGCAAAATCGGTTACAAACGCCGCAAACCTGGGAATGGAATTCGGGATTATCGGCGGACTTGCATACGCGACGTATTATTTTTCATTCCTTGTAGCGGGTATAGTTATATATAAAATAAGAACAAAGCTTAACGTTCAAAGCCTTCACCAGTTCCTGGAAAAAAAATTCGGTACCGCCGCAATTAAAATTTTCACCCTGATTATTGCCGTTAGACTGCTCAACGAGGTGTGGTCGAATACCGAAGTAATAGGGACGTACTTCGGTCATGCCGGCTCGCCCCAGTATATTATTTCCATAATAGTCTTTACCGTTTTAACGCTGGCTTATGCATTGAAGGGAGGCCTGAGGAGTTCCCTTATAACGGATCTTCTTCAGATGGGATTATTCGCTGTGCTGCTTTTTATAGTGATGCATATGATCCTTCCCGAAGAAGGATCGGTTGCGCCCTTTTTAACCTCGGGGCATTGGTCGTTTAACGGCGGCATGGATATACTGCTGGTTGCTTTTTTACAGATCTTCAGCTACCCGTTTCACGACCCGGTCCTTACCGACCGGGGATTTATTGCCGACGAAAAAATCACATTGAGAAGCTACGTTTATGCTACCGTTATCGGCTTTGTTTGTATTCTTCTCTTCAGCTTCGTTGGTATATATGCCAAAATGCTCGGGCTGCAAGGCCAGGCGGCGGTCGAAGTTTCAAAAACCCTCGGTCTTTTTTCCATGATCGTTATGAATTTTATAATGGTCACCTCGGCATCGTCAACGGTCGATTCCACCTTTGCTTCTGTTTCAAAGCTTATTGTAATCGATCTCGGAAGGAAAGAATATGCTTCCGTACCGAAAGGAAGACTGGTAATGATAATTACTGCTCTCGGCGGCACCATACCGCTCTTCTTTACCCCGGCAATTCTTTCGGCAACTACAATCAGCGGTACGCTGGTATTGGGCTTTGCGCCCGTTTTTATTTTTTGGAAGCTGAGAGCTCCGAAAATATCTTTTCACCTCGCGGTATGGACGGGAGTGCTGAGCAGTATAATTTATACTTTCGGTTTACTGCCTAAATCGTTATACTTGACGCACGGCCCGTACGCGGATTTGCTGGCCGTCAATATCTATGCTTCGGTCTTAATATTAATAGTATATTTTATCCCGGTGTTCCTAATGAAAGAAAAGGACACGGTGCCTGCCGGAGTAAACGAAGCGGCCGCTGAAAGAATCGATGTCCCCCTGTGGACAAGGAACAACACCGGCAACAACGGGTAACAAAAATAAATTAAAGTATGGAAAATCCGGAAATATATCTCGACGCTTTGGATCATTTGTGGTTCCAGGTAGGCGGAACATTGTGCAACATCGAATGCGTTCATTGCTTTATAAGCTGCAGCCCGAGGAATCACAATTTTGAATATATGAGCCTGGAGCAAATAAGAGGATATCTTGAGGAATCCGTGAAGATCGGGGTGAAGGAATATTATTTCACGGGCGGCGAGCCGTTTATGAACAGGCAGATATTCGATATACTCGGAGAAACGATGAAGCTCGGTCCGGCTACCGTGCTGACAAACGGTATGCTCATAAAGCGCGAGCACTCGGAACGGCTGAAAGAAATTTCGGACTCTTCGAAATATTCACTTGAAATGAGGGTAAGCATTGACGGCTATACGGAAGAAATGAATGATGCCATAAGGGGCGGCGGAGTGTTTAAAAAAGCAATGGCCGGGGTAAAAAATCTAACCGATTCCGGATTCCTCCCCATAATAACCGTGACAAAAACATGGGAAGATAAGGACGATGATAAAGTATTGAACGGGTTCATTGCAACGCTTAAATCGTACGGTTATGCGCGTCCGCGGATAAAGATTCTGCCGTCGATAAAAATAGGGAAGGAAGCGGTAAGGACAAAAGGATACGATAAGTACGAATATGTTACCGGCGAGATGCTTGCGGATTACGACACCGGCAATCTTATCTGCGCGAACAGCAGGATCGCGACTAACAAAGGAGTTTACGTCTGCCCCATATTAATCGATTCTCCGGATGCTAAATTGGGGGAGACTTTAACAGAATCCAAGAAGGTCTTTGCTCTTAAACACCAGGCATGTTATACATGCTATCTATTCGGGGCTATTTGTTCCAATTTTAGTGCGGTAGGCAGAGATGCGTAAAAAAATTGCGTTGTTTGGCGGAGTGTACAGCAATTACCTTTCGTTGAAGGAAGTAATCAAAGATGCGAAAAAACGGGATGCCGATTCAATATACTGCCTGGGCGACCTCGGCGCGTTCGGTCCGAACCCGGCCGAAGTTTTTCCCGTTCTGTTGGAGAATAATATTCCGGTCGTTCAGGGAAACTACGACAATTCGATCGGCAATGATTTAAACGACTGCCGGTGCGGCTATACCGATCCGCGGGATAATTATTTCGCCAAGTTAAGCTACGACTACACGTACCGCAAAACCCCCGAGCGGTATAAAAAATGGATGAAAAATCTGCCCGGCGAAATAAGATTTGAAACCGGGGGCTGCAATGTTCTGCTGTGCCACGGCTCCCCCAGGCAAATGAACGAATTCCTTTGGGAAAGCACTACGCCGGACCACTTCATTGAAAAATTGTGCGCAGACTATAACGCGGACATTATCTGCGCGACGCACACCGGCATTCACTGGAGCAGGAAACTTTCGGGGAAAAGAAGCTTTGTAAACGTAGGAGTAATTGGCAGACCCGAGAACGACGGTACGACCGAGGTCGGTTACACAATGCTGGAATTCGCGGACGGCGATTTAACAATTAATTATATCCCGGTAAAATACGATCACCGGAAACTTGCCGACGAAATGTTCGCGGAAAAGCTTCCCGAACAATTTATAGAGACAATACTAACCGGGTGGTGGACTACATGCCTCGAGATACTGCCGGGCAAAGAAAGAATCCGGGGGAAATATTAAAATGGAACACCTTGTAATAATCGGAAACGGGATTACGGGCATAACCGTGGCCAGGAACGTAAGAAAGCGCAGTGATATGAAGATTACGGTTATTTCCTCGGAATCGGAGTATTTCTATTCAAGAACCGCACTGATATACGTTTACATGGGACACTTGAAATGGGATAATATTAAACCTTATGAAGACTGGTTCTGGGAAAAAAACAGGATAGAATTAATTTATTCGCATGCCGTTTCGATTAATACCGGTACGAAAACCGTAACCCTGATAGATAACCGGGAAATAAGTTTCGACAAACTTGTTGTCGCAACGGGATCGAAGACCAATAAGTTCGGATGGCCGGGCCAGGATCTTCCCGGGGTCCAGGGCTTGTACTCCCGTCAGGATCTTGAAATGCTTGACTCGAACACACGGGATATTACCGACGCGGTAATAGTAGGCGGAGGATTAATCGGGATCGAACTGGCGGAAATGCTTCATACAAAAAATATTCACGTTACTTTTTTGGTTAGAGAAAAACACTACTGGGGAAATATTTTACCTCCCGAAGAAGCGTCGCTTGTAGAAAGACTTATAATCGAGCAGGGCATGGATTTAAAGCTCGGAACGCAGCTTAAAGAAATTCTACCTTCCCCTAATGGCAAAGCGGGAGCGGCGGTTACGGACAAAGGCGAAAAAATAGAATGCGGGTTTGTGGGGCTGACACCCGGCGTCCATCCGAATATCGATCTGGCAAAGAGTTCCAATATCAACACCGGGAGAGGCGTGCTGGTGAACGAATATCTAGAAACCAATATCCCCGGTATTTACTCGGCCGGCGACTGTGCGGAGATAGTCCCGACGGACTGCAGCGGGAATAATAAACCTGCCACGCCTGGCAGGGTCGAGCAGCTCTGGTATACCGGGAAAATGCAGGCCGAAGTACTCGCCGAAAATATTTTGGGGAACAGGATTAAATACGACAGGGGGGTCTGGTTTAACTCGGCGAAATTCTTCGACACGGAATATCAAACATACGGGTATGTGAACAACGTACTGCCCCGCGATGGTGAAGAGACTTTTTACTGGGAGCACCCGGCTAAGAAAAAATGCTTCAGGGCAGTTTATTCTTCCGGCGACAGGTCGGTAAAAGGATTTAACGTTTTCGGGATCAGACTAAGGCAGCAGGTTTGCGAAAGATGGATAAAAGAGAAAAGAACGGTTGAATATGTCATCCGGAATTTACGCGAAGCAAATTTCGATCCCGAGTTCTTCGCAAAATACGAAGGCGAAATTTTATCTGAATTTAGTCGCAAAAACCGTAAGGAAATTTTTTAAATAATCATTTAATGAGTATTGAATAAATTAGGTCGACGGTGAAAATATGAATCAGGTTCAAACGGTACCGGCGGGCGGACAAACAATAACTCCGCACGTTTACAAATACAATAAATTTTCGGAAGCGGTAAAGAAGACGGGACTTGCCGTTGCAGCCGTAGGATTATTAATGCTTTTCATTTCGCTTAGCGGTATTTCCTCATCGGCACCTTTTATTTTCTTTATATTAAGTTTCGGTCTTATTGCTGCCGGCGCATTAATATTTTTTATCCCCCAAATAAAAGAAGCGCCGGCCGGAATTAAAAACAACGGGATATTCTTCAATTCCCTTACGTCAAAAGGGACACCGGCATGGATTATCGGGATCGCAATTACGGCTTTCTATATTATCTTATACTGGTTCCCCGCTTTAATCGGAAACTGGGTAAAACTGGCGGACCCGTTATCAGTATGGCTTAGCGGCAAACATGCCGACAGGTGGTTCCTATACGGAACTTTCTACACGCTTGCCGTGCTGGTAATGGGAGTAAGAATGATGATTAAGTACAGGCATAACAGGTACCAGATAATTAGGACGGTTTCGGTCGGCTTTTTCCAGCTCGGTTTTGCATTTTTAATTCCCGCATTTCTGGAAAAGCTGAATAAACCGGAATTTTATTTCACTTATTTCTGGCCTTTAAAATATAATTATTTGTTCCCGGGCGATGTACGATATTTAATAGGCAACGGTGAAGCGCTGGGCTACTTTATGGTGTTCTGGGGAATCGTGATGATATTAATCGCCACTCCGCTGCTTACATATTTCTTCGGAAAAAGATGGTACTGTTCATGGGTCTGCGGATGCGGAGCTCTTGCAGAAACGGCGGGAGATCTCTTCAGACAGAATTCCGATAAGTCGCTTAAAGCTTGGAAAATAGAAAGATGGACCATTCATTCGGTACTTGCTTTTGTAGTACTCACTACCGGGTTGTTGTGGTTAAATTCTATTTTTAAGGGAGAGATACTGGGATCTATATCCGGCACATTTTCGGAAGTTTACGGTTTTTTGATCGGGTCTATTTTTTCGGGAGTCGTGGGAGTAGGGTTTTACCCGGTAATGGGCAGCAGGGTATGGTGCCGTTTCGGATGTCCTATGGCCGCGGTTCTGGGAATTCTCCAGAAGAAATTTTCGAGATTCAGAATTACCGTCAACGGGTCGCAATGTATATCGTGCGGAAACTGCTCCGCCTACTGCGAAATGGGAATCGATGTGAAATGGTACGCGCAAAGAGGCCAGAATATTATCAGGTCTTCCTGCGTGGGATGCGGCATCTGTTCCGCCGTTTGCCCCCGCGGGGTTTTAAAACTTGAAAACCTTCCGATGAAAGGAAGATACGGGGACGGTATGTAGTTTTTGGTCTGTGGTTTGTTGTTTGTAGTAAAGTTCATTGGGCGGTTGGAGGTTGTAATATCGGCGGTTGGGGGTTGTATTGTCGGCGGTTGGGGGTTGTATTGTCGGCGGTTGGGGGTTGTAT
>JBJKOY010000339.1:0-2111 GCA_046706945.1 Ignavibacteriaceae bacterium | reverse complement strand
AGCTAATCTTGAAAAATTGTCTCAATAAGCATTATTAAGAAAAATTTTAAAATCGAACTTGGAGGAAAATAAACATGAAATTAAGTAAATATTTAATTGGCGTTTTTTCTCTCTTGATTTTGTTCTCCGTAGCAACATTCGCTCAAGAGAAAGAGATGACTAAAGACGAATGGCAGGCGGAAATGACCCGTCTTCAGACAGAAAAAGAAAGTTTAACTAAAGAAGACAGTTCGCTTAAAGCCGATATAGCAACACTGAAATCCAAAGATGCCGGTCTCCAATCATATGATGATTGTATGAAGGAGCTTTATCAGATGGTTGGTGCTACGGAAGCCGATGTAGATAATTTCAGGACCGCGGTTTCCGAACTCGACGGAAAGATAAGCAGGAAAGAAGGACCCAAAGCAGACAGGCAGAAAGATCTCGATGCGTTAAAAATGAACAAAATAAGCGCCCTTCCGGAATTTTTCGATAAAGTTCATAACCAGATGCAGGCAGCGCTGGATGCATGGGTTGAAGCTCCTAAAGAAGTTGATTATACCGTTGTTAGAGGAGATTGCCTGTGGAATATAGCCAAGAAACAGATGTTCTACGGCAACGGCTTTGCTTGGCCGAATATCTATAAGGCAAACCGCGACAAAATTAAAAACCCGAACTTGATTTTCCCGAAACAAGTATTTAAGATCCCGAAATTAACTGACGAAGAAAAAGCAAAATACGATAAGATCAAAGCAAATTATAAACCTGCTCCCGTTAAATAGTTCGGTCGGGCAGAATGCTTTTTGTAAATTCCATGCCCTTGTCAGATTCTCTGATAAGGGCTTTTTATATTTAAAGGTATAAAATGACGGCCGTCGAGAAAAAATTTACGCTTGATAATGTAGACATGCTTTCGCTTTTAGGTATGAACGACGCTTACCTAAAATTGGTCGAAGACAGGTTTAACGCAACCATAATTGTCCGAGGCGAAAATGTCGTTATTAAAGGCGTTATGGAAGAAGTTCAGCAGATTGAGAAGATCCTAAAGGAAATGGTTTACGTATTGAATACCCAGGGAACTCTCAGTACGAACGACGTGGAGACGATTTTGGACCTGACGGTTCAGGGCAAGGAAATTATTACAAATAACGATTACGACCAGATTGTACTTTATACCAAAAACGACGTAATAAAAGCCAAGACCCAGGGACAGGAAAAATATATGAGGGCAGCCGGCAAAAACGATATATGCTTTGCCATCGGACCGGCGGGCACCGGTAAGACCTATCTGGCGGTTGCATTTGCCGTATCGGCATTGAAGAAAGGACTTGTTAATAAAATTGTTCTTGCCAGACCTGCCGTTGAGGCCGGCGAAAGCCTCGGTTTTCTCCCGGGAGATTTCCGCGAGAAAATCGATCCTTATTTAAGGCCGTTGTACGATGCTCTGGACGATATGATGCCTTCCGATAAATTAAAAACCTATATTGAAAAAAGGGTGGTGGAAATAGTGCCTCTGGCTTATATGCGGGGAAGAACGCTGAACAATGCTTTCGTAATACTGGACGAGGCGCAGAACGCTACCGATATTCAGATGAAAATGTTCCTTACGAGGCTCGGCGTTAATTCCAAGGCTATTATAACCGGTGACGTTACCCAGATCGATCTGCCGCCCAGAACGACAAGCGGACTGGTTCAGGCAAGAGAAATACTTCAGGGAATTGACGGCGTCGGGTTTGTTTATTTCGATAAGTCGGACGTGGTCAGACATAAACTCGTGAAAGACATCATTGATGCTTACGAACGGTCGGGAAACGGGGCAAAAAACAATTAAAAATTAAAAAATACAAATTAAAAATTAACAGTCCGTTTTTTAATTTTTCATTTGTAATTTTTAATTGACTTCGCCTCTTCCCAGTATTTATCCATTTCAGCAAGATTCGATTCGTTTATTTGCCTCCCGCTTTCCCGGATTTTCTTCTCGACATACCGGAACCGGTTTATAAATTTCGCGTTTGATTTTCTTAAGGCATTCTCCGGGTTTATTCCGAGGAACCGCGAATAGTTGGTCATTGCAAAAAACACGTCGCCGATTTCACTTTCCAGTTCTCCGGGGGATTCGCTTTTTTCCGAAG
>JBJKOY010000338.1:0-5304 GCA_046706945.1 Ignavibacteriaceae bacterium | reverse complement strand
TCCCGCATTCGGATTGCTTACATATTTTATTATCTCTGCCTTTTCCATGGTAATCAGACCGCCGCAGTTTGCCTCTTCAAAGATATCGTGCAGCAGATGCAGGAAATTTTGAATCTTCGCTTCTTCGTCGACGATCTCGATTACAATAGGCATATCTTCGGAGAGACGCAGTATTTTAGCGGTATGGACCCGGCTTGTTCTTCCGAATCCCATTATTCCCTTAAAGACCGTAGCCCCGGCAAGGTGCTGCTTCCTGGCTTCCTGAACGATTTTTTCGTATACCGGAACGTGACGGATAATATCCGTCTCGCCCAGGAATATCCTGACAAGCTTGGCTTCTCCCTTTATTTCCATTTTCGTCTCCTCCGTATTCTTTATATCCTAAAAATTAACTTAATAATTTAGATATTTTATACGATAAAAATAATGCAAGGATAGTAAGCGCTACATTTGCGATTATGTTTAGTCCCGCGTATAAAAATTCTTTATTCCTGAACAGGTTTATGGTTTCGTAAGAAAATGTTGAGAACGTAGTTAATGCTCCGCAAAAGCCGGTAGTAAGGAATATTCTGGTTTCCGCGCCTATTAATTCATTGTCGTTTAAGTAATACATAAACATACCGATTAAAAAGCTGCCGAGAACGTTAACGAAAAGAGTTCCGTACGGGAAATTGCTCGGTAAGAACTTATAAACGAAACTCGAACCCCAATAGCGCAATATTCCGCCGAAGCCGGCGCCGAAAAATACAACGATATAGTTCTGCACTTATTTATATCTCCGCGTTATTAAAAAATAAAATATTTAGGGTAGGAGTTATCAGTCCGGCAAGTTAATTAGGACAATTTAAGTTTCTGCAAATAATCGGCAGACACTATAGACGAACTCCATCGTCCGCACAAATATATTAAATAACCCGATTTTTTAAAATCAGAATTATCACAGAAGTCTATTTTCGTCATGTCCGGCAGATCTCATACGGCACCGGGCCAGTCCTATTAAAAATAATTTTTAATTATATGGGGTATCGGAATGACTTCCGGACAAAATTCTAACTTCGGAATTCAAGCTTGCCCTCCCCCACGAAAAGCTTCTGAGGTATGAATTAAAGAAAACACAAAAACTGCTGATGAGCCGAACTTTCTAAGAAGCATTCCTCTAATTAAAAGTCTAATTTTGCCCGTATTTGTTGTTATACCGTTTCATGCTTTCCAAAATGATTTTATAAGCGGATTCTTTCCCCAGGAACTCGTTTACCTCAACGTGTTTATGTTCGAGTTTTTTATAATCTTCAAAAAATCTTTTTAATTCGGCCATCGTATGCGGGGGGAGATCATTTAAACCGTCAATATAATTTACTGCTATATCGTTATTGGCCACTGAAATAATCTTTTCGTCCCTCTCGTTATTATCTATCATGTGCATTACCCCTATTACTTTCGCTTCTATTATGCATAAAGGCTCGGCTTCGATCGAAGAAATTACAAGTATATCCAGAGGATCGTTGTCGTCCGCAATTGTCCGCGGGATAAAACCGTAATTCGCGGGGTAATGAACGGCTGAAAATAAGACCCGGTCCAGCTTTAACAGGCCGCTCTCTTTATCCAGTTCGTACTTTGCCTTCGAACCTCTGGTTATCTCGATAACGCTGTTTACTATCGCGGGATTTTCATCGCCCGCTTCAATGTTGTGCCAGGGATTGCTGCTTGATATATCTTTCATACTTCTCCGATAGTCATCTTAAATTGCCGCCGGATTAGTCGGTCCGGTTAGTTTATTTTAACGATTAAGGAAATCTCCGCTACCGCTGCTTAATATAAAAAATCATCCTTAATATTAAAATATATTGCGGCACATTTGTAAGCAGAAAGATAAAGATCAATTCACCCGTTAAATTCTCGATTCGATAATCTTTGCCAGCGAAATAATCTGTTCCGGCGAAAGCATATTCTTTCTGAAATCGTCCTTGTTTACATACACCGTCAGTGCAACACATTTAGGTCCCTTCCTGAACGCAACCAGGTTAACCGGCAAACCGGAAATGGTTGCACCTTCCATGGCTTCATCGCCCAATCCCTGAACGGCCGATTTAAAGTAATATTGCTTGTAACCGCCGTAAAAGCTCTCGCCTACTATCTGGACCATAACGATCAGATTACTGTCGCTCGTCGCGAAATTAAGGTCTCCGCCTGCGCCTTTATTAGGATTTCTCGGAACAGAGATAACCCCCTTGATGCCGGAGACTTTTTCCACATCGGCTGCGGTCAAGTAATCTACGGTGGGTTTTTGCTGTACTGCAGCGTTATTTTTTACGGCGGAATTTGCTGCGGGTGCAGCCCCGTTATTTTTTGTACTCTTCCCGCAGGATGCCAGGAAGAGCAGAAGAAGCAATGAAATTCCGAAATATTTTCTAGTATACATTTTTCCCTCTCTATTTTATAATTTGGTTGCCGGGTTATCCGGACGGTAATTAATATCTCTTTATTAAAATTGTTAATAAAATAAGAAGCCGCCCGCCGAAACCGGGCGGCGCCCCTAAATCGCCCGATCATCTCATTAAAATCATTTTCCTTGTAACGGAATTTTTTCCGGCGCTTATCCGGTAAAGGTACACTCCGCTGGAGAGTCCCGAAGCATCGAATTTGACTTCATACGAACCGGCCGGTTTTTCTTCATTAATTAGGACGGCAACCTCCCTTCCCAGGATATCGTAGACTTTAAGGCTTACAAACTGCCTTTTGTCGAGAGAATATTCAATACTAGTAGTCGGGTTAAAAGGATTGGGATAATTCTGATAAAGAGAGAAATCAGAGGGGGTTTCTTTTTTAATTCCAGTAATAACCGTCATTTCAGAAACAGGTCTTTTCCACACCGAATTATTGATTGTTGCGGCGTATAAATTTCCGTTCAACGAGGCAAAAGATGTTACATAGTTGCCGGGCAGTCCTACCTGAACCCAGCTGGAATCCATATTCACCAGCCAGTAAACGCCTTGGCTCCAGGTCCCGACAAAGAGGTTTGTATCTACCGTTATCATAGATGTGACGTCCTTAATTAGGGATGTATGGGTCCAATGCCCGCCGTTATCATTTGAACGGAAAACGCCCTGACCGAAAGTGCCAGCGAAAATTTCCGTGCCTTTCGCCGCGAGAGAATAAACCGTAATTCCGGTAAGTCCGTTATTAACTTTTTTCCAGCTCGTGCCGTTATTTGTAGAAAGATAAACGCCGTGTCCGGTTCCCGCAAAAAGATTGTTTCCTATAACGGCCAGTGAATTTACGACGGTATTTGTATCGCTAATTGTAGGCAGTCCGTTATTAACCGCAGTCCAAGTCGCACCGTTATCGGCCGATATAAATACGCCGCCTGCCGTTCCAGCAGAATAAGCTTTTGTTGCGGCAAAAACATTAGTACCTATGAAAGCAAACGACGTAACGGTCGCTCCTTGCTCAATTTGTGTTTGAAGAGTCAGTTCTTTTCCGCCGTCCGTAGAGACATAAACGTAGCCGTTCACATCTCCGGCAAACACGTAATTGCTGCCTCTGAAGGCGACCGCCGAAAAGTCCGACCACCGGAAATCTCCGTGCATCGTCGGATCATTCCATTCGGCGCCCCCGTCGGTAGAGAAAAAGAAACCGCCGCTTGTCGCGTCAACGATATTCTCGCCGTTTGCGGCAATACCTGAAGTACAGAAATTCGGGACTCCCGCATTGGATTGTGCCCAGCTATTGCCTTCATTTTTTGAAACGTAAATTCCTGTTGAAACATTTATCATATTATCGCCGGCGACCAGGTTTCCGCCCGAATAGCAAATTGCCTCAATATTCGAAGAGGGCAAACCATCAGTGTTACTGGGTGATAAATCCGTCCAGTCTGCCCCGCCGTTTGCAGTTACACAAACCTTCTGTCCTGCAGCGTATACCTTAGAACCGTTGAAAGCGAACGAGTAAACGTAATGAGTGGGGCATTCGCCAAGCTGCATCCAGCCCTGTCCGTTATTGGGAGAATAATACGCGCCGCCGCCCCAGACCCCGGCATAAAGA
Organism: Ignavibacteriaceae bacterium; assembly: GCA_046706945.1. Lineage (GTDB taxonomy): Bacteria > Bacteroidota > Ignavibacteria > Ignavibacteriales > Ignavibacteriaceae > FEN-1297. The sequence goes on along the minus strand of JBJKOY010000338.1, from coordinate 1,263 downwards.
TCGGTTCCGTTAACGGCAAGCGAAATGACAGAATTGTCGGGAAGACCTGTGCTTGCCAGCGACCAGTTTGCGCCCATATCCGTCGATAAATAAACAGCGCTGGACGTTCCGGCGAATAGATTCGTTCCCATTACCGCCAGGCACTCAATTTGAAGATCACCTAATTTATTGTTTACCTTGTTCCACGTTAAGCCGTTATCGGTCGATAAATAAACGCCGGTCGAATATGTCCCGGCAAATACGTTATCGCCGATTGTAGCAAAGCAGGTTATCGTCCCGTCGTTAAGAGAAGTCTGTTGCCAGATCAATCCGTTTACATCACTCATAATAATTCGTCTGAAATAAGTCCCGGCGAAAACTTTTTTGGTGGTTGCGTCAACCGGCTGGACGTCGCCGTCGGTCAACCCCCAGTTGGAATGAGTCCAGCTGGCGCCGTTGTCGGCAGAAATTAGCACCCCGCCGTAAGCCGCGGCATATATTTTATCCCCGTTAACCGAGAATTTGTTAATAAAGCCGCCGGACGGACCGGTCTGCACCCACTGTGCATTTGCCAACGACGTACAAATCGTAAAGAAAATGCAAATGTACGATAACAATGTCCATTTTCTCATTTTTTTCTCCCTATTATTTAATTGTAGAAATTTTCATGTTCTTTTGTTATAGAAGACTTAGTACAAGAACTATTATTGCCGTGGCGACAATAACGATTAAAATATTCAGAGTGATCGTAATGATCCTTTCCTTCTTTTTAATTTTTTCGATATTATTCTTCATAAATATCTTTTAAAAATATGCGTAAACATAATTTTTCTATCCGGCTGTTGCTGGCGAATTTGTTTCAATCTTCGGCGGATTTGTTGCAAAATGGGTGGTTGTCTGCGGGGGGGTGGAGGTCGGGGGTTGGGCGTTGGACAGGGGGGTGGGTTGTATTGTAGGCGGTTGGTTGCGGGAGGTTGGGTTGTATTGTTGGCGGTTGGTTGTGGGAGGTTGGGTATTAAAGATTTTATGCTTCCCCCCGTTCCCTGTACAGAAAAATCGGGAATTTAAGGTGGATTAATTTACAAGAATTAATTATTTAAAAGAACTACTAACCTGCATTATATACCTGAGCCGGCGTTTTGAATTCTAAAGATTGATGGACTCGATGGTTGTTGTAAAAGCTGAAATAATTTTCGATTCCGGCAATCAGTTCAGGAACATTCTGATAATCATTTAGGTAAATGTCTTCATACTTTAAACTTTTCCAAAACCGCTCAATGAATA
>JBJKOY010000337.1:0-2350 GCA_046706945.1 Ignavibacteriaceae bacterium | reverse complement strand
CTATTATCTGTTTTTTTAGTTGTTTTCATCCTAGGTCTCCTTTCTATCTGATGTTCATTTTTTTTCTACCAAATTTAATTGGTAGTAACACATTTAGAAAGCGAGACCTTTTCTTAATTTACCGAGCATCCGCATTCCTCCCTTACACATAATTTATCGCATAAATCGGTTCAAGCTTTATTGCTTTATATGCCGGGTAGAGCGCCCCCGCTACCGCTACGAACGGCATAAAAATAACCGTGTTTATAATATTGCCGACCGAAAGCACGGGGTAAATAATCGCTCCGACTCCGAACGACTCGAGTCCGACGGAGAACATACTTAAATTGATGCCGGAATGCGCCAGCGGAATATCGAGCAACAGTCCTAGAGCCAGACCCGCAAGCGTTCCCAGAATGCCGATTATAAAAGCCTCAAATACAATCATCAGATAAAGCCGGCTGTTCTTCATTCCTATTGCCATTAAAACCCCGAATTCGCGGATCCTTTCGAACACTGACATCAGCATGGTATTTATTATGCCGAATATTAATGCCAGTCCGATTATGATATTTAATATCATCATCGATTCTTTATACAGATCCATCTGGTATATCAGCATTGGCAGCAAATCCCTGTATGTAAGAATTTCATATCCGCTTCCGAGCTGCGATTCGAGATTTTTTTTAATTCCGTTGACCTTGTTATAGTCATTCGTAATTATTGCAACTTCATGGTACTTGTTTCCCAGCCCCAGCATCGCCTGTTCCGTAGCGGCGGGAATATAAACCGTCATTTTATCGAAATCAGAACTCGACGTCCGGAATATTCCTTCGACCCTGAACACTTCCGACCCGATGTCGCCGCTTAGAGTATTCGCCATCGCCACTACTTTGTCGCCTATTCCCACTCCCAATTTTTCCGCGAGTTTTTTCCCGATAATTATTTCTCTCTTCCCCCCGCCTAGATATTTTCCTTCGATGATTGTACTTTTAACGACCGATACCTTCGATTCCTCGGAAGGGATAATACCGTAAATTAAAACTCCGGAAGAATTGTTCGCGCTGCTTAAAATCCCCGAAGCGAATACTCTTTTGCTGAAGGCTTTGACGGAAGGATCTTTTTCCAGTACCGACTGGACCTTGTCGATATCGGGGATAAAATTTTTCACGATTTTATTATTGTTGAAACCTTCCTTATGAATCTGAATATGGGAAATATTAAGATTGATCTGGTTGAACAGCATTTGTCTCATCATACCGTTGGATAAGCCGTCGGAGAATACAATGGCGACTATTCCGACTATAACGGAGACGAGTACGATCAGCGAACGTCTTTTATTTCTCCATATATTCCGCCATGCCAGTTTGAATAACATTAATTCACCATAAACATTTTTTAATTATTACTTTTTAATTTTTAATTGCATCACGTATGCCTTATTCCCTTCATAGGTTCAAGCTTATATACTTTGTACGCCGGATAAAGACAGGAGACTATTGATATTGCCAGGATAGAAAGCGAAACATTTATGAATATGGACGGTTCCAACGTCGATCTGAGCTGAGGAAGGAAATGGTATATCTCGTACAGCTTTCGGATTTCTCCCCCGAATACTATAGGATGAATTATAAGATAATAGTTAACTATGCAGCCGAGTATGTTGCCTATAAGTAATCCCAGCAGCGTAATGAATAACGTCTCGATATACACAAGGTAAGCAAGCTTGGTCTGGGGCATTCCTATTGCGAGCACCACGCCGATTTCCCTGTAACGTTCAGAAACCGACATTAAAACGGTATTTAATATTCCGAAGGCGACGATAACGATTAAAATCCCGAGAAAGAATATTCCGCTTATGTTATCCAACTGAATGGCCTGTTTTAATTCCGGATTTACCTGATCCCACATAAGGACGTTAACGTCCGGATCTTTTATCTTTTTCGATAATTCGGTTCTGATTTTATTAAGGTCGTTCAGGTTATCCGCCTTTATTGCCACTACATTTATTCTTTTTCCCATAGAGAGCAGGGATTGAGCGGAGCGCAGCCCCATAAAAATTATTGCCGATTCCAGTTCCTGGACCCCGAGCTTTACGGTGCCGACGATTTTGTACTTCTGGTTTCCGAGTGTTCCGTCGTACCCCTGAGCCAGCAGAACAATGTCGTCCCCGATTTTTGCATCGAGATTTTTCAGCAGCTGCGCGCCGACCACAACCTGGTTTGACGAATCGGTAGTAAAGAATTTTCCGTCATTTACGTTTTGAACAAAGGTAGTAACATTTTTTTCCTTATCCGGGTTTACCCCGAATATAGCGACGCCGCGCGAATTATCTTTGAAACTAATCAGCCCGTCCGCATATACTCTGGGC
>JBJKOY010000336.1:0-7629 GCA_046706945.1 Ignavibacteriaceae bacterium | reverse complement strand
CTTTCTGGAAGAATTCAACGCCCTGGTTAAAAGCCTGGGCCCAATAATATTTTTTCGAATCGTTTATACTTTTTTCGTATTCATTGCTGATGGCTAACGATTTATCGAAATCCTTAACCAGTTCTTTGTAGTTACCGAGTTCGCCTTGTACGTATCCGAGTAAATAATATCCCTCATAACTTTTGGGATTTTTTTGAATTTCTTCATTCAAAACTTCCAGGGCTTTGGGGTAATTCTTCTGCTGAATATACAGCTTGGCACTCGTAATTTGGGTCGAAGCACACTCAAAACCTGTAATTGTCATCCCGACTAAAGCTAATGCGATAATTAGTAATTTTGTCCGATACATTATTTCTCCATTTATATACATTTAGACCATAAAATTAGCATAATAAGGAGCCATAGTCAAGGTAAAGTTATTACGTTGCGGGACAAATTTGTACATTTCCTTTTTACCAGAACTTCAACTCAAACCGGGCGGTTCAACGATAATTTCAATTAATTAAATTGAAACGGCATGACACGGCGCCGTTTTCCCGAAATTGATTTTACTGTTTTAAAAGAATATTTTTCCGTATATAATAGAGGCTATTGTGACTACCGAACAAATCATACGGGCAGTACCTAAAATCCTGCTACATGATCATCTCGACGGAGGCTTACGCCCTCAAACCATAATAGAACTGGCAAAAGATGTCAGGTATAACAAATTACCCACAAAAGATCCCGGAGAATTGGCAAACTGGTTCCACCGCGGAGCCGACAAGGGAAACCTGATAGATTACCTCCAGGGTTTTGAACATACATGCGCGGTCATGCAGACAAGAGAAGCTCTTGAAAGAACGGCTTACGAAATGATGGAAGATATGAAAAAAGACGGGGTTTCGTACGTCGAATCCAGGTTTGCGCCGGTATTCCATACTTCAAAAGGACTGTACAACGAAGACGTTGTGGCGGCTGTTCTGAACGGACTTGAAAAAGGGAAAGAGGATTTCGGGGTCGGCTACGGCTTGATTCTTTGCGGCATGCGGAATATGAAAAATACCCTGGAAATCGCAGAGCTTGCGGTGAACTTCAGGAATCAAGGTGTTGTCGGATTCGATCTTGCGGGAGAAGAAGGCGGGTACCCGCCGAAAAAACATATCGAAGCATTTCAATTTATTCAACGGGCTAATTTCAACATTACGATACACGCGGGCGAGGCATTCGGGAAAGAATCGATATGGCAGGCTATCCAGTGGTGCGGCGCGCATAGAATAGGACATGCAACCCACCTGATAGAAGACATTATTTTTGATAAAGAAGGCAACGTAGTAGGTTTCGGGGAATTGGCCCAATATATCCTGGATAAAAGAATTCCCCTTGAAATTTGCCTCCAAAGCAACGTTCACACCGGGGCGGTTGAGAGCATAGAGAAACATCCTTTCGGAATGCTTTACAAGGAAAAATTCAGGGTTAGTCTGAATACGGACGACAGGTTAATGAGCGACACTACTCTTACAAAAGAATTTTTGACCGCCATAGAACATTTTAATTTAACACTGGAAGATATCGAGAAAATTACCATCAACTCAATGAAGTCGGCTTTTATTCCGTACAAGGAAAGACTTTACTATATTTACGAAGTAATTAAACCGGGCTTTCAGGCTATGAAAGATCAGCTTTTATCACTAAAAACTTATACAGGGAAAGATGAAAAAATTATTCACAAACTATAATTTTGAATTTGATAAAAACGAAAAAAAAATATTAAAAACTTTTTGCAACCAAACCTTAAAACAAATACAGGGGGACAACAAATATTTCGCCGAGACTAAAGCATTTAATTCGATCCTGGATAAACTGGACGGCGAAGCCGAAGTAATTAAATTAACGAAGGACGAAAGGACAAAGTTAAAATATCAACTGTCTGAAAACGTGAAGTTTCTTAAAAAGAAAATGACGAAGAGCTGGTTCCTGAAAAAGTGGCTGTATAAGTCCATGTACTACCAGTATGAGAATATTATCACCAATCATTTTGAAGATTAATAAAAATTGATTAATTGCCTCATTGCTTAATTGTCAAAAACAGTTAAACAATTTGACAATGAAACAATATAACAATAGGAATGAAAGATGATTTCGGAAAAAGAAAAAACGGAGATCAGGGCTCCCCGCGGAACTGATCTTTCATGCAAGGGGTGGATTCAAGAAGCCGCTATGAGGTTGCTGATGAATAATCTGGATCCCGAGGTGGCGGAAAAACCTGCCGAGTTAATTGTCTACGGGGGCAGCGGTAAAGCCGCAAGGAACTGGGAGAGCTACGAGGCTATAATCTCATCTCTGAAAAAACTCGAAAACGACGAGACCCTTCTCGTTCAATCCGGCAAACCGGTTGCGGTATTCAAAACTACCGAAGAAGCTCCCAGGGTTATTATTTCAAACGCAATGCTCGTACCTCACTGGGCTAACTGGGACGAGTTCAGAAGGCTGGAGCAATTGGGATTGACGATGTTCGGACAGATGACTGCCGGCAGCTGGATCTATATAGGAACGCAGGGAATTTTACAGGGTACGTACGAGACATTTGCCGAATGCGGAAGGAAATATTTTCCTTCGAACGGAGGAAACCTTTCCGGATTATTTCTTTTGACTTCCGGTCTTGGCGGTATGGGCGGAGCTCAACCGCTTGCCGCATCGATGAACGGGGCCGCCTTCCTTGGAATAGAAGTCGATAAAAACAGGATACAAAAAAGATTGAGAACAGGCTATATAGATATCCTTTCGGAGGATCTGACCGAAGCCCTGGAACTGGTTCTTAACGCCAAAAAAGAGAGGAAAGCTCTTTCGGTAGGGCTGGTCGGCAATGCGGGAGAAATCCTTCCGCAGATATTGAGCAGAGGGATCGTGCCTGATATCCTAACCGATCAAACATCGGCCCACGATACTTTGAACGGCTACGTTCCGATGGGGATGAGTTTTGAAGATGCATTAAAGCTCAGGCACGACAATCCCGGAGAATATATAAGGCTCGCGAAGCTTACGATAGTAAAGCACGTGGAGGCTATGCTTGAATTCCGCAAGCGGGGTGCCGTCACGTTCGATTACGGCAACAACATAAGAGGCGAGGCAAAGGAAAACGGCGTACGGAATGCTTTCGATATTCCCGGTTTTGTTCCCGAATTTATCCGGCCGCTTTTCTGCGACGGCAAGGGTCCTTTCAGGTGGGTTGCACTGTCGGGAAATCCCGAAGATATTTACCGAACGGACAATGCCGTTAAAGAAGCCTTCCCGGAAAACAAATCTCTGCATAACTGGATTGATATGGCGCGGCAGAAGGTCCACTTCCAGGGATTGCCCTCAAGGATCTGCTGGCTCGGGTACGGCGAGAGGGTAAAGATGGGACTGATTTTCAACCGACTCGTAGCGTCAGGAAAACTAACCGCGCCGATAGCTATAGGCAGGGATCATCTGGACTGCGGATCGGTAGCATCGCCGTACAGGGAAACCGAAGGAATGAAAGACGGGAGCGACGCAATAGCCGATTGGCCGGTACTTAACGCTCTTTTAAATACGATCGGAGGTGCCGGCTGGGTTTCCGTGCATCACGGCGGAGGCGTCGGGATCGGCAATTCGATACATGCCGGTATGGTTGTAATTGCCGACGGAACAAAATCGGCGGAGAAAAAATTGGAGAGGGTTCTTACTTACGATCCCGGGATCGGAATTGCCAGGCATGCCGATGCGGGGTACGAGCGTGCGGAAGCAAATGCAAATAATTGGGGAATAAAAATCCCTATGTTAAAAAAATAGAAGGGTAATGATATGAAATTAAAAGTATTAATTGCCGATAAATTTCCTGATAAGTACATTGATCAATTGAAGGAAATAGACCTGGAAGTTATTTACTCCCCTAAACTGGGAGAAAAAGATCTTCCCGAAGCAGCAGAAACGGCGGACATACTGGTTGTGCGCTCAACCGTCGTAAACGCAGATACTATAAATTCAAGTAAAAATTTGAACCTTATAATAAGGGCCGGCTCGGGCGTAAACAACATCGACATATCCGCCGCAAACCATAAAGGCGTTTACGTTGCCAACTGCCCCGGAATGAATGCGGTCGCGGTGGCCGAGCTGGCATTCGGTTTAATGATTTCTCTGGACCGGAGGATCCCCGACAACGTAATCGATTTCAGGAAGGGCAAGTGGAACAAAGGCGAATATTCAAAGGCAAACGGGTTAAAAGGCAAAACACTGGGAATTATCGGAGTAGGCAATATCGGAAAAGAAGTTGCCAAAAGAGCTTTAGCCTTCGGGATGAATGTTTACGGCAAGGATATTTCCCGGATCGAAGGGGTTGCGATAAAGGATTTTTCGGAAATGAACCAGCTCCTCCCTCTTTGCGACGTTGTTACAATTCATTTACCTTCCACGCCGCAGACCAAAGGGCTGTTCAACAAGGAAATGTTCAGCTATATGAAACCAGATACGCTTCTTATCAATACGGCGCGGGCGGATATTATCGACGAAGAGGCAATGATAGAAGCAATCCGTACAAAAAACATTAGGGTTGCTCTGGACGTTATTAAGAACGAGCCCGAACAGAAAGCGGGAGAAATCACCTCCCCGCTTCAATCGCTTGGGAACGTATACGTCACTCACCATATAGGAGCTTCTACCGAGCAGGCGCAGGATGCCGTTGCCGAAGAAACCGTAAACATCATAAAAGACTTTATGAAAAGCGGCGTCATTGCAAACTGGGTGAACAGGTCCAAATTATCCGATTCCCGTTACCAGCTTGTTATAAAGCATTACGACAAACCGGGCGTGCTCGCCTCTATCATGAACATAATAAGAGAAAACGACATTAATATCGAAGAAATCGAAAATATTATTTTCGACGGCGGTGTTGTCGCTTGCTGTACGATGAAGCTTAAAAGACCTGTATCTACCGAAATGATTAAAATGATGCAGCAGAATGCCAATATTATGAGCGTTTCTCACGTTGCTTTGTAACCATAAGCGGCACGTAAAATAATTCGTGCCGCTTAAACAAATTTCACTTCCACAATATCGTCTATCATTCCGTGAAAATAAGGCAGACGTAAAATTTGTTCTATTCCTTCGGCGTCCTGTACGTCGAATTCCGGAATAAACGAGGAGATATTTTCGGCGATATATTCACTTACGTTCCGCCCCAGGTTTTCGGAAGAGAGAAATTCTTCCGCATTGTCGTAAATCTTATTTCCTATTCCTTCGAAAGCCCTATTCAACAACTTCACCGCGGCTTCTTCCCCGGAAGCGAGGACATAATTTACAAACGGCAGATTGAGGGTTTCGATTATTTCCTCCGAGAAGCTTATGCCTTCGGAAAAAATTCCGGAACCGAAATTCTTATCCCCGACCACCAAAGTATTACCGGCTTTAATTTTCGATTCGTCCGTAATAACCGCAAGCTCTATTTCGGAATCGTACAGTTCCTTGAATAATAACTTGCACATTACGACTTCAACCGCGGAGACGTCTCCGAACAGATTTAAGGTGGAAATCTCTTTCCGGGAAGATCCGTAGAAAAAATAGGAATTGCACAATGTACCTTCGAACGATATACCGAAGGATTTCGAAACGAACAAATCGCCGTTCTTTATTAAATCCATTGTAGGGATCAGGGCCACGCTGTCCGGAATTTCTCTTAATCTCGTAGTCAATAGCGGCGAAGGCAGAAATTCGACCGACGATCTTATGTTATCCGGCAGGTTTTTAGCCGTCAGGCGGCTGAATACGTTATTAGGGAAAAAAAGTTTCATCTTATTTATAATATAAAAAAAAGAAGGGCACAAAAAATTATGCCCTTTCATAAACCGTCTTATTCTACAACGGACTGATTAATTCTTGGTTTTAATCCTGGCCGCTTTACCAGATAGGTTGCGCAAATAATAAAGCTTGGCCCTTCTTACGTTGCCTTCTTTAATAAGTTCTATTTTGGCGATCTTCGGAGAATAGTAGGGAAATATTCTTTCTACCCCCACGCCGCTCGATATTTTTCTTACCGTAAAAGTTTTGGTTAACCCGTTGCCCCTTATATTAATTACGTCGCCTTCAAAGGGCTGTATTCTTTCTTTATCTCCCTCGATAACTCTTACGTGTACTCTTATGTGATCACCGGGATTAAAGCCGGGAATATCTGCTTTAGCCTGATCCGGTAATATGTTATTTAAATTGACCATTGTTTACTCCGCTAGATTATTATAATTTCTCCATTTCGCTGTCAACAGATCGGACTGCTCTTTTTTCCATTTTTTTATTTCTTTTTCGTTGCCCGACAACAGCACTTCCGGAACTTTCATTCCTTTATATTCCGACGGCCGGGTGAAAAAGGGGGCTTCGATTCTTTCGCCGTCTTGAAAAGAATCGTCGAGCGCCGCCTCGCTGTCGTTAAGAACCCCAGGGATTAACCTTACTATTGCATCGATAAAAACAAGAGCGGGCAGTTCTCCGCCCGTCAGTACAAAATTGCCAAGGGATAATTCGTCGGTCGCAAATTTTTCTCTCACCCTATCGTCCATTTCCTTGTAATGTCCGGCGACAAAAAGGATATTATCCGAAAGCGAGAACATATTCGCGGTTTTCTGGTTAAAGACTCTTCCCTTTGGAGTAGTAAAGACCACATGATCGTAATTTCGCTCATGCTCCAGTTTCTCAATACACTCAAAGAACGGTTCGGGTTTCAGCACCATACCCGGCCCGCCGCCGAAGGGCTTATCATCAATTTGTCTATGCTTATTAAAAGCATAATCCCGCAGATTATGAACAAAGATTTCGACCTTTCCTTTTTTTTGCGCTCTTTGCAGAATGCTGGTGTTAAGAGGACTTATTAAAAGGTCGGGGACTGCGGAAATAATATCAATCCTCATCATCCTCGTACAAATTTTCTCCCGGCTTTAGAATAAGAATTTTTTTCCCGGGGTCAAAGTTATCGACGTAATCTTTAACTGCCGGGATTAAAATTTCTTTTCCGAAATTATCGATGACATAAACATCGTTAGCCGGAAAAACGAGTACATCCTTTACAATTCCGAATTCTTTACCGTTTCTGATAACTACGCTGCCCACAATATCATGTATGAAATAATGATTTTCGGGCAGTTTAACAACATGTTCACTGTCGACATAAATTTCTTTTCCAACAAGCACTTCAGTATCCGAATCGGATTCGAAATTCCTGAATTTAATATAGAAAAAATCTTTACGCTTCTTAACGTCTTCTACGTAGAAAATTTTTTTTTCGCCGTAGAAATCAATATATACTTTTGAAAGTTCAAAAAACCGTTCCGGGAAATCCGAAAAAGACGTTACTTTAACATAACCGCCATTTCCGGATCCGGCGACAATTTTTGCAATAAGAAAATATTCTTCCACATTAAGGCAAGGGTGAATACCCTTAATCCAATATTTCTAAAATAGCTCTCTTCCCCTCTTTGGCGGCAATGGCCGTCAATAATGTGCGCATTGCCTGCGCTGTTTTTCCTTGTTTGCCGATAACTTTACCGACATCATCCGCCTGAACCTTCAGAGAAAGAACAACTTTGTTTTCCTCAGGGTTTTTTTCATCTATTACAACACTATCCGGATTATCCACCAAGTGTTTAG
>JBJKOY010000335.1:0-52209 GCA_046706945.1 Ignavibacteriaceae bacterium | reverse complement strand
GCGTTTCATTAAATCGCTTATTGTGATTGATTTTGATTTATCGCTTACCGATGAAATTATTCCGTTCCGATATTCGAGTGAATCTTCCTTCAGTTCCAATACCGCTGCAGCCCCCGAAATAAGCTTGCTCTTCATCTGCTCTGCGGCGTCTCTTACTGCCGGGGAAACGGATGCGGCCGTAGTACTGCCCCCGCTGGAAGGCCCGAACGGTATTACCGAAGTATCGCCTAAGGTTACTTCAATTTTATCTACCGGGATTTCAAGTACTTCGGAAGCAACCTGCGCAATATATGTATAAGTCCCGGTTCCGATATCCTGTGAACCTGCCGTTATATTAATGCTGCCGTCCCTGTTCAATTTAAGAATCACGTTTGCCGGAGGTCCGCCCGAACCGCCCCAAATCTGGGTCGCCATTCCCATACCCCTTTTAAGATGTCCTTTATCCGAGCCGGGGCCTTTCCTTTTATTATACCAGCCGATTTCTTCGGCTCCCTGTTTATAGGCTTCTTTCAACAACTTGGTTGTATAAGGTTCCCCTGAAACGGGATCGGTATCGGCATAATTCTTCAGCCTGAAGTCGAGCGGGTCCATGTTCAATTTTTCCGCCAGCTCATCCATAAAAGATTCCAAAGCAAAAGTTCCCTGAACGTGCCCCGGCGCCCTGAACGGCCTGGCCCGTCCCGCATTTATAAGGACGCTGTATTCAGTAGTCTTAAGGTTGGGACAATTGTATATCTGCCTTATCGGTCCGCTGCACCCTCCTCCGGCCGGATATGCCCCCACTGCGGCGATAGAATGGAGCGACATAGCCGTGATAGTCCCGTCTTTTTTTATTCCGGCTTTAAGCGTTTGCTCGGAATCCGGCCTGTTGCCCGCAATTAAATTCATCTGTTTCCGGCTGAGAGTTATTTTTACCGGCCTACCGATTTCCCTGGCAAGCAGGGCGGCCATTACGGTATATTTACCGGTTTCAAGTTTACTGCCGAACCCTCCGCCCATGTATTTGGTTATAACATCAACTTCGCTTTCGGGTATATTTAATATTTCCGCAAGTGTATCGCGTATTTCAAAAACCCCCTGTGTAGTGTCCCATACGGTTAGTTTATTTCCCTTCCAGTCGACAACGCTGCACATCACTTCCGTCGGGTTGTGAACAACAACCTGCGTATTAAATCTATCTTCAAAAACAATATCCGCCTGCTTAAAACCGCTTTCTACATCTCCCCTTGCATACTCGTGCGGTTTACCGCCCAGAATATTGCCGAACGGATGTAACTTAACCGCATTTTCTTTTAATGCTTCTTCGGCCGTCGTAACAAACCCCAATTGCTCGTATTCCACTTCTATTAGGTTCAAAGCCTCGTCCGCTATTTGCTCCGACTCCGCGGCAACTACGGCTACTTCGTCTCCCGCGCTCCTTACGTGCGAATCGAAAAGCTGCGTTGTATTATAGAACCACGGAATTTTCGGACAGTTATCCGAAGTCAAAATTGCCAGTACGCCGGGCAGCTTAACGGCTTTCCCGATATTTATCTTTTTAATTATTGCATTCGGGTAAGGCGAACCGAGTATTTTTGCATGCGTTATATTAGGCAGGTTTACGTCGAAGGTATATATTGCGCTCCCGCTAACTTTATCGTATCCGTCAATTCTGGAAACAGGTTTGCCTACAACTTTTAATTTGTCGTTGCTTTCCCAGTCTTTTACTTTTTCCGTCGAAACTTCGCCGATCGTTTCAACATAACCTTCTTCAAAAAATATTTTAGATTTAACCACTTTACGAGGCATTATTTCCTCTCCGTTTTAAATATTTTAAATTCTCTGTTTCAAATCGAAGAACGGAATCTAATTTTTATTCAACTCGGCCGCGGCAATCACCGATTTCAGAATATTAGGATATGCGGCGCAGCGGCATAGATTCCCGGACATGCCTTCCAAGATTTCTTCTCTTGTCGGCTTCGGATTCTTTATTAGAACTGCCTGCGCGGCCATTATTTGACCGGGAGTGCAGAACCCGCATTGCAGTCCGTCGTGCCGGATAAAGGCTTCCTGAAGCGGGTGGAGCTTTTCGCCCGTAATCAAACCTTCGACGGTAATTATTTCCTTACCGGCGGCATCCATGGCAAGCAGGTGACACGAATAAACCGCCTTTCCGTCCATTAATACCGTGCAGCCGCCGCATTCGCCCTGGTTGCAGACTATCTTTGTACCGAAAAGTTTTAAACGGTCGCGAATTAATTCCGAAAGGGTAGTTCTGGGCTCCACGGATACGCTCACTTTTCTGCCGTTAACCTTCAGAGTGATCCGAACGGTCTCTTTGCCGTCGTTTTCCGTTTCTTCAATTATTTTATTAGATATTTTTGAAAGCCCGGGTACGACCATATAGGTTCCCACAACACCGGAGCCTATTCCTTTAATAAAGCCTCTTCTGGTAAACGTTTTTGATTTAGGTTTATCGTCCATAAATATGACCCCTTAAAGTAGCGTTTTATTTTTATCGATTTTGCATCCTTCCGTACAGCCGATAGGAAATCAGACAGATTTCAACCGCGAAGCAAAAGACGAAACAAATTTGAATTTATTTTAATATTCATTTAGGTTAAAAGCAATCGGAATTGTATTATTATTTAACGACATTCTTTCAATATTTAATTCTCATATGTTCTGCTTCCTTGCCGAAACTTACGGCCTGGATCTCGGCCATAATGCTAAGTGCAATTTCCGAAGGAGTTTCCCCGCCCAAATTTATACCGATCGGCGCGTATAAATTAGTTAAATTAATTTCGGTCTTCAACCTGCCCTTTAGGTACTCCGTTCCCTCCTTAACTTTTTTCGCAGATCCAATCATCCCTACATACCGGATATTAGTAAAATTTTTATATAGGTATTCCAGTACATTTAAATCATTCAGGTGGTTGTGAGTCACTATTACAATAAAATCCTCTTCCTTTATATTGAACACATTCTCTTTCAATCCGGGAAGTTTCGTAAGATCGCATTGCTGTTTATTAATGTATGCCGTTTCAGGGATTTCGCTCAGCATTTCGCTCCTGGAATCGTACACGTTAACGAAGTATTTTAAATCGGATGCGTATTTTATCAGGCACCTGGATACGTGGCCCGCACCGAAGATGTGGATAGTCTTATTCCTCTGATACAGTTCAAAGAAGAGCTTAACTTCCCCGCCGCAAAGGGAATTTATTTTAATATTAATATCTTTTGATCCGGTACTATTCTTTGTTTTTCTTTTTAAGCTTCCGTTAAGATTAAAAACACCCGTGAAGAATTTTTCGTTAGTTCCGATTAGTTCCCTGCATTTGCCCAGGGCATAATGCTCAAGTCCGCCCCCGCCCACCGTCCCTGCTATAATTCCGGCGGAGTCGGCAATCATTTTAAAACCGACTTTGGCAGGAGTACTTCCCGCAGCATCTATAACCGTAACAACGACGCACGCAGTGTTTTCGTTCAAACATTTTTCCAGAGCCCGCACAACGTCAAGCATAATGTCTGCCTTGTTTTTAATAATATTTAAATTGCATCGCGTTTAAATTACAAAATTTCAAGATTACAAAATTTCAAGATTGCAGAATTTTTTAACTTTATGAACTGGTATTATCAGAATCAAGATCCGCATTTTTGAACTTATCATAATCTTCTTTATTGTCTAAATCGATGAAAATTCCCGCGTCGTCAACGCGGCAATATTTGACGGGAAATTCTTTCAAGACATCCCGAAGACTCGTATTATCTGAACGGGAAATAATTTCCGGTATTATTTCTTTTCTAATTAATACCGGGTGTCCTTTCTTTTCCGTAACTGCGGACAACTCCGTTCCGGCTTTTACTTCGGTAATAGGAATGAATACCCGGCGATCAAAATTAGAGTTGAAATAATCTATTAAAGCAGAGTATGTGGAAGATTTGACAAAGGGAATGTCTCCCGGAATAATGAATATGCCGTGTGAACTTTCCGCCGGTCTCAAACCGCATTTTACCGATGAGAACATACCCGACGCGAAGTTTTCATTTTTAATTAACACTATTTTACCCCTTTGGCTGTCCGGCAAATAATTTTCCTCAAAAGTTAATCGCTTTAGATCTTCAAAATTATGCCCTCCTACGATAATAATACGCGTGCAGCAATTGAGCATTGGTTTGATAGTATGAATAATTAAAGGAACACCGGAAATTTTTATCCCGGGTTTCCAGACATGCATTCTTGATGAGTAGCCAGCCGCTAGAATTAACCCTTCAAAATCTTGTTTTTCCTTTAACACGGAAAATTCTCCGGAATTAACTTCTTAAATCTATAACGGTTTGTTCAAAAAACTCAAATAAAAATTATAAATCAACCGATTTGAAGAAACAAATTCTCATTCGTCACTGTTCGGCTTTGAATATTTATTGCATTTTTGTTTATTATTATGCATATTATTAACCAAATAATTTATTACTGGTAGAATGAGTTCGTATTTTCATATAAAATCTACAGGACGATATTTCGAAAACCCGCGTCAATCCCAAAACTGAAACCGGCGAAAATTCATATCTATAAGATAAAATTCATGAAAAAAAAATTAAAAATATTCGCACTCGGAGGGAATGAAGTCTCTCCGGCCGGCAGAATCGATCATAAAACCGGCAGGTTGTTAATGCCGGACATACCGGAACAATGGAAAAGAACTTCGGAAACCTGCGCCCTTCTTGCTAAAATAATAAAAGAAAACCCGGACGATTATTATATTTTAACTCACGGGAACGGGCCGCAGGTGGGGAATATGCTGCTCATGGTAGAGCACGCGGGTCACGGCGAGAATATTTTACCGCTTGACATATGCGATGCCGATACGCAGGGTTCGATGGGATACATGCTTTCGCAATTAACCAATGCTTTGAAAATCGAAGGAATAAACCGTATCGCGGCCGAAACAATAAGCCGCGTAGTTGTCGATCCGGCCGACCCGGCATTCCAGGAGCCTTCTAAATTTATAGGTCCTTCATATACAAGGGAAGACGCCTTCAAGCAAAAAGATCGGAACGGACACAACGTAAAATTTTATAAAATAAACGGCAACGGTGAAGAATTATGGAGATGGGTCGTTCCTTCTCCCGAACCTCTTGACATAGTCGAGATAGATTTAATCGAAACTAATATGAAAGCTGGTATTATCCCTATCGCCGTGGGAGGCGGAGGAATACCGGTGAAGCGGATAGTTCCGAGAATAGAAAACGGTTATGAAGTGTATGAAAGTAATTTTGATATAGTTTATAAACGAAAATATTCGAAAAAGAACATTCCGGTCAGCCTCTATTCCGGCGTCGAAGCAGTAATAGACAAAGATCTGGCTTCGGCACTCTTAGGCAGGCTTTTAATGCAAAGGTCAAAAAACGACGGTATTGATCTCGACGCAGAATTGGTTATTTTTACTGATGTGGACGGCGCTAAATTGAACTATCAAAAGCCGGATCAAACAGACCTTAGAAAACTCACCGTTGGTGAAACACAAAAATTACTAAACCAAGGGTATTTCCCTCCGGGGAGCATGGGTCCAAAAATAAAAGCCGCAATCAATTTTATTAACGGCGGGGGTCAAAGGGTTTTGATTACTAAAGGTGACCTTTATAATGAAACATTAATGGGCCGCGGAGGTACTGTTATAACAAAATAATTTAAATATGTTGGGTAAGTCACAATTTTTCACACACAACTATTCTTAATTTGCAATTTTTCATTAATACCAATAAATTTGTTTCAACTCTTCAAAAGGTTCTCCCCTGCCTTTTGAGTAAAAGAGTTAAAGCCCATGGTCGCCCGATCAATGGGCTTTTTTTTTACTTTATTACAATGAAAAGAAAATCATGGATAAAAGGATAAAAAACGTATATAGTATTACCCATCCGAATGTTATTAGGATAAAAAATAATACCATATCATATGTTACGACGAATTCTTTTAATTTCATCCAGAGTGTCATATCAGAATCCTTGTAAGTGAAAATCCAGTAATCGGTCTATTTGCATTTGTTCAGCAATATACATACCAAATCTCTTAGAATTGGGAATTATTTATTTTTTTGGATTTTAAAGTTTGCTATTTCGCAATGATGAGAAGTAAATTATTATAATTTTCAATTTTCGGAAACTATTTAACTTGACAACTGAGTATTTTACCGGCAAATATTCTTTTTAATAGATTATAAGTCACCGGACAGTATTCCCCGATCGGGATCTCAATTTTTCAAATCGACCTTTCTGATCGAACAAACAATTACCTTACCGTTTTCCGTCTCTAAAGAATTTATGCCTATTCCTATTAGAAACTTTTCGTCATCCTTGTTAATTCCGTATATATTTTTATCCTCCCCGGTCTCAAATGTATCGAATACGTCGATAGAGCCTTTCATTAATTCCGAGATCCCCTCGATTATTTTAGTTGACAGAACTGCAGTTAAATTTCTGCCTATTAACTCCTCTTTACTGTAACCGAAATAATTCTCCGCTTTTTTACTAAGGTTCAAAATCTTACCATTAATATCCGCCAGTAAATAAGCTTCGGGTGAGACGGTTATGAAACTGTCTAATTTCGTTTTTGCTTTTTTAATCGCGGAAATATCGGAAGAATATCCCACTATTTCCGTCATTTTTCCTTTTTTGTTTTTAATCAATGACAATGAAATACCGGCAAAAAATTCTTCCCCGGACTTTTTTTTCATATCCATTTCCGTCTCCAAAAATCCGTTTTTCCTCAAAGGCTTTATTATATTTTCATTTACGAATTTCTGTTTATCCTCGCCGTATAGAAGTGAAATATTTTTCCCCGTCGCCTCTTCGGCATTATACCCGTAGAGTCTCTCGGCCCCTTTATTCCAGTTCCGAATTACCCCGTTCAAATCAGTTGATATTACCGCGCCGGATATATTGTCGAATACCAGAGCCTTTTGGCGAGCGATCTCATCGCTCCTTTTTCTTGCGCTTATATCCCTTATCGAAGTTATGGTCAGCTTTTCCAATTTTGAATTATAAGGACTGAGGCTTATATCAATCGGGAACTCGGTACCGTCTTTTTTTCTTCCGTATAATTCCAGGTCAGAATGCATCGGACGATGCCACGGCTTCTCAGAATATTTTTTGCGGTCGATTATGTGCTGGTTTCTGAACCTGGCCGGGACAAGAATCTCCAAATCTTTATTTAGGATTTCTCCCTTCTCATAATCGAACATCAATTCCGTCCTCGAATTCGTCAGTACAATTTTGCCTTCCCCGTCTATAATAATCAGCGCGTCAGGTATTGCTTCGATCATTTTCTGGGATAACTCTTCCGTATGTTTCCGATCCATAAAAACGGTTAAAATATTCGATAGAGCCGTAAGAAAGAAACTGTCGTTGGCAGTATACTCTCTTATTTTGGAAGAGAACACGGCTAAAATTCCGAAAGGTTTATTTTTCCCTTTTATAACTGCGCACATTCCGCTTCGGATATTATTTTCTTTTAAGAAGCCCGGGTTCTCGAAGTTGTTTTGTTTTATAAAATTTTCTATAATTACCGGTTCATCCGACGACAATAAATGATCTATTAAAGGACCGGCATCTTCGAATTTAGGGTTATTGTTTCCTTTTATATTTTTCCATCCCTTACCGGCAACCATTTGTATTTTGTTTTTTTCTTCGCTCAACTCGAATACGCCGCAGAAATCAATATTCAATGTTTTCATCACCGTATCCGCCGTCGAACATACTAATTCGGGAAGCGAAAAATCCATTAATGCCCTTTGCCCCATTTCGGCTATTGCCGACTGTTGAAGTACCCTTACTTTTAATTCTTCGGCAATCTTTTGACGCATTTTTATTTCCACTTCCAGTTCGGTATTCGAAATTTCCAGTTCCGAAGTCCGTTCTTTTACCTTTCGTTCCAGTCTTTGGTTTGTGGTTTTTGACTGCTGGAAAAGTGTCGAATTATCTATGGCCCCGGAAGCCCGGAATGCAAGATCTTGAGCAAATACCAGGTCGTTTTCGTCGTAAATCCTGTTCTCGTTTGACGAAACCAGAGTCAATCCTCCCATCAACCGGTCTCTTGATTTTAACGGAACAATTAATGCCGATTTAAATCCCATTTCATTCAGAATTTTTCGATGCCTCTGATCTCTGGATATTTTATTTATTAAATTCTCGTCGATTTTCCTGAAAAGTAATGGTTCGCCGGTTTTTATTACTTTATAAATTCCGTATTCGGACTCGGGGTTCGGAGGATAATCCTTTTCGAATTGTCCGGCTAATTCCAGTTTCATCGGGTCCGCATGTGCGATTACCATTCTCTTTAATTCATTTTTCTCATCAAGCACGTCGATTACACACCAGTCCGCCAGTTCGCGAATAATTAATTCCGCCACTGTTTGAAGCGTTTTCTTGTAATCCAGAGAAGAGTTTAAAATCCTGCTGGCTTCGGCAAGATATTCCAAACGTTTTTTGCTGAACTCTAGCTGTTCTTTGGCATCCTTAACTCCTTTTAAAGATGCGGCCAGTTCGGATTCGACGTGTTTTCTTTCTATTGCCGTACCGATAATATTAGAAACCGCCTGCAGAAAGTTGGCGTCGTTTTCCGAGAAAGTTCTGATTTTCCTGGAATATACTCCCAGAACGCCGTAGGGTTTGTCGCTGCCCCTTATTATTACGGTTACACCTGAGGAAACTTTATGATCGGCGAGCAATTTGGATTTTTTGATAATTTCGTTTTGCAGGATATTGTTTATTATTACCGGTTGATCGGATTCCAAGGTAAATCCCGCATGAGTTTCTTTCCCCGGTTTTATGAAAGTATTTCCGACAGTGCCGGGCTTCCAGCCAATACCCGCTCTAAGGAACAATTGTTTCCGTACATCCAGATATTCCCAAACGCAGCAGAATTCTACCTGAAGTGTTTTGGAAATCAATTCCGATAATTTATCCATCAAATCCTGTATATCCGTTCCGATCAAGGCGGACTGCCCAATTTCGGCAATTATGGCATGCTGCTTGGCTCTCGTTTTTAACTCGATCTCTGCTTTTTTTCTTTCCGAAATGTCCCTCATTACCCCGATAAACGCTTTAGGGCCTCTTTCGGCATCGAATACTATTGAAGTATTTATTTCGGCGGAAAATCTTGTCCCGTCTTTCTTAAGCAGTGTATACTGAATGTTTTTAGTACTGCCGTTAACTATGGTACTATGTTCGTTCTCAACTGCATGGTGCTGATCTTCAGGCGCAATGAAAGCATAGACATTTTGACCGATTATATCGTCGACAAACCTGTACCCGAATAATTCAGCTGCCTGTTGGTTGCAAAATATAATTTTTCCGCCGAGGTCGGTATAGGTTATTGCGTCCGGAGAAGTCTCAACGAGAGTCTGGTACAGTCCTTCTGATTCTTTGAGAGCGGGCTCGGTCTTTTTCTTTTCTAAATAATCGCCTATCTGTCTCCCCAGGGCATCAAGCATTTTCAACAATTCCGAATCCGGTTCCGAGATATCCACCTTATAAAAAGCCAGAACACCGTTTACGTTTTCTTTATTGAAAACGGGAAAGGCCAGAGCGGAATGAAGTTTTAATTTTGTGGCAAGACCGGCTCTCGGGAAAAATTGATCTTCGACTATATTGCTGCTCCAGCCCGGTTTTCTGCTCTCCCACGTCCTTCCCTGCAGGCTTACGCCTTTTCCGAACTTGCACTTTTTACTTACTTCTATAAATTCGGCTGCGTCAAGGGATTTGTCGTACCAACTTCCTTCAAGTTCGAGCAGATTGGAAGTAATGTCAATAAGCCATAATTCGCCGATCTGCCATTCCATGCCTTCGCAGACTGCTTGAAGTATTTTAGGCGCGGCGTCCAATAACCTGTTTGCCCCTGCGAGTATCCTGGTCACTTCAATTTGAACGCCAAGTCGTTTTTCGGAACGTTTTTGCTGCGTAATGTCCTGATCTATGCCGCGCAGTATCAAAGGAGTGAAATTATTGTCGAGCAGCACCTCGCCCTTACAGTAAATTATCTTTGAAGTTCCGCCTTCCGGAAGAATTCTGAAATTTAACTCGAAGGGCCTGTGGTCCTGAAGCGCCTTTTCAAAAATACTTTTTACGTTTTGACGGTCGTCAGGGTGTATCTTGGAAATAAAATTTTCTTCAGTAGGGACAAATTCGTTTTTATCGAGGCCGTATATTTTATAAAGTTCGTCCGACCACTGAACGCCGCCGCTCTTAAGATTCATTTCCCAGTAGCCCAGGTGTGCGATTTGCTGAGCTTCTTCCAGCTGCTTTTTCTTAATGTCCCTTTCCTTCTCTTCGGCTATTTTTTCCGTAATGTCTCTTTCGATCGATGAAGCGCCTTTAATTTTACCGGCAATGTCTTTTACGGGAGACATAGTGACGGAAATAAAAACATGCTGTCCGTTTTTTCTAACCCTCTCCGTTTCAAAATGTTCTATACTCTGCCCTTTTTCAATTTTACCCAGTATTTCGCCCAGTTCACCTTTTCTATTTTCGGGATAAATTTTTAAAATAGAATTACCGATCATATCCCCGGCGGAATAGCCGTAGACTTTCTCCGCCGCCTTATTCCAGCTTATTACCGTACCCTTGAGATCTTTGCTAATTATTGCATCGTCCGACGATTCAACGATTGATGCAAGTTGATATAAGAATGTATTGTCGGCCGTGTCCGTATTCGGGACATCAATAAAAACCAAAAGACAATTTTGTTCATTGTATTCCGTTTCCTCTATTTTTATTCCGACCGGGAGAAATTTGTTTTCATTAGTCTTAATATAAAAGCGGGAATAGCCGGAAGAGATCTCTAAATCGGTAACCGCATTGAAAGATTCACCGGATTTATTGAAAAGAATTTCACTGATGCCCAGGCCGCATGTTTCCTCATTATTCAATCCCAAACGCGTTAATACGTTGCGGCTGCATCTAATAATTTTACCGGTCTCTGACTCTAGCAGCATTACTCCTTGAGGGTAGAGGTCGAATAAAGTCTCGTAAAATTTATTTGATCCGGAATTGTTCATTATTTAATGATTTTATAATTTTTTTAAAAATATAAATTTTTTAAACTATATAACAGATTAACCGGTATACCTATCCCGTTAAATATATATTCGGACACAATTGTTGAATTTTAGGAGTGCATTTGATTTTACCCCCAATAAGTTCTTGCTTTAACTTATTATAAATGTCGTTAAATGTAAATTCACCATGCTTCCGGCATCATGGCCTGTGGGTTTTATCACAGAAGCCGAGAGCTTCGTTCCGGTATTTACCGAAAAAGATAATTTTCCGAAGGAGAAGTAAGTATATAATTAATTATTTATTTTCGTTAATTTCGTGATGATAATTATTAAAGAATTGTATTCTAGGAAATTAAGGAAATGACAAATCCCGATTATGAAAAATTTATCCTTGTAAAAGAATCCAATATTCACGGTAAAGGAATTTTTACGTCTATTGACATTCCCAGGGGCAGTTATATTATGGTAATTGAGGGCGAGGTAATATCCGGAGACGAATGCGAGAGAAGGGAAGACGAAGAAGACAACGTATACATTTTTTGGAACGGCGACAATTATATCGATACCGTTAATTCCGATAAGATAAAATTTATAAATCACAAATGCGATTGCAACTGCGAAGTCCTGGATAAGGACGAGAACACCCTCTGGCTCGCCGCTTACCGCAACATAAAGGCCGGAGAAGAACTAACTATCGATTACGGATACGAAGAGATTTACGAATACTGCAAATGTTCGTTATGCGCATAAATCTTAGAAATGTAAAAGTGTTATTGAACTTGAACTTGAACTTGAACTTGAACTTAAACTTGAACTTGAATATAAACTACTTTTAGTTCCCGAAGTTCATGTTCAAGTTCAAGAGTGTATTATTAGCACTTACATCTCACTTGACTTCGGCAACTTTTCTTAAAATTCCTTTCAGTAAAATATAAAACTTTTCCACTGTTTTAATTTCCACTCTCTCGTCGGGAGAATGAGCGCCTTCGATAGTAGGTCCGAATGAAACCATATCCAGACCGGGTTTTTTGTCGCCTAAAATTCCGCATTCAAGCCCGGCGTGGATGGCTTTTATTTCAGGCTCCGCGTTGAATAATTCTTTATAAACCGATTTTGATAAATTTAATATGTTGGAATTAAGATCCGGCTTCCAGCCCGGGTAACCGTCGCTGGATTTTACATCGGCACCCGACAGGCGAAATACTGCGGAAACACTATTCGCGATATAACGGTTCGCACTGTTGATAGAACTTCTCTGGCTGGTGCCTATCTTCAGCCGGCCGTTTTCCGAAGATACTGTGGCCAGGTTGGTAGAGGTTTCAACCAGGTCCGGAATATCCTGACTCATTGCTATTACCCCGTGCGGCAGTGCCGTCAGCGTATCTATTATTTTTTTCGAAAAAGCTTTGGTGAAGACCGCGCCGGTATTAAAATCGATCTTTTGGAATTTTATTTTTAAACCGTTGTCTGATATTTTATATTCGTTTACAAGTATACTCTGAAATTCATTTACCGACTCGGCGACTTTATTAGAGATTGCAGGAGAAATATAAAGGACGGCTTCGGCTTCTCTCGGTATTGCATTTCTTTTACTGCCTCCTTCGATTGAGGCAATTGAGAAATCGAAATTATTTATTGTTCCTAATGTCCTGGCAAGAAGCTTAATGGCGTTGGCCCTGCCGGTGTTGATTTCCGAGCCGGAGTGTCCTCCCTTTAACCCGGTTATCATTAAACTGTACGCCGAAGTTCCCGCCGGAACAGGTTCTGTTTCGGTTTCATAGGCACCGACCGTGTCCATGCCGCCGGCACATCCCACATAGAAAGTGCCTAATTCTTCCGAATCCAGATTTAAAAGTATGTTGCCCTTTATAAAACCGTTTTCCAGATTATTTGCGCCGGTTAGCCCGGTTTCTTCGTCGATCGTAAGTAAAATTTCCAGCGGTCCGTGAACAACATCTTTATCGGTAATAACTGCAAGAGCGGCCGCTACGCCTATTCCGTTATCGCTTCCGAGCGTAGTACCGTCGGCAGTAATAAAGTCTCCTTTTTTCACGAGCGAAATAGGATCATTGTCGAAGTCGTGCTTTTTATCCTTATTCTTTTCGCACACCATATCTACGTGCCCCTGCAAAACAACGGTAGGAGCATTTTCGCATCCTTTTGTAGGAGGTAAAAATGCCACTACATTGCCTACTTTGTCTTCCTTAAATTTAACGTTCAGCTCTTTCAGCAGATTCCTTAAATATGCAATGATCTTCTCCTCTTTTTTCGAAGGTCTGGGTACCCGGGAAATTTCATAAAATCTCCGCCACAATATTTCAGGTTTGAGTCCATCGATTGGATTAACAGACATAATTTCCTCCTTGAATATATTTAGATAAAATTGACATTATTCAACGGCTTTTGGTCATTGAACTTCTTCCGCTTCCTTTTGTTTCGCGGCCAGTCTCGCATGCTTTCGATCCATTTCTGTAAGATATCGTTTTCTCAGCCTGATATTTTCGGGTGTTACTTCAACGTATTCATCTTCGGTTATCCATTCTATAGCCTGCTCCAGGGTCAGAATAGTGGGAGGCTCAAGCCTAATGGCTTCGTCGGCGCCGGAGGCCCTCATGTTCGTGAGCTGTTTTGTCTTGGTTACGTTTACATACATGTCGTTGGAACGTGAATTTTCTCCGACTACCATTCCTTCATAAACCTTGGTGCCCGGCTCCACAAAGAAAACCGATCTTTCCTGCAGCTTAAACATTGCGTAAGAAGAGCAAATACCGCTTTCCATTGAGACCATAGCCCCTCTTTGCCTGTGTACAATTTCGCCTTTATACGGTTCGTATCCCTGGAAGTTATGATGAAGAATTCCGGTTCCTTTCGTATCGGTCATAAACTCAGCCCTGTATCCTATAAGTCCTCTTGAAGGTATCAAGAATTCGAGTCTCGTATTCTCGTTAAAGGTGATCATATTCTTCATTTCGGCTTTGCGCTTCCCCAGCTTTTCAATTACGATCCCTACGAATTCCTCCGGGACGTCGATAATTACGTGTTCAATCGGTTCGCATAAGACGTCGTCTATCTTCTTCGTTATCACCTGAGGCTTGCTCAACTGCAGTTCGTAACCTTCCCGCCTCATATTTTCGATCAATATAGCCAGATGCAGTTCTCCCCTTCCGCTTACCTTAAAAGAATCGGGAGAATCGGTCATCTCCACTTTTAAGCTTACATTGGATTTCAATTCCCGCGACAAACGTTCGCTTATGTTTCTCGTGGTAACGTACCTGCCTTCAAGTCCCGCGAAAGGAGAATTATTCACCATGAAATTCATTGTAATGGTCGGTTCGTCGATTGCAACAAAAGGAAGCGGTTCGGGTTTTTTGGGACTGGCGATGGTATCGCCTATATCCACGTCTTCAAGTCCGGCAATAGCGCCTATATCTCCGGCCCGGATTTCATCCACTTCCACTCTCTTGATATTTTCAAAAGAATAGAGCTTGGAGATTTTTGAATTTTCTTTTTCGCCTTCCTTATTTATATGAACTATTAAATCGCCCGTTTTAACTTTGCCGTTTGTGATCCTTCCTATTCCTATTCTACCCAGGTAATCGTTATAATCAATAGCCGAGATAAGCATTTGAAGCGGCTCATCCTCAAAGCATACGGGTGCGGGAACTTTTTCGATTATTATATCGAACAGAGGCGTAAGATTCTTATTATCGTCTTCCAGGCTCAATTTTGCAATTCCCTGTTTGGCAACCGCATATACGTAAGGGAAATCAAGCTGTTCTTCCGAAGCTCCGAGAGCGACAAACAGATCAAATACTTCGTTCAGCACATCGTTAGGACGCGCGTCCTTCCTATCGATTTTATTTATTACAACTACAGGTTTAAGGCCGAGGTCCAGTGATTTTTTCAAAACGAACTTTGTTTGCGGCAGAGGCCCTTCGGCAGCGTCCACCAGAAGCAACACTCCGTCAACCATTTTTAAGGTGCGCTCCACTTCACCCCCGAAATCGGCGTGTCCCGGTGTATCTATAATATTGATTTTATAACCCTTGTACCTAACGCTTAAATTCTTGGCGAGAATCGTAATTCCCCGCTCCTTTTCCAGAGCATTGGAATCCATAATTCTCTTTTCCACCTGCTGGTTTTCTCTCCATGCTCCGGTCTGCTTTAACATATGATCGACTAAAGTAGTTTTACCGTGATCGACATGCGCAATAATAGCTATGTTTCTTATATCAATTCTTGTATTTTCCACAACTTTACCTTATTAAAATTACAGACCACAAATATAAACAGAAGCGTCGGCATAAACAATGAATTTAAGGACTGGAAGCACCGGGGAGTGATTTTTAACTATAAGAATTGCCCGTCAAAATTCGGAAATTACGTAATTATCTGCGTCATTAAAGAAATTTCTTCCAGCACGGAAGATACTTTTAGGCACCTGGTCATAGTGCCTTTAAATACAATCGCTTTTCCTTTAACATGGGTCTCAAAGGCGTAACCTCGCGCCTGGTCGAAAGTGCATTGTGTAGCCTTTATCAATTGATAAATTACTTCGTCAAAAGTATGCCATTCGTCATTGAAAAGCAGTACTTTACTTTCGAATCCTATATCGGTAACATCCGTCTCTTCCGGTTCAATTACCGGTTTTTGTTCCAATTCTTTTTCCATGTTAAAAATTTAATTAATAAAGTTAAGTTACGCAAGGTTTTATTGTTTTATATGCGTATTTCAAATGAAAAGTTCATATGTTGAAAAAAATATTTGTGTTCCAGGTACTAATTGAGGTTTGATTTTATACAGCCGGTTGGTTATATTTTTTTATAAGATTATTGCATAAACGGAGGTATAATGAAAATAGCAGTATGTGTAAACCACGTACCGGACACTGCTACTAAGGTAAAGGTATCGCCCGACGAAAAAACCATTGATCAAACCGGGGTGACGTACGTTTTCAACCCGTACGACGAGTTTGCAGTGGAAGAAGCCTTAAAATTGAAAGAAAAACTGAACGCGGAAGTAATTATTCTAAGCGTCGGAGGCGAAAACAACAAGGAAACAATTAGAAAAGCTCTTGCAATGGGAGCCGACAGGGGCATCCTATTAAAAGACGAGAACGTCAGGGATTCTTCGGCAGTCGCCAAGGCCTTGGCAGACGAAATAAAAACCGAGGGCTGCGAATTGGTTTTTACAGGAAAACAGTCCGTTGATTACGATAATTCCGCGGCCGGGCAAATTATTGCCGAAATGCTGGGCTATTCCTGCGTAAGCGTTGTCGTAGATTTAAAATTGGACGGCGGCAAAATCGTTGCGGAAAGGGAAATAGAAGGCGGCAAAGAGGTAGTTGAAACGCAGCTGCCGGCTGTTATAACGGCACAGAAAGGTTTAAACGAACCCAGGTACGCATCGTTAAAAGGAATAATGGCCGCAAAAAAGAAAATAATAGACGAAAAACCTGCTTCGGCCGGCCCGACGTTAACAGAAGTTTTAACGATGAAGAAACCGCAGGCTAAACAGCCGGGAAGAATTATAGGAACGGACAGTTCAGCGGTACCGGAACTCGTGAAACTGCTGAGAGAAGAAGCAAAAGTAATATAAAGAGGGAATATCCGTTATGTCGAATAAAATTTTGGGAATTTTGGAACAAAGGGAAGGTAGACTGAAGAAAGTCTCTTTTGAAGTCCTTCGAGTAATTTCGGATCTTGCTTCCGAAATGAATTGCGACTGCGAAGCTGTTGTTATCGGGGACGAAATTTCAAATCTGGATGAAGTCGCTAATTATGGTGTGAAAAAAACAGTGCATTTTAAGAATAATCAACTTGGTAATTATTCTTCCTCAGCTTTTACAAAGATAATCTCGGATTATGCAAAAGAAACATCCGCGGATATTCTGGTTTTTTCGGCAACCGCGTTAGGGAAAGATCTTGCTCCCCACGTTGCCGCAAGATTGGATGCGGGTATTGCAAGCGACTGTATTCACTTAGATTCTTCAGGCGGCAATTTAACTGCGACTCGTCCGGTGTATGCCGGTAAAGCAATAATCGATGTAAAAATAAAAAGTCCGGTAAAAGTTTTTTCTATTAGGCCGAATATATTTAAAGCGACCCCGAAAGGAAACGGCGCGGATGCGGCAATAGAAGTAAAACAGGTATCCGATCCCGATCTTAGAACAAAAGTTGTCGAAATAAAAAAATCAGAAGGCAAACTTGATGTTGCCGAGGCCGATATAATAGTTTCCGGGGGAAGAGGGTTGAAAGGACCTGAAAATTTTCACTTGGTGGAAGAATTGGCCGATGCATTGGGGGCCGCAGTAGGATCTTCAAGAGCGGCGGTAGATGCCGGCTGGAGACCCCATAGGGAACAGGTCGGTCAAACCGGCAAAACCGTATCCCCTTCATTATATATAGCGTGCGGGATATCGGGTGCAATTCAACACCTTGCAGGTATGTCTTCTTCCAAATATATTGTAGCCATAAATAAAGACAAGGATGCTCCCATATTCGGTGTAGCCGATTACGGAATAGCGGGAGATTTATTCGAGGTTTTGCCTGCGTTAACGGAAGAAATAAAAAAAATAAAATCATAAAAGTCGGGAGAGTTTTTTTGCAAAAAGTTCAATGTGAAATATTAGGTTTATCATCCACCCCCTCGACCGGGGGTGCATATGCAATATTGTTGAAGGAAGTCAGCGGAAACAGGCGTTTGCCCATAATAATAGGCGCATTCGAAGCGCAGGCTATTGCTCTTGAAATCGAGGGCATCAAACCCCCGCGCCCCTTAACTCATGATCTGTTGAAAAATATCGTAGATAATCTGGGGGCATCGGTTATTGAGGTAATAGTGGATGAATTAAGGGAAAACACCTTTTATGCGAAAATTATTCTCGATATTTCTTCCATTACAAACGAAATAGACAGCAGACCGAGCGACGCCATAGCTTTGGCTGTTAGAGCCCAGGCGCCTATTTATGTAGCCGAGACCGTTATGCAGGCAGCCGCATTTGTTCCGACCGAAGAAACCGGCAAACAACCCGAATCTTCTCATCACAGCGGCGTGGAAGAAGAAATACCCAAAACTAAAGAAGCTAAGATCGCTTCTCTGCAGAATAAATTAAAGGAAGCTATCGAAGCGGAAGAATACGAAAGAGCCGCTAAGATACGGGACGATATCCAAAGATTGACCAACAATAATTGACCTAAAACCATGATCTCTTGAACTTGAACATGAACTTAGATCTGAGTTCAGGTTCAAGATCAAGATCAAGAAAACACCTTCTTTCCGATTTCGCATTCGAGGCATTTTTCCCTCGAACAGAAGTTCCTGAAAAGTTCAATCATACCCTGATAAAGTACACTTCTCTTCCACGCGTCCCGCAATTTGAGAGTACTTGCTATCTCGTTCACCAGGTTATTTTCGCTCTTCTGGTAAAAATTAAGATATACTTTTATTATTCTTTGACTTAATTCTTTCTTATCGAATATCTCGAAATAAATCGACAGTATGGGCAGAATTATATTTACTAGTATTTCATCGGCCCTTGAAGCACCGAGGAAATATTTAAGGGGTTCTTTTGCTTTTTGATCGAATACGTAATGGTACTTCCAGTACCCCTCGCCTTTTACGATAAACAAAGATCTCAACGCATTTGTCAACTTTGTTATATTGGTAATCTTCTCGGTACGATCTATTGCCTCTTCTATCAAATTACCGTGCAATATTTTATGCACCAGCCTCGCCCCGCCTGCCAGCCGGATTGTAGGGAAATTCTGCGGCCGAAGTTTCGAGAAATGCCATTGAGCGGCATTAAATAAATTCCTGTCGTAACCGTTCTTTAGGGCGTTCCATTTTTCGACTATGGTTCTGACATACTCCAGGGTCTCGCTGTCTTTAATTTCCGCCGGATCCGGGACAAGTCCGCCGACATTAAAAAGAACGCTTTCGGCACAGATAATAAAATCGTCTTTATTTTTAATCCCGCCGTAAAAATCGATTATAACCGTCTTGGCAAGTGCTTTCATTATTTCTTTGTTTTTCGAATAACCGAGAGCCTCGAAAACGGATTCGTAAATCAATTGCTGCCATATAGCGGGGTGACTAAAGTCTTTCTTGGTAAAAGTGCGGTTATAAAATTTTTCGTCCAGTTCGTATTTTATAACCGGTTCCTTTAAGTTCATATCCCTTAAATACGACAATTCCTTTAACCGTTCAAGCATCTTTTCCTGCTTATCCTTGAACCTCTTTACGCCCAGGTTGAAAACGAAATCAAGCTTCTGATCTTCGCTCACTTCCTTATTGACTTCCGTGCACGGCATTTTATTTATCTTGTTTCTCTTCTCGGAGAGCAATGCCTTTTGTATTATGGAAATAATATCGTTTTTAAGGAACTCGCATAAAGAAATTGACTGAACTTTTCTGCCTTCGGAAGTATAAACGAAAGATTTTTTCGCATCGTTGTTGAACGCGGCATGGAGGATAACTTTGTTGTATTTTTTGTTGATGCTGTGGCCGTGGCTTTTCCAGTCTGTATAGAAACTGTCTATTTCTATATCTCCCATATAGGTTATATTGCCAATTTTTATACGCGCGCCTTTAAAATCGGGACCGCCGACTTCCTTGTTTTCGGAACCAACGTCGATAACCTGAATTACCTGTCCGTCTCGCGTAGTTAAATTCCTGGCAAAGTTCTGATCCTTCCATATTTCGTATAAAAATTTCTCGGGTATTTTTATGTTGTTGTTCATATTCTCCCTGCCTTTTTCTGGGGCCGTTCCGCTGTTTCTTTGAGTACATTTATCCTTTTGTTCATGTTTCAGTTTCTTTCAATACGAATAATTTAACCGCTTGAATCGAAGTAAAACATTAAAGACCGGAGATCCTGCTCAAATTTTTCAAGAAACAGTCCCGATAAATTATTTGACACGGTTTTTAAATAAATCTTTCGGTTTTTTTAAATTTTTTCTCCGTGTATATTTAAAAAATACTTTGATTGTACTTTTAACGTATCCGGCTGATTTTTAAATGAAAACTGGGAAAAAGGGATGGTATTTAACAGAAAAAGGAAATAAGATAAGATCACGGAAAGAAGCTTAAACATGATGAATCCCTGCTTACTATTTCTTTCGGGAGGTTCTATTATCCTATATTGGGTCACCCTCTATTTCCCCTTTCAAATCGGTTGTTAAAAAATATAATTAATTGTGAAACAAAGCTAATGAAATTAAAAGAAAAATTAAAGAGCGCCGCTTTATTCCGGTACCGCCGCCGCGGATCTGTTCAAATCGGCAATCTCTTTGCCGGCGGCTTCCTGAAAATCTTCCGAACTGGATTTGTATATAATACCGCGGCTGACGTTTATTAAATAATCCCCCCTGCCCCGGCTCTTAAATATTCCTACAACTTCTTCCAGGCTTCCGCCCTGTGCTCCCACACCCGGAAGTAGAACCGAAAGGTTCCCGAACGAATCAATATTATCTTTCAATTCTTCCGACTTGGTTGCGCCGAAAACGATCCCGCAGTTATTGTACAGGTTCCATGTATTAACTTTTCTTATGACATTTTGAAATAAGAAATTTCCGTCGGCTAGTTTTAGTTTTTCAAAGTCCGAGGCGCCGGGATTGGAAGTCAATGCAAGAATAAAATTTAATTTGGATTCGTAATTTAAGAAGGGATCCACTGAATCCTTCCCCATATATGCGTGAAGCGTGACCGAATCAAAATTAAAATATTCGTAAACCGATTTCGCGTACATTAAAGAAGTATTGCCTATATCGCCTTTCTTCGCGTCCGCAATTACAAGCATGTCTCCCGGAATTAAAGACAGGGTGCGTTCCAGGTTTTTCAATCCTTCGATCCCTGAGCTTTCGTAAAAGGCAAAATTAATCTTAAAAGCCGCCGCGTGCGGAGCGGTGCTTTCTATAATTGCCTTGTTAAATTCAAAGACTGGGTTATCGTATTTACGCAAAAAACCCGGAATTTTATTTACATCGGTATCCAGCCCGACGCAGATAAATTTTCCGGATTTGTTTTTATTTCTAAGCTTATCGATTGCTTTCATTTTACTTAACTATTTTATTCAATCATGTATAGTTTTTTCTGGTTCTGTATATATTGGCGGCTATCCCCAGCATAAGCATATCGGAGAGAAGAAAACTTCCTCCGTAACTGACAAAAGGTAAAGGGATGCCTATAACCGGCATTACCCCGACCACCATTCCGATATTAACCAAAAAGTGGACGAAAAATACGGTCAATATGCCTACTAAAGTGAGACTAAGAAATTCGTCTTTAGCCGAATGAGCCAGTTTTAAAATTCTAAGGAACAGATATAAAAATATTCCGAGGGTGATAATAGTACCTATAAACCCGAATTCTTCTCCTATGACGCAATATATAAAATCAGTCCACTGTTCCGGAATGAACTGAAGCTGGGTCTGGCTGCCTGAGAGAAAACCCTTGCCGAGAAGTCCTCCCGATCCGATGGCTACTTTTGCCTGTATGGCGTTATAGCCCGCACCCAACGGGTCCGCCGACGGGTTTATAAACGATCTTATTCTTGTTTGCTGATGCGGGCTTAGTGCTTTAAAAACATATCCGGTAAAAAAACCCGCTCCCAGGTTAATTGCAAAAATGGATGCGCTGAAAAAAATATCTTTTTTAAAGAAAAATAAAAGACAGAGCACCATTACCAGTGATATGATAAAATATGTGGTACCGAAAAGAGATGAGATTGCAACGGCCGCAGGGGATAGCACGATAAACAACCCGAACAGGCTGATGCCTTTCCAGAATATCAGTGCAAGAATTATCCCTATAAACACGAAGGAAGTACCCAGATCGGGTTCAAGCATTATAAGAGCGATGGGAAAAACGCCGATTGCCAGGGCTATTAAAATATCCTTGAACGATTCTATATCGGCATTCCTTCTGCTAAGGAAAGCAGACATTGCCAAGATTGTTCCTATTTTTGCCAGCTCGGACGGCTGAAACCCGAGTCCTTCCAGGCCCAGCCAGCTCCTTGCGCCGGAAATTCTTTTACCTATTACAAGTACTACAATGAGCAGCAATAGTGAAAATAAATAACTGGGGACAGCAAGAGTTTTAAAGATGCGGGTAGGGAGAGAATAAGTTATAAAAAAAATTATTATTCCGCCTATACCGAAAATAAGCTGTTTCTGAAAATTGCCGGCAGCATGGGGATTATTTAAAGTGGAGCTGTATATTGCCGCAAGGCCTATGCAGAATAACAAAATCATCGGGATAAACAATCCCATATCGAATTTATCGTTCAACTTATAATCAATGCGCAACTACGGCTCCGATCAAATTGTTTTTTATTTCCTGGTTTTCTTTCGGAATTTCGGGTTTTAATTTATCTTTGAGCAGGTATGCTTCTATCATCTTCTTAGCCACCGGCGCCGCATAAGTTGCCCCGAATCCCACGTTTTCTATTATTATTGCAACCGCAATTTCCGGATCCCTGTATGGGGCGAATCCGATAAACAACGCATGGTTTTTTCCGTGCGGGTTCTGCGCGGTACCGGTTTTGCCGGCAATTTGAATTTCTTTCGATTTTATGTTGTAAGCCGTACCGGCCCCGTTTACAACCAGGAACATCCCTTCTTTAACAATGTTGAATATTTTTTTGCTAATTCCTACGTCTATTTTCTTATATGTGAAAGGGATCAGTTTCTTGGTCTTGTTGTCGAAATAACCCTTAACAAGATGCGGAGTATATGTAACACCGTCGTCGGCTATCAATGCGACGTATTGCGCCAATTGAATCGGCGTAACGCTTACTTCGCCCTGCCCTATACCGAGGCTGGCCATAATGCTTTTCGGCCAATCCGGACCGTATCTTTTTACGTAATAACCCGGCGTCGGAATGAATCCCGGAACTTCGTCCCCTATATCTATATGAGTTAATTTCCCGAAACCGAAACGAGAAGCATAATCGTCCCAGTTTTTCATGCCTAATTTATATATCAAATTATAGAAGAAAACGTTGCACGATTTTTCTATTGCGTGTATTACGTTCATTGTACCGTGTGCCGCATCGTCTTTGAAATACCGGCCGTAAAAAGTCTGGCCTCCCCGGCAAAAAACGGTATAGTTAGTATCTATAATTCCGAGGTTCAGCGCCGCAATTGCCTCCATAACTTTAAATGTGGATCCGGGAGGGTTGGCGGACATAGTTGCCCTGTCGAAGAACGGTTTTTCCGGGTCGTTGTATAATTTTTGAAGATAGTCTCTGGATGTAACGTAGGCAAACTGATTAAGATCGTAATCCGGTGCGCTGGCCATTGCCAAAATCCCTCCGGTTTTCGGATTTATGGCTATTGCCGCTCCTTTCCTTCCTTTCAATTGCTCTTCGGCTACTCTTTGAACGTCTTCGTCAATGGTCAAAAGCAGATCGTTTCCCTTCACCGAAGGAAGGTCATCGGCTCCGTTCTTAAATCTTCCTATAACTTTGCGCCTGGAATTAACAAGCATGTACATATAGCCTTTTTTGCCGCGCAAAAATTTCTCGTATGCTCTTTCAATTCCGCTGTATCCGATGTAATCCCCCGGTTCGTAATAGTTCTTGTACTTTTCCAGCAATTTAGGAGTTATTTCTTTGGTATAACCGAACATATGAGAGCCTCTTATCCCGGCGGGGTAACCTCTCTGCATTTCAACTATATAGTCGACTCCGGGCAGGTGTTCGGAGTTTTCTTCAAGCCACGATACTACTTTGAAGTCTATTCCCCTTTTAATTCTTACGGGTACGAATTTGGAAAACATACGGTGGCCGGCCAAAATTTTATTTATATACCCCGGCTCCACACCGAGGACCGTTTCAAGAAGGGGTGTAAGTTTTTTATCGTAATCGGCGGGCGTTATCCTCATAGTGTATGCCGGTACGTTGTTTACCACAACGTT
The DNA here is from genome assembly GCA_046706945.1 of Ignavibacteriaceae bacterium. GTDB lineage: Bacteria > Bacteroidota > Ignavibacteria > Ignavibacteriales > Ignavibacteriaceae > FEN-1297. Next base: position 28,258 of record JBJKOY010000335.1, on the reverse strand, counting down.
CATATTCCTATCGTAGAAAACCCCTCTCAAGGGTACTTCTTCAACTGCTTTTATACTGTTGTTGGCGGCCTGTTCTTTATATTCGGTGTTCTCCACAATCTGCATCTGGAACAATCTGAAGCTCAGCAACGAAAAACTGCCCAGCAAAACAATGAATATGATTGTTCTTCTTTGGACCGACGCAAAGCTTTCCGATTTCAACTCAAACTCCTTTTGGGATAGAACATTATCACAACAACGCTGAGCAGTGAAGTATACAGACCCGGGAACAATCCCTGTCGAAATAACAAATTAACAAGGCTGACATTCAAATCGATCGCGGTAAAGAATGCCTTTATTACCGATTCTACCGCAGTACATAAAAAGACTATCAAAGCAAAGGAATAAGATTTAAAATAAATCTCCCTTTTATTCTCGTTCGAAAAATAACCGGCAATAAATCCGGCAAGCGTGTAAGACAGCATTGTACTTCCGAGCAAGTTACCCGTAATTATATCAAATAAAAAACCATAAATGAATCCCAGCACGGTACCGTAAATCTGTCCGAGCCGCATAGAATAAAAAACCAACAGGATTAAAATCAGATCCGGCACTATTCCGTTTATCGAAACCAGCGGAATTATTGTGGTTTGAATTACAAGCAGAGGGAAAAACAAGATAAATGAGAGGATATATTCTGAGCGCATTTATTTCCGATTAAAAAAATTTAATTCAAATCCGTCTTTTTCTCTTTTCTCAATCATACCGAGCACAAAGACATGTTCGGTTCTAATAAAATCGACGAAAGGTTTTACCCTGACCTCGTTAAAAATTCCGGTTTCGATTTTACTCAATCCCAGAACCACGCCTACTGGCAACGGTACCGGTACTATGGAACTTATTTCCGAGGTAATTATCCTATCGCCCGGTTCGACATCATATGTTTTGGGAACATTCACAATTACCAAATTTGATCCGTTCCATTTCATTATGCCGTCAATTCTGCTTCTTTCGTCTTTTACCGTTAATTTTAAATCCATGTTTGTAAGTGTTCTTACGATAGAAAAGTCTTCCGAAGTGGAATAGACAATCCCGGCCATTCCCTGATCGTTTATTACCGGCATACCCGGTCTAACGCCTTCCTTTGCTCCGGCATTCAGCGTTAAAGTGCCTAATGTTTTCGATACTACGGTAGCGGCTATCAGAGGGTATTTTGTGGTATCCTTAAGAGCCAGCAGACTTTTTAATTCGTCGTTCTCTATGCCGTCCTGTCTTAATTTACTTACCTGAAGCATTAATTCGGCGTTCATCCTTCTTAATTTTGCATTTTCGCTTTTTATGCCCGTAAAATTAATTACGTCGGATACGACGGAAGTAAAAGCGGCAAAGGATCCGAAAGCGAGGGATCTTACCTTTATTACTGCCGGGTTGCGATTCAATGATATGGTTATTAAACTGATTATAAGCAGAAAAACGAGGAGAATATATTCTTTGAAGTTTTCCCAAACACTGCTGATGAATCTAAACATTAATATCTTCTGTTACGTATTAATACTTTTGAAAAATGGTTTAAATTATCAATTACTTTTCCAGCACCCCTTACTACTGCGGTCAGAGGGTCTTCCCCGACATGCACCGGCAGATTGGTCTCCATGCGGATCCTTTCGTCAAGTCCTTTCAAAAGCGCGCCGCCTCCGGTTATCATTACTCCTCTGTCCAGAATGTCGGCGGAAAGTTCCGGCGGCGTTCGTTCGAGCGACTGCCTAACCGCATCAACTATCTGAACGACCGCTTCATTCAATGCTTCCCTGATTTCAACCGAACTTACTTCCGTTGTTTTCGGAATACCTCCGACAAGGTCGCGGCCTTTCACCTGGATGGTTATTTCCTCCTTTAAGGGTACGGCCGAACCCACTTCGCATTTAATGGCCTCGGCGGTTCTTTCGCCGATTAATATATTATGATTCTTTTTAAAGAATTGCATTATGGCGTAATTCATTTCGTCGCCCGCTATCCTTATCGATTCCTCGTTTACTATCCCGGAAAGCGCTATAACGGCTATCTCGGTGGTTCCGCCGCCTATGTCTATTATCATATTTCCTACGGGCGCTTCTACGTCGATCCCGATCCCGATAGCCGCAGCCATAGGTTCGGCTATGAGATGAACTTCCTTAGCGCCTGCATGTTCGGCGCTGTCTCTTACCGCTCTTTTTTCCACCTCCGTAACGCCGCTCGGAACGGCTACAACAACTCTTCTGCTCGAAATAGCGCCGGCCCTAACTTTTTTAATAAACGCTCTTATCATACCTTCCGCAATTTCAAAATCGGCTATAACGCCGTCCCTCATAGGTCTCGTTACCCTGATTTCCTTATGCTCGCGGCCCTGCATCTCTTTGGCTTTATTCCCGAGGGCTATAATTTTTTTTGTATTCCTGTCAAAAGCTACTATCGAGGGTTCGTTAAGAACGATCCCCTTGCCTTTCACATAAATAAGCGTATTTGCGGTGCCCAAGTCGATTGCAATATCGGCCGAAAAAAAGTCGAAAATTCCCATAAACCCTCTTAATGTTTAAAGTGTCTTATACCTGTGAAAACCATTGAAATATTATTTTTATTTGCCGCATCGATAACTTCGTTATCACGAACCGAGCCTCCCGGCTGAATAACCGAAGTTGCGCCGCATTTTACTATTTCCAGAAGACCGTCTGCAAACGGGAAAAAAGCATCGGAAGCGGCAACCGAACCTTTAAGATCGAGACCGTGCTCTTCCGCCTTCATGTAGGCTATCTTTGCCGAGTCAAGCCTGGACATTTGTCCTGCTCCCACTCCGAGCGTTGCTTTATCCTTGGCAAAAACTATGGCATTGGATTTCGTATGTTTTGCTACCGTCCACGCAAAGTACAAATCCTCCAATTCCGAATCGGTGGGCTTTTTACTTGTTGCTACCTTTATTTTTGATTCGTCCAGTATTTCACGGTCCGTATCCTGTGCAATTACACCGCCGGGTATGGTCTTTATTATTATCGAAGCTTCCCTTACCGACTTTAGCTGCCGAACTATCCTCCTGTCTCTTTTCTTTTCAAGAATTTTCAATGCCTCTTCGGTATAACCGGCAGCACAGATAATTTCGAGGAAAATATCGTTCAGCTTCAATGCAACGCTTTCATCAACGGTACCGGTAAAAGCTACGATTCCTCCGAATGAAGATACCGGGTCGCACTTCAATGCGCGCTGATAAGCGTCAAGTGAATCTTTCCCCTTCGCGGCTCCCGCCGGGTTCTGGTGCTTTATTATCGTGCACGTGTTTTCACCAAGATCTTCCGCCAGTTCGACTGCGGCGATTAAATCCAGTATATTGTTGTAAGACAGTTCTTTACCGTGGAAAACCTCGAAATAATCGCGGAACTTTCCGAAAATGGACGCCTTTTGATGCGGATTTTCACCGTACCTGAGATCGCTCTCAAGCGGATAATTTATACGGACGGCCGAGGAAGGCTGATCGAATTTTTTTTCAAGAAAATTAGCTATATAAGTATCGTAATAAGATGTGTGTGAAAACGCCGCCGCGGCCAGTTTCTTTTTTGTCCCCTGGCTGACCTCGCCTTTTTTCAGCTCGGTTAAAAAATCAGGATACTGGGAAGGGTCTGTCAAAACGGATACAAATTTATAATTCTTTGCCGCCGCTCTTATCAAACTCGGTCCGCCGATATCTATATTTTCTATGATTGTATCGAGAGTCGAATTCGGATTTTCGGCTGTCTTTACAAAGGGGTACAGATTAACGCAGACTATATCAATGGGCAGTATTCCGTTTTTAGCGGCTTCTTTCTGATCCGATTCATTGTCCCTTCTGTAAAGAATGCCGCCGAAAACTTTAGGGTGCAGGGTCTTTACCCTGCCGTCGAATACTTCCGGGAATCCGGTTAAAGTACTTATTTCGGTAACTTTCAAACCCGCACCGGATATAATCCTAGCGGTGTTGCCTGTTGCTATAATATCATAACCATGTTCGGACAGTACTCCGGCAAATTCAACTATTTGTGTTTTATCGGATACGCTTATTACCGCTAATTTTTTCAATTACGATTCCTTGATTTTCATATTTATCATTAAGTTGATTATAAAACCTTTACCCGATTCCCGTCTATTACAACTTTACCTTCCGCAAATTTATTTACTACGTACGGAAGCAGTTCATGTTCGACGTTCAGAACCCGTTCGGCAATTTCTTCGGCAGAATTTAAGTCTCCGATATCTACGGACTTCTGCGCTATGATTTTTCCTGTATCATAAGTTTCATCTACAAAATGAATTGTAACGCCGGAAATTTGAGCGGAAGAATTAAATACCGCCGAATGCACGTTCATACCGTACATTCCCTTGCCCCCGAAAGAAGGAAGCAAAGCCGGATGTATATTAATTATTCTGTTTTTAAATTTCTTTATAATTTCCAACGGAATAAGTTTTAAAAAACCTGCAAGCACAATAAATTCGATCCCGAGTTCGGACAACAAGCCCGGCAGATCCTGGTAACCGGTGCATCCTGATTTATTACCGATACAAAACTTTGGAATCGAATAACTTTCAGCTATTTGAAAAGCCCCGCAATCTGTTTTGTCGCTGAATACGGCATTTACTTCTACATTTTTATATTTTGCCTGGGAATCTAATATAGCTTGAAGATTTGAACCTCGACCCGACACAAATACAGCTATTTTCAAAATAACTTTATCTTATAAATTGTTTCAAATTAGTTAAATAGTGAAAAATTGTCAATGCACGATTACTGCAACCGATTACGGACAAAGGATTCTAATCGCTGTATTTTAAAGCGTACAACATATTCTGAAGTTTTTTCCGGTAATCATAATCCGTATAACTTTCTGCTTCGTCGATTAACTTTAAAAACGATTCGTTGCGTCCCAATATTTTATCGGCTTTGGCGGCATAATAACATGCATATGGTTTAATCCAATTATTGCCGAAATTATCCAGTAATTTTGCAGTAAGCGCAAAATTGATAGTCTCTTTGTAATGTCCGAGTTCGTAGGCGGCTTTTCCTAGGTTCAAATATATTTCCGCTTTTAAATCGTTCTGTTTTAAATCTCCCAATAAAGCGGAAAGTGAATCGTACGCCGCTTTATATTTGCCGCAGTCAATTAAGTTGGAATATTTAATTAGATTAATTTCATCTGCCGTTAAAAGTTTTTTAAAATATATTCTTCCCATTCTCTCGGCAAAAATATCGTCCTCGATATCGCCGTTTCCTTTTTTAGTGAGCTTAAAGGATTCAACCGCGCTTACGCTATCACCAAGGACCGTATAGCATATCCCCATTCTGTAATAAGCAATACCTATGTAATCGTTATCCGGGGCGCTGTCTATAAACTTTTTATAATAACCGATCGCATTTTCGAAATTATTCTGTCTGTAAAGGACATCCCCCATAAGGAAATTCGAAAACGCGGTAATTTGTTTAAAAGTTGTATCGTTTTCCTTGATTATTTTAGAAAGGATGTTCGAGGCCTGCTTCAGCATTCTTCTCTTAATGCTGATAACTGCGTTTGAATAATTAAAAAGCAGATTGTCCGGGTATTTCTCCACGAGGGAATTTAAATAACCTGCCGCTTTATTATACTGGAACAAATAATCGGACAGAATTTGAGACATATAATATTTGGCCTCTACTCTGGAAAGGCTGCCTTTCTCCGCAGCTTTTTTGATATAACTTAATCCCAAATCGACATTACCTTTGATACCCGCAAGACTCAGAGCCCATCTGAACGCGCCGGGTATCTGACCCACCGCAAAATTATATAAGCCCAATCCGAGATAAGCATCGTAGTATGTTGAATCGACGTCAAGAGTTTTTTTCAGATACGATTCCGATTTTTTACTTGCCCAAACCGCATCCAGGAATTTTTCCGCTTTAGCAAATGCCAGGGCCCTATAGCTGTAATCGGCCCCCATCACGTATAGCATTGAGGCGTTATTATGTTCGGTCTCCATCATTTTTTCGCCTTTAGCAATGGCCGTATCCGAATAAGCCAGAAAATTATCGTAGTCCTTTTCATCAAGATTGCTAAGGTACCGCCATAAATAAATTCCGGACAGGTAATGAAAGCTGCGCGGATCTTCCGGAAATTTTTCCGCTAAATTAAGGAAGACCTCTTCGGCCTGCTTCCATTGAAAATTATACTCGTATTCAAGCCCCCTTTTAACGGGCTTTGAAAAGGAACTCTGAGAAAAGCTTGTACCTATAGATACTAAAATTAAGGAAACAAGAATCAGAAAAAACGAATTAAAATTGCTAGCGTAGTGCGATGTCTTCAAAATCCCAAATCCCCCTTCGAAATTTTTCCGGTGGAATACAGTTGCCGGATTATTCATTCGAGGAACCGGCGGCTTTATCTTCTGCATATTTTAAAGATGCTTTCACAAATTCTCTGAATAGGGGATGTGCTTTAGTAGCTCTGGATTTTAATTCGGGATGAAACTGGCAGCCGAGAAACCAGCGGTGCGAAGGTAATTCCGCAATCTCTACGAGTTCCCTGTCAGGCGATAAACCGCTCAGGCGTAAACCGTGTTCCTGCAGCAAACTTCTGAATTTATTGTTTACCTCGTAGCGATGTCTGTGTCTCTCCGAAATATAATCGGTCTTATATGCCTCTCTGGCCTTTGAATTTTCTTCGAGCGTACACGGATAAGCGCCCAACCTCATTGTAGCGCCCATGTTCTTTATATTTTTCTGATCCGGCATAAGATCTATTACGCTGTATTTATTCTTCTTAAATTCACTGCTGTGAGCCTTAGGAATCCCGCATACGCTGCGGGCAAATTCTATAATTGCGCACTGCATTCCGAGACAAATGCCGAAGAAAGGGATATCGTTCTCCCTGACGTATTTGATCGCCTTGATTTTCCCTTCTATTCCTCTTTCGCCGAAGCCGGGGGCGACCAGCAGACCGCTCATGCCTTCGAGCAGTTTGGCGGGGTCATCTTCTTCGAACGCCTCCGCGCTGATGTTTTTTACGGTTACTTTAACATCGTTCTCCGCGCCGGCATGGACGAAAGATTCCATAATACTCTTGTATGCGTCCATGTGATCGACGTACTTTCCGCAAAGCGCAATCTGAATCGTCCTCCCAGGGTTTTTAACCCTGCTTACGAAATTATCCCAGTTCTCCAGCTTGATTTTTTTATCGGGTAAGTGCAGTCTATTTAAAACAATCTGATCGAATTTTTCTTTGAACAAAACCAATGGGACTTCGTAAATAGTCGAACAGTCGTAGGCTGAAATAACGGACTTGGAATCTACGTTGCAAAAAAGTGCGATCTTGTCGCGCAGTTCCTTTGACAATCTTTTCTCCGACCGGCAGATCAAAACCTCCGGCTGAATACCCAGCTCAAGAAGATTTTTAACGCTGTGCTGCGTCGGTTTGGTCTTTACTTCTCCGGCCGATGCGATATAAGGGACAAGGGTGACATGAATGCTCATCGTATTCTTCCTTCCGAACTGCAGCATAAGCTGCCGCATTGCTTCGAGGAAAGGAAGACTTTCTATATCGCCAACGGTCCCGCCGATTTCGGTAATTATAATATCATATTCGCCTAGTTCGGCTAATTTTATCATCCGCTGTTTAATCTCGTCGGTTATATGCGGAATAACTTGAACCGTAGCGCCCAGGAAATCGCCTCTTCTTTCTTTTGTAATAACTTCGTAATAGACCTGGCCGGTAGTGGTATTATTAGCTTTGGACATATTCACGTCCAAAAATCTTTCATAGTGACCCAGGTCCAAATCGGTTTCGGCGCCGTCGTCCGTTACGTAAACTTCACCGTGCTGGAAGGGATTCATAGTTCCTGGATCCACGTTTATGTACGGATCGAATTTTTGAATTGTCACCTTAAAACCGCGTTGTTTGAGCAAGAGTCCGAGAGATGAGGCAGTTATTCCCTTTCCCAATGAAGAAACTACACCGCCCGTTACGAAGATAAATTTGACTTTATTTTTGGAGGCCATTTTAACCGTTTTTGTTTTCCAAATATAGAATTATTAGGTACGAATTTCAATTTTAATTTTATAAAATAAGAAAGAATTTTTATTTTTTATAAAAAATCCGGGCGGCTTTGCTGTAAAGTGCCCGGATTTTATAATTGAGAATTGAACTACTTGGAAACCAGATCTTTTATATGCTGCGTAGTTACGGATTTAGGTCTGATAATAGGATTGAGAATGGCCCTGTTGATCACGGCCTGCGCAGTTAAGCCAAGGCTTCTTGATACGGCAAAGACAACGGTATAATACGAAAATTCTCTCAAGCCGTAATAATAAAGCATCGATCCCGAAGCCGCGTCTACGTTCGGCCACGGGTTCTTAATCTTCGGAACTTTCTTTAATTCTGTAGGAACAACATCGTATAAATTCGCCACAGTTTTAAAAACGGGATCTTCAGGGAAATGTTTCTTCCCGAAATTAAGAAATGCTTCAAAGCGGGGATCTGTTACCCTTAATACGGCATGACCGTATCCCGGGATAACTTTTCCGGAATTTAATGTATCCCAGACTACTTCGACAAGTTTTTCTTTGGATGGCGTACCTCCGAATTTCTCCATTGTTTCCAGGATCCATTTTAAACTTTCCTGGTTTGCCAAACCGTGCAGCGGTCCCGCCAGTCCGTTAAACCCGCCTGCCAGCGAATAATAAATATCGGAAAGCGCGGAGTTAATTGTCTGGGTAGTAAGAGCACTCACGTTTCCTCCCTCATGATCGCAATGCGCTACCAGGTATAATCTCATCAGGTCTTTGAAATCGGCATTGTCAGGCGCCGTTCCGAGCATATGCACGTAGTCGCCTGTCCAATCCATATTGGGATCGGGAGAAATTATCTCCCCTTTGTTAAAACGCAATCTGTATATACCTGCGGCTATCGCGGGGATTTTGGCAACGAGGTTCAATGCGTCTTCAAGGGTAGGCTTCCAGTAATCTTCCTTCCTAATGCCTTTTTCGTATTCCCGGGCAAAAACGGATTCCTTCTGCAGTACAAGAATTGCGGTATCAAGCATAGTCATCGGATGAGATTCTTTAGGCATTGCCTTCAGAACATCCCAGACATAACCGGGTACATGCTTGCGTTTTTTTATATCCGCGCTGAAATCCTCAAGTTCTTCTTTTCCCGGAAGCTCGCCGGTTAATAACAGATAAAAAATCTCTTCGGGTGTTTTATCCACCAATTCTTTTAAATGCGTTCCCCTGATTATTAATCCTTGATCCTGCGGAACCCGCGAAGTATCGCAAATTAGGGATATTACTCCCCGCATTCCTCCGTACGCCTGTCCCACCGTAACTTGTGATAATACCTTATCGCCTCCTTTTTCCAGAAGACTTTTGGCTTCACTTCTCCAATCTTGGATTTTATTCGAGAGTTTATCAAAAATTTTACTCATTATAATCCTTTATTAGTTAAGGGATAAGGTTGAATTAAATTAATTTTTCAAAATTACTCGTTTTTTATTTTGGATTCAATAAAATAATACGGTGGGGAAGAAGAGTTCAAGTTCAAGTTCAGGTTCAAGGTTAATTGTACGGTTTGGTGTACGGTGAAAATCAATTGCGGCGGATTTATAATTTATTTCAAAAATTTACTTTAAAAAGGTACGGAATCTTCGGGATTGATAAGTTCAAAGATATAATTATCGCTGTATTTTTTCGCTTTTTTAAGATCTTCGTTATTTTTTATAGTCCAGCTTAAGATAGGAATGCCTTTTTTCCTTAAACCGGCGATTTTAAGTTCCGTAAATGAGTTAATATCGAATGAAATAAAATGCGGCTTGACCTTCCTATTAAACATATAACTAATTATCATTTCCTTAAAAATCCCGGTTTTTAGAAATCCGGAACCGGAAGATAATTGTCCGCGCGGTATTCCGGGTGCATTTTTTTTGAACCAAAACAAGCTGAACGGGTTAAATGATTGAACCGCAAATTCTCCTTTATAGTTTTTCAATATCTTCAGCAATTCGGGCTCAAGATGTCCTGTCTTTCCCTCGTTCTTTATTTCGATAAGCGCGGGTACCCTGCCGTTTATTAAAGCCAGGACCTCGTTCAGCGTCGGGATTTTTTCTTTGGTGTTCAACAGAGAAATCTCATTCAAAGCCGAAGATGACATACTTCCTAAAAGCGAATTAATACCCGTCAATCTTTCGAGTGAAAGATCGTGAAAAACGACAACGGTATCGTCCTTCAGGATCCTGACGTCCATTTCAACGGGGAAATTTTTTTTAACGGCTTTTTCAAAAGCGGGAAGCGAATTTTCGGGGATAGATGCGTTTATATTGTGCAGACCCCTGTGTGCTATAGGCGTCTTTATCAGCCAATCCATAATTATCCCGGCAGTGTAATAACGGCGATTAAAAGAGTATCAAATTTATTCGTCAAGGGTATTTAGAATTTTCGATTAAATTTTCAAAAAATTTCACAATTTCAATCATGTTTAAGTTAAAGTACTACTTTTACTACAACCATAGTCATATCATCGTGCTGCGGGGTCTTGCCCATGAATGTTTTTACTTCTTTAATAATTTTATCGAGCAGTTCTTCCGACGACATCCCGGAATTCTCTTTGACGATCGACATCAAACGCTCCTCCCCGAATTCCTCTTTTATTTTGTTCATCGCTTCAGTAAATCCGTCCGTGTAAAATACAAATACATCGCCGGGTGAGATGTTCATTTCTATTTCTTTAATAGTGTTGTTGAAAACCGTGCCCTTTTCCAGGCCTAGAGCCAGACCGGCGGGATTCAGCGTTTCAACATTTTCCGGGGAGGAATTCCTTACGATTACCGGGTTGTGCCCGGCCCTGGCTATATAAAACTTCTTTTTTTCCAGGTCAAAGATCCCCGATACCATACTTATAAAAGTTCCTCTTTCGACGTTTTCATAAAACAACGTATTCATCTCTTTTAAAAATGCCGCAGGTGCGGTGAAATTTTTTGAAACCGCTTTCATAAATCCTTTGGTTAGCGTCATATAAAAAGCTGCCTGCGTACCCTTTCCAGACACGTCCCCTATAATAATTCCCAGCTTATTTTTATCGTAGTCGAAAAAATCGTAATAATCTCCGCCTACTTCCAAGGCCGGCAGGCACCGGGAAGCAATTTCCAATCCATTTACTACGGGGTTTTTCGAAGGCAGAAAACTCATTTGTACGTCGCGGGCAATTTCAAGTTCTCTTTGAAGTCTCTGTCTCTCCGTAATATTCAGTGCGAAAACAGGAGTTATTGAATTGAAATCGACCTGCTTATCTTTTGAATATAAAGAATATAAGGAGTATAAGATTACAATAAGAAGTATAAATAGAAGGAAATAACCTTCCTGAGTAAACGAAGGGAGTTCAAGTGAAAATATGGACAAGCATTTGCTGAAAGAGAAATACGATATCAGCATTGCAAGGGTTGTTAAACCGTCGAACTTTACATAAGACAGAGAGAATAAAATACCCAATATAATTTCAAGACCGACGCCGATAAAATACGGACGAATATCGTTCGATATCACCAGTCCCCATACAATTCCGGAGACCACAATCAAAACCGTTGTCGATTTAAACCTTTTTTTTAATCCGGAAAGGACAAGATTAAAAAACACGGCAAACATGAAGAACGAGACGTAAAAATATTTATCGATTATATTCACGGAAGGACTGAAAGAATTCAAATACGAGAGCAATACGGAATCGTAAGAACTGCTCCACAGTCCGGAAAAATTCTCTACGATAACCAAAAGTATCATCCACACGGATGTAAGTCCTATCCCCAGTGTAATACCGTTCAGCAACGATTCGCCCACGCGCGAGTGCGTAAAATAACCTTTTGTTAAAAGGTCGACGGATATTAATTTTTCCTTCCATGTTTCACGTGTGACGGTTTCGCTGACCGCCCATGTAATAAATATTCCCAGCCCTATAAACAGAGAACCCATAACCAAAGGGATCAATATGGCCCAGCCGGTCTCGTTTCTTAAGCCGGAATAAATGTACAGTCCCGCGCTTATAACAACGGCAACAGTAATTATAAATGCCGTCTTAAATCCAATTTCATAGGCTTTTGTTTTTCTGTACGCTAAAACGGCAACAAGTATTATAATTATAAAATAAAATAGGAATTCGATCGAAGCCTGGTATACGTTGGAACTATCCGAAGAATAGGACTCGGGCGTAATATAGTTAATCCTGAAAGAAGATATGCTGTTACCCGATACGACAGCTTCCATGGTAAGCTCGTCGCTTATATAAGACGATTTTCCCTTCCATGTAAAATGATAATCTATCCTGTGCGGTAATTCTATTTTTTCTTTTGATTTAAAATGAAATTGCTCGCCGGTATTTGAAAGATAAACGAAATTCGAATACTGCGACGGTTCGGTGCTATCTGGCGGATTGTTTAATTCTTTTATCATAGCGGACCGTATGATAAAATTTCTCACAGTGTCCATTGCTGCGGCTTCGGAAATTGAAGGTAATTTGGTGGAATCGTTTATTTCTCTTTTGTAGCGGAGAAGATTGCCGGACGCATCATATTCTATTGTAATTTTACTTGCATTTCTTTCACTGTTGTCCGGGTTATTGCCGAAAGATAATGATGTACGTTCCGTTGAAACCCATGCAACCTGCCAATAAAACCCGGGGATCGATTTCCTGAGCAGCCGGTTGCCGGCATTAAAACCGTACTCATGTTGAACCTGCCTTATAAGAGCGTTATTTGATTTAAGTTGAGCAACCGGTTCCAGATTATTTTGGGGAGCATTTAGATTATCGGCAAGCTTGTGCGCTTTTTCCAGAATCTGTACCTTATCGAACTTTAATTTTAATCCCGCCGTTAGATGAGTAGTCCGGTAAAAAGTAAAATATATCAGTGCCGAAATGATAATAACGGAGAGCAGCGAAAAGATAATCTTTATTCTATTCATAATTTACGGGTGAAGGTAAATAAAAACGGAATTTTGACTCTCAAATTAAAGAATTTATAATAATCAATACAGTTAAAAATTATAAACGGTTTGAAAAAGCATTTCTACGGAATTTTGTGCCGGCAATAAAGGTTAAACTTAATCGGAAAAAAGGTTGTCAAAAAAAACGGTTATTACGGCTTAAATTATTAAACAAACACGACATATATTTTGTCGAAGTTTTTGTAAATTTAGTGAAATAAAATTCAATTATGCAGAATTCAGGAACCAAACGAAGATTAAGGTTGTCTAATAAAGGTTGATTTATTTTATATCGCCTTCCGGCAATTCTTTGCAAGGTTTTAAGAACTGAAGTATAAATCTATATCAACGGATAAAAGCACGGGTTTTTTATAATATACTCAGGAATTTATAAGCAGCTTATTTTTGGGAAAGCGTATTTAGTGGCAGCAAAAAAAATAATTTTTTGGATATTCTCGGTATTGATCCTGGTAATTATTCCGATCTTTCAAGTCTCCGCGCAGGATACAACGAAGAGCCTGGCATTCAAGAATAACCGTCCGGCGGAACAGCAGTCAATTCTGTACCACCCGGACATTGCTTATCAAATGTGGCAGACACTCCAACTTGTTACTGAAGCAAACTCGGGAAACGCACTGGCAATGCATGAACTGGGAATAAGATACATACTCGGGTACGGAGTACCGGCGGATACCGTAAAGGCCGCCTACTGGATCGGAAAAGCGGCGGGAAAAGGATTGCCGGGCGCATGTTATAATTATGCAATACTGCTGAACAACGGCTGGGGCGTAAAATGGAACCCGTTTAAGGCATATAATTATTTCATGACTGCAGCTCGGAACAGCATGCCTCAGGCCGAATATTTCGTCGGATTGATGTATACGGATAATCTGATAGTAAAAAGGAATTGGAGCAAGGCTTACGTATGGATTAAAAAAGCGGCCGAAGACGGTTTTGCCCCCGCAAAAGGAACCCTTGCCGAACTTTCAAGCAGCATTGATCTTTCGAATATAGATACCTCGGAATCCGTAATCGATCCGCCGCTGAATAATTCGAATTTTTTGAAAGCGTCCGCATCTCAAGCTCCGAATAATTCCTGGCACAACACGGCAAAATCGGGCAAGAACAAATCAAATCCGGGCATTTCTTCAAATCCGGGTTTTGTTTTTATCGATTTCAGTTTAACAAGAGATACTACCGCAAAAATTCCGGATAGAATTCTGGTGGAAGATTTAATGCACCAGGGCAATGAGGGTTTGATCAAAAAGATAAATATAAGTATTAAAAACGATACATTAATAAATACAGACAGCGCCAGCGTTAAATTGCTGCAGCAATATGCCGAGGCCGGAAGTCCGGAAGCATTGACCCTTTTAGGCAGGCTTTATCAAAAAGGTCAATTCTTCAAAAAAGATCTGCTTCAAGCCGCCGTTTATTATATTAGGGCCGGAGAGCTAGATTCGCCGCGTTCCCCTCTTCTGCTCTGGCAAACGTTAAGAAACAAAAATTTCTTCGATAAATTAAAAAAATTAACCGATGAAAATAACCCCGAAGCGATGTTTGTGTGGTACGGACTTTTCAATAACGGATTCGAAAATCAGATTGTGGAAGCGGATGCAATTAAACTTCTGGCAAAGGCCGCGTCGTTGGGCTATTTACCGGCGGTAAACGAACTGGGACTGGATTACTATACCGGCAAATACATTAAAAAAGATCAGGACAAAGCTATATCAATCTGGGAAGCCGCAGCAAATTCCGGCAGCAAAGAAGCTCAGCTGCGTTTATCGATATCGGATATTTACGGAAACGGTAATGATTCTTTATTTAAACCTGCCGTGGATTCGATTAAAAATGCAGTAAAGAACGGTTCGGTCCTTGCTCAGGCTACGCTTGCTTACTGTTATCAAAACGGCATCGGGCTAGATAAAGATTTGCCTTATGCAGTGGAATATTATCGGTTTGCGGCGCAGCGGGGCAGCCAGTTCGCTTACAATCAACTGAAACAGTTATACGACAGCATACGCCCGGATAAAAAAGAATTTCAGATCAACTGAATTTTTTGTCTTTTATACCCGGTACTTCTACCTTTTGAAGTATGATTAAACCGATGAGGAAGAATATTCCTATAGCCAGCGCGGCAATTCTTTCGTTGGAAACATCCGAAATAATTCCGTAAAACAGGGGACCTATAACGGCCGAAGACTTGCCGAACAGTCCGTCGTAAAATCCGAAGAACTCAGCCTCCCTTTCTTTCGGCGTGAGCAGCGCCATCAAACTTCTGCTGCACGACTGGGAGGATCCGATCGACGCGCCTGCCGATAAGCCTACAAGGTAAAACTGGAAAACGTTCTGCACAAAAAATGCACCCAGTATCACTCCGAGCCAGATTACGAGAGTTATTGTTATGGTCTTTTTCGGTCCTATATGGTCGGATACGATTCCGAAAACAAATGAGCCGATTACAGCAGTGCTCTGTACAATCACAAAAAAATAAATTACCTGGTCGTCGGTCATTTTTAATACGGTTGAAGCAAATATTGACGCGAACGCTATAATTGTAATTATAGCGTCGTTATAAAGGAAAAATGCCAGTAAAAACCTGGAAATTGAAGGGTAAGACTTGTGGACGAACAGTGCTTTTAAAGTAGCGGAACTATTTCTTAAGCCGGTTCTGAAAGCGTCTTTTTTTACCGGTACTCTTAACTTGGGCTCGCTGACGAAGAGGAACAGCGGGATCGAGAAAAAGAGGAAAAATACGGCCGCGACTATAAACGACAATCTGATGTAAAAATAATAATCCGGAGAACTTTGAGCGGGCAGCAGGACCATTACAATGAGCAAAACTGCGAGGGCTCCCACATACCCCATAGCGAATCCGTATCCGGAAACTCTCCCGAAATTTTTTTTCTCGGTAAGATTCGGAAGGAAAGCATCGTAAAATACAAGACCTGCTTCAAATCCGATATTGGCAAAAATAAACAAGAAAGCACCCAATAATACATCGCCTTTACGGACATAAAACATCAGAGCGGTGCATATTACAGAGACAAGAGTGAACATTAAAAGAAATCTTTTCCGGTTCCTGGATACGTCGGCTACCGCGCCGAGGGGCGGACTAAGCATGGCGGCAATAACCATTGATACGCTTACGGCCAGTCCCCACAGCCATTTTTTCCCGCCGGCAACATAATTCGAAAAATATTTCGAATAAATTACGGTAACGACTATAACGGAAAAGGCGGTATTGGCAAAATCAAAAAGCGTCCAGAAGAAGATTTTACTTTTTGACTTCATGAATTATTTCTTGGCGGTTTGTTTTGATATGCTTTCTTCCAGCAATCCCCGTCCGGTCTTGTTTAGTGTTCCGTTGTCTTTTATTTCGGATAAAATGGCATCCAGAATACCGTTTAAAAATTTCCCGCTGCCGGCGGTGCTGTATATTTTGGCAATTTCGATCACTTCGTTTATTGAAACTTTCGGCGGTATATCAGGGAAATAAAGGAGTTCGCAAATTCCCATTCGAAGAAGCAGCTTGTCTATAAGCGCAATTCTGCTCATTTCCCAGTTATTCACCCGTTGTTTGATCATACCGTCAAGTTCATCCTTGTGAATAAGCACCTTGTTGACCAAATCATTCGCATAATCGCGATCAATTTTATCCGGGACGTCCGATAATATTTCTTCCATTAATGCGCTTAAGGACTCCTTGTTCATTGTGTACGCGTATAATATTTGAAGCGTTTTTTCCCTTACCGTCCTTCTTTTATATTTTTGCGTCATATAACCTTTGCTACCCATATTTGCATAAATTATTCAATTCGTGTTTAACCAGGGTTCCAGTAGTTTTTAATTTAATCTGCAATCTAAGTTTTTTCAAAATGAAATAAAAACACCGCATTTATAAACCGAAAAGCCAGAAGACAAGCAGAGCAACGCTTTCTTTTAGCTTATAATACAGACTGTGTTCAAAGCTTAATTTTAAACCGGAGGGAGCCAATCCGGCCTTGATGCGATAAAACCTGCACATTTCTCCGACTCGAGTCAGATGATATGCATCGGAAACTATTACAACCGATCCGACATTCCGTTTAGTAAGGAGGCTATCCCGTATGAACCTTATCTGCTCTGCGGTAGAGACCGTATTTTTCTCCAGCCACACATCGGAATTATCAATGTCCTCTGTTTTTAAATAGTTATATGCAACCTCGGCTTCGCTTAATTCTCCGGGCGCATTGCTCCCCGTCAGCTGGATTTTATTCACTACCCCCTTTTTATAAAGTTCGAATGCTTTATCGACCCGCGCCGCCAAACTGGGACTGGGAGAATTGTGCGACCAGACCGCCGCGCCTAATACGACGGCAACATTATATTTCTTGCCGGGTTTATTTTTATTGATTTTTTTTATTTTACCCGAATTTATATATACGAAAGTAAAGGCAAGCAAAATTACCGCAATAGCCGCGGAGTTCAGCAGTGCTCTTAATACGACTAATTCCCTTCCTATCACGCTGTACCATAAAACGGATAAAAAAATGATCAGCAAAAACTGGTATGCCGAAAATAAAATACCGGTAAATATTTTTGAGAAAGGGTGGTCGAATAGATAATAACTAGGGAGAGGCAAATTGATTTTCGCGCTTATTATTGCAGATAACAGCATAATATTTAATATGACGGCGGAGGCGATTAAAAAACCTTTCTTATAACCGTGTTTGCCGAAAAAAGTGTAAAATATTACTCCGGTTATTACCAATAAAGTAAATATTAGATTTAGAATATTGCCGATATACTTAATGTCAAAGTCCGCAAACGGAAGGCCCTGGTTGTTATACTTAAAGTAATAAAGAAGGAGTAGATCGAGGGCGGCGATAAGAATTATTATCGACGAGAGCAGTCCGGTTCGTTTTTTATTTTTACGGTCGGTTGATTTCATTTTTCAAATTAATATGCGGATTGCGGTGCACGAGTTCCCCGTTCATCCGGCAATTTCAACGGCTTTCCAAGTAATTATGTTTAATTTTATTACCACTTACCGGAGAAAAAATAAGTAAAAGGATTTAAGTTCTCAAGGAGTGACAGACGGTTTTATATAAAAAATTCGGGAGATAAAAAAAGCGCCCCGAAAGGCGCTTTTGAAAATCATTGAAGCTTAAATACAACTGGGATAGAAACCTGCACGTTTACGGGTTTACCTCTTTGTTTCCCGGGTTTGAATTTGGTTTCTTCAACAGCTTTTAAGGCCGCTTCATCGCAACCGGCTCCTATTCCCTTTAGTATTTTAGCTTTTGTAACGTTGCCGTCTTTGTCGACAAAAGCCAGCACATATACCCTTCCTTCAACACCGGCTCTTTTTGCAATCTCGGGATATACTATTTTATCCTGAATTGCCGCAATTCCGCCGATAGGTTCCGGCATTTCTTCAACAGCAACAAAATATGTAGGCTCTTCGGTTTTTTCTTCTTTCGGAGGAGGAGGCGGTGCAGAAGTTACGTTCGCATTAACGTCCAACTCCGTAGAAGCTATATTTACGTCCTGTAAAACATCCGATGACGGTGCGGCAATGGGAATAGCAGGTTTGGGAGGCGGCGGAGGTCTGTTTTCCTGAGTTGTCTGCTGGACATCCTCCACTTTAAATAAATCCTGCGTTGTTTGCGCAATTTCCTTTACCGGTTTTAAATGGGGGAAATATTTAAAGGCAACGATTAATACAGCTAACGAAATTATTAAGCTGATCTCATATACTCTTTTGTATTTTGCTCTAAGATCGGCTTTTGGGTTCTTTAAACTTGCCATTGAGTTAAATCTCCTATCAGCTAAAGAATTTTAAGTAAGTTAATAAATGAATTTACTTATGTCAATTGCAAATTCATTTTCTCTTACTAATAACAGTCAATTAAGTTCCCTGAATTGGGGGGCTTTTCTAAAAAACAGATGCAATTTAATTTATTCCGGGATAAATTCGAAATTTTTTTAAATATTTTGTAAAATAATTTTCCTTTTCGAATATTCAAACAATCGAATTCCTGATAAATTTTATTGCGGAGGGAAGATTGTCTGTGATATCGGTGGCCGTGAAACCGAACTCGGTACGATCTTTCAAGAGCAAATCGGCGGATAAACTGTGCAGATATACCCCGGCTGTAACGGCGCTTTCGATTTCATTGCTTTGAGACAGCATTCCCGCCAGTACTCCCGTTAGTACGTCGCCGGTACCAAATTTTGCCATGCCTGCATTTCCTGTCGAATTTACCAGCGAATCCCCTTCAGGTGTAAATATAATCGTCGGCGCTCCTTTAAGAACCAGGTAAGCGCCGGTATTTCTTGAAAAACTTTTACCGTAGGAAATAATATCTTTTCCGAGTTCTTCCGCGGTTATTCCGATGAGATTGGAAAATTCCCCGTGATGGGGCGTCAATACTTTTCCGGATATATCTATGCTTTCGTAATGATTTTCGGCCAGTGCAAAAACGGCATCGGCGTCAATCACGAACTTTTTGTTTTTAAACTTCTTTAAGACCGATCTGACGAATTCCAATGTTCCGGAATTTCTACCCAATCCCGGGCCAATTGCAATCGCGTCCGCCCATTCTATCCGCTGAATTAGTTCTTCGATATTGCCTTCGGTTATATAGCCTTTGGCTTCGTCATCGAAAGTCTTCACTACAATTTCCGGGATTTTATGGTTAAGAAGGCCTCTCACGGAATGAGGAAAACACAATATTGAAGCACCCGCTCCTATTTTCAAAGTTGCATTGGAAGACAGTACGGCAGCACCTGGCAGTTCCGCAGAACCGGCAATTGTCAAAACTTTCCCCGCGGAGTATTTATGAATATTTTTCCCTTTTAAAGGAAGTGAATTAAAAACGTCCTCCGGTTCTATCAAATATTCTTCCGTTTCAAACTTATCGAAATACGAATAGCTTATCCCTATATTCCCTTTTACAACTTCGCCGGAATATTTATGGCCGTCTCCCACGAACAGGCCTTTCTTTAGCTCGCCCAGGGAAACCGTAAGATCCGCAGCAAAACAGGTACCGGCATATCCTTTATCGGCATCGAGTCCGCTGGGAATATCGACTGCGACTTTAAATGCTTTAATTTTATTTATGTTTTGCACAATTGTTTTATAGGGCTCCCTTAATTCTCCCTTAGCTCCGCTGCCCAGCATTGCATCGAATATTATACTGCAATCCGCCAGATATCTCAAATCTTTTACAGAGGAATATTTCTTAAGCATAACGTTGCCGTTATCTTTTGCGATATTTTGAATTGTTTTAAAATTTACACTGCAATCCGGTGAAAATTCATCTTCGTTCCCGGTATATATAACACAAACGGAAAATCCGTTATTTGCGAAATGCCGCGCCGCTGCAAAACCGTCGCCGCCGTTGTTTCCCTTGCCGCATACAAACCCGATTTTACCGGGATTCCGAAGTTGCCCCGTTTTTTCCGTGAAGATATTAAATATTTGAAGGGCGGCATTTTCCATTAATACCAGCCCGGGTATGCCTAATTCGTTTATAGCATATGCGTCTATTGACCGTACTTGATCGGTTGAAAATAAAGGTATCATAGGTAAAATTAATGCTGTTAAAAATTACTACCCGTAATTTAGCACAAAAACCTATAAATTGAGGAATCTTTTACAAGAAAGAAGATATTAATCCGATTATAGAGCCAGGTACTATCCCTATAACAACGACGAGTAACGCCGAAATAACAACTGCAAGTAATCCGGTATTGCTTTTCTCCAGAACCATTTCTGATTCCGCATCTTTGAAATACATGAGAACTACTATCCTGAGATAGAAATAAACGCTTATTACGCTGGATATAACTCCTACGATTGCCAGCCAGGTTAAATGCGCCTTTACGGCCGCGATAAAAATATAATATTTACCGAAAAATCCCGCAAACGGCGGAATCCCCGCAAGCGAGAACATAAAAATGGATAGAAGTGCCGCAAGCATGGGTTTTCTCGCGGCAAGCCCGGAGTATGATTTAATTTCCAGATTTGTTTCGTCCCTGCCTTCTATGAGAGCAATAATTCCGAATGCCCCCAGGTTCATAAACGTATAAACCGCGAGATAAAATATTATTCCGGCGATACCGTCATGGTTCCCCGCCGCCAACCCGATTATCATATAACCCGCATGCGCAATCGAAGAATAGGCCAGCATCCTTTTTATATTATCCTGGGAGATTGCTACAATGCTTCCGAAAAGCATTGAGAACACTGCGATTACCGCAAGATACGGTTCAAAAATATTTTTAGCCGCGCCGGTAAATAAAAATCCGAGAGTAATAATAATTGCGCTGAACGCCGCGGCTTTTCCGCCCGTAGAAAAAAGACCCGCAACTGTGGTTGAGGTCCCCTGATAAACATCCGGTACCCACATATGGAAAGGAAACGCGGCTATCTTAAACGAAAAACCGGCAAGAAACAACAGTATCCCGGTAACAAAAAGCATGTTAGTCTTCAATTGCGGGAAAGAGGAAGCAATCAGATCCAGGGACGTGGTATGGGCCGCACCGTAAATCAAAGCGATGCCGTAAACGATAAATCCGGTCGCGAAGGCGCCGAGCAAAAAATATTTCAGCGATGCTTCGATAGCTCCGGCTCGTTTTCTATTCAGTCCTGCAAGGGCATAAAAGCTTACCGACATTACTTCCAGACCGAGGAAAATCATGAACAAATCCTTGGCGCCGGCCATAAACATCATGCCCAGAACCGAACTTTGAACAAGGATATAGAATTCGCCCAGATTAGTCCCGTATTTTTCAAGATAATCTACCGCAAGCAGCGAAACGATTGCCGCGCCGAAATTAAAAATAAAAATAAAGACATTCACATTGCCGCCGGTAGAGTACATATTCTGAAGTACGACGGAAGTATTGTCGACGTTTATCAAAGCATAAAATGCGGTGAAAAGGAAAAGGATAACGGAAAACCAGGGTATTATTTTCCTGCTTTTTCCCGAGAATATTTCTATGCAAAGCGAAACGACTATCCCGGTGCCGACAATAACAAGCGGCAGTATATTGTAGAACTCTTGAATGTTGTTCAGCATAACTACTCTATAAATAAAATGTCTTCGTCTGTTTTTTCAATTTTTAATTTGTGTTCGTCTTCAACCCTGATAACCAGTTTAATATGGTTGTCGAAATTAAATATATCCTTATCTTTATCCACCGCTATCAGCTTGATCGATTCGTACTTCGACACAACGTCTTTAAGGTTTTTATACTGCTTGAAATAAATTTCGCAAAAATCTTCGAACGAAGTATAGCTTATCGCTTTGGATGTAGATGAGAAATCCATTATAATTTCGTCGTCTATTATTACTTTCAAAAGATTGCATGTAAACGGCAATAACGCCCTGTTACCGTAATAAAGACCGCCTTTATTATTTTTAAGCATATCTTCAATTGTGCTCATATTTTAACCTTTCCCGTAAAAAAATAATAACCAAATAACAGTAAATATTGGGAGTAGTATTATTATTGAATATTTAACGACGTAAGTAAAGAAGCTCGGCATTGTAATACCGGATCTTTCGCTTATTGATTTCACAAGGAAGTTCGGGCCGTTGCCGATGTACGTCATTGAACCGAAGAATACGGCGGCAACCGAGATTGCTCTAAGGTATATAATATCTATTGAAACAAAGTGCAGCACCTGAGCTTTATCCGCTACATTCAGACCGTATTTACCCATAGCCGCACTTAAAAAGTTCATATAAGTAGGAGTATTATCCAGGACGGAAGACAATGCGCCCGTAGCCCAATAAAAAACTCCGGCCGTGAGCCGGTTCCCGAGGACGTTGGCTTCGTGCGCAATAATTTCAAGAGCCGGTACCATTGTGAGAAAAATACCGACGAAAAGATAAGCTACTTCTTTTATGGGCTCAAAGTCGAACTCGTTGTCTTTAAGCGCCTGCTGATCGGCGGTTTTGTAGGAAAAATAAACGACGGCAAACATTATAATTTCTCTGATCCCGAAGGGCATGCTGCCGAGTTTAGGTACGCCCGGAATAACCTGAGGATCGATAAAGACCGCAAGTATAATAATTCCGAGATAAATTAAATTCTTCAGTCCCCTTATCTGTATCTTGCCCGAATATTCGACATGCGCTTTAGAATCCTTTTTGTTCCTGACATCATAGAAATAGAATACCAGCAAAATCAATAAAACGGCGGGGATCCAGATAAACCATACGTTGTCTATGACCCAGAAGAACGGTACGCCGCTGAGAAATCCCAGGAACAAAGGCGGATCGCCGATCGGGGTTAAAGCGCCGCCCACATTGCTCACGATAAAGATGAAGAAAATAATGTGGTAAGGCTCTATCCTTTCCTTGTTCATTCTTATAAAAGGCCGGATCAAAAGCATCGAAGCTCCGGTTGTACCGATTATGTTGGATATTACCGCGCCTATAGCGAGGAACACTACGTTGGCTAGCGGCGTAGATTTCCTGTCTACTTTTATCAATATCCCGCCCGACGCAACGAACAGCGAACCCAGCAATGCTATAAAAGAGATATATTCGGCAAGCGTATGCATCAGGCTGTGGTAACTCTGAAGATAAAAGATATAATATGCCGCTACGAAAACTCCCAGCAATACGGATACTTTAGGATAATGGTTCTCCCAGAAATGTTTATAAAATAGCGGCCCTGTTGCTATCATTAATAAAAGGAGTACGAATGGAATTATCATATAAGGAGACGGCAAAACATGCTCCACTGCTCCCGAAGATGCGGCCGCTGCCAGCGTATCAACTGAAGTATGAGCGATTTCCCCTGCGAATAGATTACCATTCAGACAGAAAATACCGAAGAAAATAGATAACGGTAAATTATATTTGATTCTGCCGAACATTTTTTCCCTTATTTTATTATTTGTGTTTGCGAAGGCAGTACCTGCTCAATTATTTTATGAGTCGATTTTGCGGATACTTTCAAGAAAGTCCCGGGATATACTCCTATCCACACAATAAATATGAAGATCGGGACAAGGACAAGAATTTCGCGCTTGTTCATATCCTTCAGTTCGTTAAGTTTGGGATTCTTAACCTCGCCGAAGACAACTCTTTGATACATCCACAATAAATAGACGGCGGCAAATATTACACCGCTTGCTGCAAATACGGTAAACCACCAACTGTTAAACACCGGAGATTTAAAAGAACCGAGTAAAATTAAAAATTCTCCTACGAAGCCGTTCAAACCCGGCAGCCCGATCGAGGACAGCGACGCGATCATTAAAAAGACTACATAGACGGGGACAATCTTAGCTATTCCGCCGTAGTAAGATATTTCTCTTGTGTGCGTTCTTTCGTAAAGGACACCTACAAGTAAGAATAAAGCCCCGGTTGATAGGCCGTGATTCACCATTTGAATAACGGCACCCTGCACCGCCTCCTGAGTTAAGGCAAATATACCCAATACGACAAATCCTAGATGAGCAACGGAAGAATAAGCCACCAATTTTTTCATATCCTTCTGAACCATCGCAACCAGAGCTCCGTATATTATGCCTATGACTGCAAGTACCGCTATATACGGGGCAAAATGTATTGAAGCTTCAGGGAATAAAGGCAGGCAGAATCTCAACAATCCGTACGTTCCCATCTTGAGTAGTACGCCCGCAAGTATGACGCTGCCGGCGGTCGGCGCTTGAACGTGAGCGTCCGGAAGCCAGGTATGGAGCGGGAATAACGGAACTTTAATCGCAAAACTTAAAGCGAATGCAAGAAACATCCAGTTCTGGATATTGCTTTTTATTGTCGGTCCGATTGCATAGAGTTCCACAAGGTCAGTAGAGAAATGTCCCAAGTACGCCGATGCATAAACCGCCAGCCATACTATGGCAACCAGCATCAGAAGGCTGCCGAACATTGTATACAGGAAGAACTTAATCGATGCGTATATTCTTTGGTCTCCTCCCCAAATACCTATAATAAAATACATGGGAATAAGCATTGCTTCCCAAAAGATGTAAAAAAGGAAGAGATCGAGGGAAACGAAAACGCCCA
Source organism: Ignavibacteriaceae bacterium (assembly GCA_046706945.1). GTDB lineage: Bacteria > Bacteroidota > Ignavibacteria > Ignavibacteriales > Ignavibacteriaceae > FEN-1297. The sequence goes on along the minus strand of JBJKOY010000335.1, from coordinate 3,253 downwards.
GCATTCCCACTTCAAGCATGAGCATAAAGAATGTAAATTCTTTCACCCTATGATTAATTGCCTTCCAGCTTGAAAGCAGAGTTAACGGTGTTAAAAATGTGGTTAACAGAATCAGTAGAAGAGAAATGCCGTCGACGCCGACATGATAGCTTATATGCAGATTCCGGATCCACGAAAATTTCTCAACAAACTGGAACGATCCGCTGCCGGGATTAAAATTCGCATAAAGATATAACGAAAGGATAAATGTCGCAATTGAAACCGCAAGCCCGAAATAACGGATAAAGTCGTCCTTCCCCTTTTTAAAAAACAATAAAAGTAATCCGCCTAGTAAGGGCGTAAAAAGTATGTAAGATATTATATTGCTGTTTTCCATAGATTATAAACTTAGAATGATCCAGAATAATGCTATTACTATCCCCAGCATCATCATCAAAGCATAAAATTGAGCAACGCCGGTTTGTATTTTTCTGATCCTTTTTGAAATAAATCCTATTATAACTGCAGTCCCGTTAACGGTACCGTCTATTATTTTACTGTCGGTTATTTTCCAGAGAAACGATTCGGATCCTTTTACGATGGGCGTAACCACGGCAGCATCGTACGCTTCGTCGACAAAATATTTATTGAGAAGCAGATTATATAATCCTTTAAATTTCTTGCTGTAAAGAGAAGGTAATTCTGTCTTCTTAATGTATAAGTACCTGGCAAACCAAATTGCCGCGACGGCGCCGATTACCGTAGCGGACATCAGAATAATTTCCTGGGTATGTGTATAAACTCCGAATAAAGAAAGCTTTGCCTGGGCATTCGAAAATACGGGGGCAAGCCAGTTCGCAAAATTGTTCCCGTGTTCCCCGGAAAACAAAGCCGGGATTCCTATAAACCCGCCTATAACTGATAAAATACCGAGAATAATCAATGGGATAGTCATAACTTTCGGAGATTCGTGAGGATGCTTGTCGCGGCCGAATCTTTCTTTACCTTCAAATGTAAGATATACAAGCCGGAACATATAAAAAGCCGTAAGAAGCGCCGTAAAAGCGCCTATAAACCAATACGTAAAATTCCCGTTCGCGAACGAGAACCATAGAATTTCGTCTTTGCTGAAGAAGCCCGAAAATGGCGGGATACCGGAAATAGCCAGCGAAGCCGCCAGAAAAGTAAGATAGGTTACAGGCATATATTTTTTTAGTCCGCCGTAATTCTGTATGTTCTGATCGTCGTGCATTGCGTGGATAACCGATCCAGCGCCTAAAAATAAAAGTGCTTTGAAGAATGCATGCGTCATAACGTGGAAAATACCTGCGGAAAAAGCTCCTACACCCAATGCAAGGAACATATATCCGAGCTGGCTGACCGTAGAATACGCCAGTACTTTTTTAATATCGTTCTGAACCAGTCCTATTGTTGCGGCGAATAGAGCGGTCAGCACGCCAATAACCGCCACCAGGGTCATTATTGCGGGAGCGGAAGCGTATATTACCGAACATCTTGCCACCATATAAACTCCCGCCGTCACCATTGTTGCGGCATGGATCAGGGCCGATACGGGTGTGGGACCCGCCATAGCATCAGGCAGCCATACATACAAAGGGATCTGCGCGGATTTTCCCGTCGCCCCTATAAATAAGAACAACGCAATAAGATTAAAAGTGCTTGTCGGGATATTTAACGAAACCGCCCTTGTAAAGACCGTATTGAAATTAAGGCTTCCGAAGGTAAGATAAATAAGAAACATCCCGAGTAAAAAGCCGAAATCACCGATCCTGTTTACAATAAAAGCTTTTTTTGCGGCGTCGCTGGTAGTACTCTTTTCGAATTTTCTGTCGTACCAGAATCCTATAAGCAAATAAGAGCATAATCCTACGCCTTCCCACCCCAGGAAAAGAAGAACGAAATTGTCGCTTAATATTAAATTCATCATGGCAAAGATGAACAGGTTCATATAAGCAAAAAATCTCCAGAAAGCCTTGTCGCCGTGCATATAACCGATGGAGTAAAGGTGGATTACGAAGCCTACGCCGGTTACAATCAAAGCCATAACCAGGGAAAGCTGGTCCACTTGATAGGCGACATGGATATTCAATCCTCCGGCATGTATCCAGGTAAACAGATCCACTATTGTCTGTCTCCGGTCGACGGGAAGAGCAAGTGTCTGAAAGAAAGCCGAAAGTACGATAAGAAACGATAATCCGATCGTACCGCTTCCGATAATGCCGATTACTTTTTCGTTTTTTATCTTACTGCCGAATACCCCGTTTATAAGAAAACCGGCGAGAGGTAAAAGAACGGTCAGGTATATTAAATGAGTCATAAAAAGTATAAAAATAAGTTGCAAAATTTAATTAACGGTCGGCTACCATTTCATAATATTTACTTCGTCTATGTTAACGGTTAATTTGCTTCTGAAAAGAGCTATTATTATTGCCAAACCGACCGCAGCTTCCGCGGCGGCCACGGTCATTACGAAGAATACAAACAGCTGTCCGATCGAGTTACCTAAAAAAGAAGAGAAGGTAACAAGTGTAAGATTTGCCGAATTCAGCATAAGCTCAACCGACATAAAAACTATGATCGCATTGCGTCTCGTCAGCACTCCGGCTACTCCCACAACAAACATAAAAGCGCTAAGGACTAAATAATATTCAATTGGTAGATTCATAATGCTATTCAAATTTCTTTTTTGCCAGTACCAATGCGCCGATAGTCGCGGCTAAAAGCAAATAACCAGCAGCTTCAAACGGAAGCACGTAATTAGTATATAATTCCTTCCCGATCTGTTCGATGGTGCCGGCTTTCACGCTGGCCGCAGCGTTCGGACTAAGGGACGCATCCGGGTGCGAAAGGAAGATCATATATGCAATCTGTATAAAAATTAGTGCCGCAACGATAAGAGCAAAGATTTTTATCTGAGGATGTGAACTTAATAATTTTTCTTTTTCGGGTTTCAGCAGCATGATAACGAAAAGGAACAGCACCATTATAGCGCCGGCATAAACAATCACCTGAACAACCGCAATGAATTGAGCGTTCAATAAAAGATATAAACCGGCAAGTCCGGCAAAATTAAGTATTAAAAACAGCGCGCTTATTACGGGGTTAGACCGTGTTATCATTAATACCGCCGATACCGCGGCTATTCCGCCGAATATTATAAATAATAGTAATTCCAAAGACATTAAAATTCTTATTCAGGTTATCGTTAAAAGTTAATTATTGCCGATACATCAAGGAGTATTCCTGTAGATCA
>JBJKOY010000334.1:0-6185 GCA_046706945.1 Ignavibacteriaceae bacterium | reverse complement strand
AGGACCTATGCACTTTCCAAAGCCAACGGGAAAGAAGAAGCAATTGCGGAAGCGGAAAAATTAAAATTAACCGGAAACCATTTTTACTACACGCTGCTCGGGGAACTTTATTCCGGGATCGACAACGAAAAAGCAAAGGAGAATTTTATAACGGCCCTCTCGCTCGCCAGGACTCAAACGGACAAACATTCGATCCAAAATAAAATCGACTGTTTATAATTTTAAAGCCGCCGCCGGCGAATACCTAAGACCTCACCCGCTGATTATTTTATTCAGCAGGGAAATCTGCCCGAGGTGATAAATATCGTGCTGGACTGCCCCTTCAATCAGGAACTGCATATTATAGTTTTTGCCCGGGACAGGCAAATCCAAGAAATCGTCCTCTTTATTTTCAAGAATCTTTAGAATCGCGGACTGGTTCTCTTCGAGCTTTTTCAACAGGCTTTCCCATGCGGTATTCTCGCTGCGGTCTATATTCTTCCAATCGAATGATTCGTCCTGCCCGATATTATAATCGTACTCCCCCGATATTCTCCTGAGCATAAACTCCCGCCATCCGATGATATGGGACAGCAGTTCCGCAATGCTGTGCGCTTTATTCGATACCTTCGTAAATACATTTTTAGGATCTATTCCCTTCAAAATCGATTCGGCGGAATCACCGTACCACGGGTTTTGCCCGTAAATATTTTCGAGACCGTTAATCAATGCTTTCACCTTGCGCTGCATTTTTTTCCTTTCCAAAAAGAAATTGATATGATATATCAATATACCCCGATATTTTGATTTTTACCAGTAATATTGATTATGCCGGTAACAATATAATAAAAATTATATTACTGTCATACTGCTATTTACCGGTAAAAATATTATTTTTATGTTATTAAATTTCCACGGATTAAAAATGAGCAGGGAAAGAAGCATAAAAACTTTGTCGCTGGACGGAGGGTGTTATTGTTTTAATTTTACCAACACGGTTCATTCGAGGACCGAAGAACAGATATTCGATTATTTAAATTCATACGACGATTTGCTCGACTGGTCCGTAAAAGTAAAACTTCTGCCCAAAGAAAGGATTAATTTGCTGAGGACTTTTTCGCATAATAACGAAAGAGAGGCTTCGGAGAATTTATCCGAAATAAAAAACAAGCGCGAGCTGCTGTATCGTTTTTTTTCTTCTTTAGTAAATAAAAGAATTTCAGGTAATTTGCCGCTTGATCAATTTAATGCCGTATTATCGGATGCTCTTTCGAACCTGGCATTTAAATTTGAAAAGGGGAAAATAATTCTGGATTGGCGGAAAAACGGACCGGATCTTTCCGAGCCGCTGCGTATAATTTTTAAGGATGCGTTTGACTTGCTGACCAAGGTTCCTGCTAACAGAATGAAAGAATGCAGAGCATGCGGCTGGCTTTTTTTGGACAAGAGCAAGAATAACAGCAGGACATGGTGCAATATGCAGACATGCGGGAGCATTGATAAATCCAGACGGTACTACCGCAGGATGAGAGCAAAAAAGAAACCGGGATTGTAGAAAGAGGACATAACCCGGTTTCCGGGTGAGAATTTAAATTGGTTAAATCTTTTGAATTATCAATATTACGGTTAAGCCGCGAATTCCCGGTTATATTTATTGCGGTACTGAACCGGAGACAGTCCGGTAATCCGCTTGAAAGTCAGCCTGAAGGCTTTGGGATCGGAATAGCCTATTTTATACATAACCTCGTTCACGTTCTCGCGCGAAGTTTCAAGGCTCATCTTCGCGGCTTCTATTTTAACGCGCCGGATGTATTCGATTACGGTATTGGCGGTGGCCTTCTTAAACCTTCGTTCAAAATTTCTTCGGCTTAGCGCAATCATTGAAGCAAGCTGATCGACGGTTATTTTATCGCCGAAATTATTCTCTATAAATTCCTGAGCCTTTTTTATCGGTTGGTCTTCATGTTCTTTCTGGCCCATGAATATCATAAAGGGCGACTGGCTGTCCCGCTGTATATCTATTTGAAATGCCTTCGAACAGAAAACCGCGGTTTCCCTTCCCGCATATTTTTCCACGAGATATAAAATAAGGTTCAAAGACGAATAGGCTCCGCCGCTTGAGTAGATTCCCTGTTCGTCAGTCATAATTTTATCTTCAACAAGATCAACCTCCGGGAACATTTTTCTGAATTGATTTGCGGCCAGCCAGTGTGTCGCGCATTTTTTCCCGTTAAGCAATCCGGTAGACGCAAGTAGAAATGCGCCCAGGCAGAGGCTTGCCACCTCGGTGCCGGAGCTGTATCGTTTTATTATCCATGGTATAAATTCTTTATTAAGTTCAACTGCTTTCTTCAGATCGCCGTACATAGCGGGTATGATTATAAGGTCCGTTTTTTTAATTTCTTTAATGGGGCGCGTTAGAATAGTATATAGCCCGTCGTTCAGCCGACTCTCCCGCGATAGTCCGGCCAGTTGAATTTGAAACAGCGGCTGCCGCCCGGTATTTACCAAAAACTCGTTAACTTCGTTGAATACCTGCCGGGGGCCTTCTATATTTCCCAGAATAGCTCCCTTCGTAACTATAATAGTTATATTTTTCATTTTTATTTCGATGTTATTGATGTTGAATTGATCCGCAAACGGAAAATATGTAAACGGGAATTATCAATCAAATTACTTGGTTATCCGGATCACACCGGGCATTTTATTTATATAAATATATTTCAAATCCAATAGGTGCTTCATTAATTTTAAACTCTTTAAACTTGGTCGGCTTAATAAATTCTTCAAAACTTTCTTTAGTATAGGCTCTTTTCCTGAGCATATTTTCAAATGTAAGTTTCATAAAAAGGCCGCTTATCCCGTGCATTTTCAGATCATTTTTGATGTAGTGGTTAATTGAAGCGTCAGATAAGTCTTTACGCAGGTCGCTTATCCATGCAAAGCCGCCGGGCTTCAGCGTTCTGCACATTTCATCCAATGCTTTGACCGGCTCAGAAAAATTTTTAAATGCCGAAGTACAGATAATATTGTCGAACATTCCGTCTTCGAAAGGCATATCAGATGCGCTGCCCTGAATGAACTTTACATTAACTCCTTCGGCAGATGAGTTTTCTTCGGCAATGCCGATAAAGGTTTCACTTATTTCCAAACCGCTTATATCTGAAACTCCAGACTTTGCGAGCTCAATGGCCAGGTACCCAGGCCCCGGAGCAACTTCGAGTATCTTATTAGTTTTCGGTATAAGCTTCAGCAGCCTATCCGACCATTCTTTGTATTGCCACATGAGATTCTTCCTGGCGTTTTTATCGTACCATCTTGCGATAAAACCATCCATACCTTTTCCCTTATAACCTTTATCCTGCATTGTACATCCTTTCAATTAAAATTAGCGAGGATTACTCCGGCTGCGAATATCATTTATATACTCTCCGGGTCATACGTCCGCCGGCGCTCCGGTATCCGGCACGTCCTTCGCTTATCCCGTGGTACGAAACAAGCATTATCCGCGAATATCCGTCGAACACCTGCAGGGGCATCCCGGCAGGCGCGAACAGGTTTTTTCGTATTTGTACAAACCGCCGCGGCGGAAAGGGATACGAGCCGCCTGAAAAACCGTTAAAGATCCTCTCCTGCATATTGTCAATCGGTTCATAGGTCATTTTCTCTTCAAGCTGACCGTCGACCGCTCTGACGTCGACGCGGAGTTGGTTCGAACGGTAGGTGCCCTCGTAAGGAGTAAGATCTTCCGTGTATCCTTCATTAGATATTACCTGCGGAACTTCGGCTTTCAGATTCTCGCGAATTAACCAAAGCATGATCTTGTCGTGAAGCGTCATAGCCCGCGGATCATTACCGAAAGCCGCAAAGGCAAGGTTGTATTCAGGCACTACGGCCAGTACCGCAATTCCGCCCGGCGACGCTCCCGACATGGACATCACCGTAGTTTTCCCGAACGGAATCAGCGGGCAGCCGAGAGCCATAGGCGGTATGTTCGGTGTTTTCATATCATGCACAGCGGTTTGCATAAGCTCTGTTGATTCACTTGACAATACTCGCTTCCCAGAGGGCGATACGCCTTTCGATAGAAGTGTTTGTGCAAATACCAGTAGATCGCTTACTGTACCTATGGGCGTACTTCCGGCCGGGGCCCACGTCTCCGGCAGCATAAACAAATGAGTGCGTCTTTCACTCTTGGTTTCATGATCGTAGAAGTGACCGACGGCCGTACTTCGCAGCACGGCTTCCTCGGCTGAGGTGCACGAGTCGACCATACCGGCCGGCGTAAATACTTCTCTTCTGAGGAGATCGTGGTACGACATGCCGGTTACAGTTTCGAGCAGACGTCCCGCGACTATCATTCCGCCGTTCGAATAGCTTACATATTCACCCGGTTCGAATAATGTTCCGCAATACCGCCCGATCCCTTCCACGTATGCTTTAAGCGCATCGCGGCCTTTAACATCAGGCAGGAACAAGTCCGCATCAATTCCGTTGGTGTGCGTAAGGAGACCCCGGATCCTGATCTTTTCCGCCGCCGAAGGCGTTTTCAGTTTAAATTCGGGCAAGTATGCTATTACACGTTCGTCCAGATCGACAACCCCGCGTTCAACTTGCTGCAGTACAAGTACGGCTGTAAGAAATTTCGTCACGGACCCGAATAGAAACCCTGTTCCTTCTTGCATCGGCGCTCCCGTTACGATGTTTGCCGTTCCGTGTGCGACAACGGTCTGCGCGCCGTCGCGGTAAATGCCGGCAAGATAGCCGGGGACTTTGGTCGACCCGCAAAAATCTGCAGCCTGCTCTAGGATATATTTCGCAATACTCTTTAACATAATTGCATCCTCCGTTCTATTCTTAAGGCACCATTGAGCATCCGTTTCATTTTTTCCCTTTTATATTAGATTAACATTGCTCAAATCCGCCTTGTATCCTTTTAATATAGCATAAGTAATCTTATCCATCGATGCCCCGCTGAAGTCGGTTTTCTTAACGTCAGTCTTAAACGAAACGTTTATCAGCACCGCGTTCCTGAAAGATGTTCCCCTGATACCGCAGTAATTAAAGGAAACGTTGCTAAATTTCTGATTATCAAAACAGACATTCGAGAGATCGGAATGTTTAAAATCCGTATCCGCGAAAATATTTTCTTTAAATTCCGCGCCTTTCAAGGAAGATTTGCTGAGCTTTGCGCCGGTGAAATCGGTAAAAGAAAAATCGGAGCCTTCCAGGTCGCTCGCGACAAAGCTGGTGCCGGTTAGATTCGCGCGGTTGAAGCTTGATCTTTTTAAGTCGCTTGCAACAATTCTGCTCCCCGACAAATTTGCGCGGTTAAAGTTGGAGCTTTTTAGGTCGCAGGCTTTAAAAGACGTTTCGGTCAAATCCGAATTACCAAAGTCCGAATATTTCAAGTCGCTGTAATCGAACTTGCTCTTCTTCAGGTTAACGTCTTTAAAATCGGATACCTTCAGATCGCTTTTTGAAAAATCCATGCCGGTCCTCTGCTGCAGTTCCTTCGCTTTAACGTTTATGCTGTCGAGTATTTCCGAGATATCGCCCAGCGATTCTACGGTTGTTTTGAAGGCGGTTTCCTCGTCGACGCCTTCTTTTATGAGATCGTCTAATTTATCTTTCAGATCGCTGAACAGCTCTTCTTTAAGTTCTTTTACGATTTTTAAATCGTTATAAGGATAGAATTTTTTATCAAGATATTCCCTTAATCTTTTATACATTGCAATCTTCTCCCGTATTATATTAATTTGTCTATTATTTGTTTTGCAAACTCCCAGTTCTTTTTGTTCTCGGCATATGCCTTTTTCCCGTCGCCGGTTATCTTATAATATTTCCTGCGGCCCCCCATTGTTTCGTCACCCCAGTAAGAAGTTACGCAGCCGCTTTGTTCGAGACGCTTTAAACTGGAATACATTGTTGCTTCGTTCAGTTCGTATTCTCCGTTCGCGGCCGCGGCGATCGATTTTGATATTTCATACCCGTACTTGTCGCCGCCGCTAAGGAGCTTCAATATAATTGTGTCGATATGCCCCCTTATTAAATCCGATGATATTTTCGACATAATTTCTTTCTTTTTTTGTTACGGTCTAATATAAGCATAATTACTATGTCTGTCAAGGTAATATTACAAATATAGTATTATCAGTCTAATAATTCTTTGGGGTTGGTCTGAAGGAACGGGGATACAGGATTTA
>JBJKOY010000333.1:0-2776 GCA_046706945.1 Ignavibacteriaceae bacterium | reverse complement strand
GTTTTTATTAAAGCCAAAACCTCGTCGTTTACTTTAAACTCAAGCTGAACCGCTGCGGGTGCGGTTTTTATGGAATTAATCGTGCTGCCTTTGCATTCGAGCGTTATTTTACTTAACAGTTTACCGCTTTTTATTTCTTTTATCATGCAGGGTATTCTGTTCTGCAGACTGATTCCGCCGGACAGGTTTTTCCCTATACTAACTTCGGATTCTTTGAACATTAAATTTACCGGGTGTCCTTCCCTAAGAAAAGTCACCGTCTCCGGAGTTTCTATGATTATTGACTTAAAAACATTACCGTTCACGTCCATTTCAATTACGGACATTCGTTCATCGCTTTTTACGGAAGTAATTTTCCCTATAAGACTGTTCATATTTTATCTTATGATATAACCGTATTTCGACAATATATTTTTTGCTTTATTCGAAAATAGGAAATTAAAAAATTTCCTCGAATCGCGTTTATGATTATCAAATCCGTATTTTAAAATCACGCAGCCCTGTCGAATTCGACCGTACGCATCCTGCGCTATTTCTTTCCATTTGCCTTTCCCTTTCATTTGAGGTGAAAGTACTACCGATTTAGCCGTAAAGCCCGCATCGACCGCTTTTGAAACAATAAATTGGTTTGTTGGGGAAATGCTTTCGCCGTATACCAATTTGTTTTTTACTTTATCATAAATGCCGAATTTTTTTAAGGCTTCCACTGCGGCAACCCCGTATGGTGCGGTTCTCGGGTTGGCCAGAGCTATTTTTTTTATTTTTCCGCCCAAGAGTACATTAAGTCCGTTATCCAAATTTAGTCCTTTATTCATCGTCCAGATCACCAATGCACCCGAAGCATAAATTTTAGGCGAATCTACCGCAAGTTTTTCATGGAATAATCTGTCGGGATACATCATATCTGCCGAGACAAATACGTCAAAAGGTGCTCCCTCCTTTATTTGCGCGGTTAATTGTCCGGATGAACCGATGACAACTGCGACACGGATCCCCGTTTCTTTTGTAAATTCCTCTTTCAGCTCATTCATTGCATATTGAACGTTTGCCGCTACCGCTACCGTAAGTTGAGGTCCTGCCAATATATCTTGCACGGATATCAGGACTAAAGTTAACAATAAAAATATTCTTAATATCTTCATAATAAATAACTATGAATAGTTGTTTCAGTAAATTCAATATATTTCCCGCAGAAAAGAATTAAAATCTTATAAATTCTTGCCTTTGGAAATTAAACTTTAAATAAACAAATTTTAGATTAAATTTTATAATATTTTATTTATGGCAGAATAATTGATATTTATAAATATCAAATATTATTCCTAATTGGAAATGCATTAGCGTATGAAACGAAGCAAGTTTGCATGATAAAAAGAAAAATTGAATAAAGAAGTAAAGGTGCATAGGTTTGCAAGAAATTATGGAAAAGAAAGAAAGAAATAAAATTGAAGTTGCATCGAATAAAGATATCCCGAAAACAAAGTTATCGAGAAAGAAATTTTTCGGAAGGATCGGGCTGGTATCTTTAATCCCGCTTAGCGGTATATGGTATTCTTCGTCGAAACGTTCGGAGCTGAGAGATAAACAAATAAGGAAAATTAATATCCCGGCAAACATTCCTGCCGGAATATCGTTTTATGATTCCGTAATTGTTTCAAAAGAAAACGGGAAGGTTACCGTCCTGTCCGCAAAGTGTACCCACCTGGGCTGCATTATAAATAGGGATGAAAATAATGTTTTGATCTGTCCGTGCCACGGTTCCGGATATGCACCGGATGGGACACCGGTAAAAGGTCCGGCAAACAAAGCCTTGAAAAAATTGCCTTTTAAAATTAATACTCAAACCGGGGAAATTACGGTTGATGTTAAGGTATAATAAAAAAGCCGACGAAAACACATCCCCCGCTTACTCAAAGATTTATAGTTTCACATACGGACAAATCTCATATGCCGCTTTTATAATCGCCGCCGTATCCGGTATTTTTCTCGCTTTGCCGTTTGATATTAAGAGTCCGCTCGATTCTTTAAGCTATATGCTTCTTACAAACCCCGGCGGTGTTTTTTTCAGGAACATTCACTACTGGAGCGCGCAGGTATTCTTGATTTTTTCAATTCTTCACATTTACGACCACCTGAGGAAGTCCACCGAAAAAGAAGTAAAAACCGGCGTCTGGCTCAGGTTATCGTTCTCCCTTATCGTTATTTTTTTTGTTATGATCTCGGGTTTTATTTTAAAAGCAGATGCGGACAGCGTTCAGGCAAGACAAATAATTACTACATTGGCAGGATTCATACCTTTTATCGGTAAGGAATTGTCCGCCTCTCTTTTCGGTTCCGGTAATGATTACCAGGTACTTTATGTGAACCATATAACTACGGCTACCGTTATCCTGCTGATTATTATAATCGAGCACGCAAAATCAATTTGGCCTAAACTAAAATTAATTTTATTTATCCTTCCGGTTTTAATCTTAACGGGCTATCTATTTCCCCCGGCATTACATAACGGTTTCAGTCAGGTTATAAAAGGTCCCTGGTATTTTCTCGGATTACAGGAAATACTTCACTGGCTCTCCTATCCTGCAGTCATATTACTTCTGATATCAGCTTATCTAATATCATTTGCCTTGCTGCCTAAATTGCCGGGCAGTTATTCGGTAATCGTAAAAAGGACGACTTATATTTCATTTGCAATATATTCGCTTCTGATCATCGTAGGTTTTTTCTTTAGGGGGGAAGACTGGAAGCTCACCATGCCCTGGGATAATCCCGCGGT
>JBJKOY010000332.1:0-6347 GCA_046706945.1 Ignavibacteriaceae bacterium | reverse complement strand
AAGCCGGGAAGACCAGGCTTAAACCGATATTAATGACTACATTGGCTACCGTTTTGGGATTAATTCCTCTTGCCGTGGGAATAGGCGGGGAAAAATCTCAGTCCCCGCTGGCCATTGCGGTTATAGGGGGCCTTTCCGTCTCTACATTTTTAACGCTGTTGTTTATTCCGACTTTATATACCGTTTTCGAGGAGAGGTTCAGGAAAAAAAGCATTGGAGAGGACACGGGTGATTGAAAAAGAATAGCATGAAATATATTTTAACGGCAATTGCTCTATTGTTTTCGGCTTCGCTGTACGCTCAAGTCGATACGCTTACCATCGACGACTGCATAAGCATGGCTGTTAAAAATAATCCTCAAATCAAGCTCGCCGAAAGCAACTTAGAATTATCCGCTTCGAATTTAAAGTCAACCGCTGCAACTTTGTATCCTCAAATTTCGTTTCAGACCGGCTGGATACGAAACGGAGGCACTTCATTTACGGGTCCCATTATACGGCAGGGCAATTACAACAATTATTCCTACGGTTTTCAGCTGCAGCAGCTTGTTTTTGATTTCGGCAAAACTTTCACCAAGGTAGCGGCATCGTCCGATCTGAACGAAGCCTCCAAAGAAGATTATATCGGTACCAAGCAAAACCTGGTCCTAAGTACTTACATTGCCTATTTTACTTATCTTCAGGCGCAAAGGGTAATAAACGTAAGCAGGGAGACATTAAAGCAGACCGAAGAACATCTGAAGCAGGCAAAGGCATTATATTCCGTGGGTACAAGCCCTCAATTTGATGTTCTTAAGGCGCAGACCGACGAAGAAAACGCCGCGGTGAATTTAATAACCGCGCAAAACAATCTAAGGGTATCGAAGCTACAGCTTGAAAATATATTGAACAAAAAGCTGAAGGATAACGTGATTTTAAAAGATAACCTGGAAGTAAAAAAAGATACAGTAGACGAGGCGACTGCATTGAATACGGCCTTGCAGAACAGGCCCGAATTAATCTCCAGCAGGTATAAGGTGGCAGCCGGCAAATCCCTTCTTGCCTCGGCATGGACGGCTAACCTGCCCTCGGTAAGCGTAGCGGGAGGATACAACTGGAAAAACAACTTATTAAGTACGCCGTTTGCGGATTCATGGAACCTGGGTGTCACTTTCTCATTACCCCTTTTCCAGGGTTTCGCCGGTGACGCCGGAATAGACCAGGCAGGTGCCAACTTAAAAAATTCGGAAGCTCAAAACGATTTGACCGTTCAGGCGATAACCCTGGATGTGCAGCAGCAATTGGCGAATTTCCAGGTTGCCAGGAGCGAAATAACCGCTACGAAATCTTTGGAGGATCAATCTTATCTGACGTTAAAAACAGCCGAGGGAAGGTATGCACAGGGAGTAGGCAGTCCGCTTGAAATAACCGACGCGCAGGTCGCATATTTCAACGCGCAGAGTCTTTATATTCAGACTCTCTACGATTACCAGGTCGCGTTCGTGAGGCTTCAGAGAGCCATGGGGATTTTAAAATAAAATTCTTATTTATTCTTTTTCTTTTCTTAGGGTAAAAGTAAAGACGGAGCCTTTACCCTGTTCGCTTTCCGCCCATATTTTGCCTCCGTTCCGCTCTACAAATTCTTTGCATAGCGATAACCCCAGTCCGGTTCCTTTTTCCCCGGCCGTGCCGTCAGTGGTGGAAAGAGTTTCGAAGCTGAACATTTTAGCCGCTCTGTCCGCGCCGATTCCTATTCCGTTATCACGGACCGAAACCTCGACGAATCCTTTGTCCCCTGCAGAGGAAATAATTATTTGTCCGTTCTCAGGAGTGAATTTTACGGCGTTTGTTATAAGGTTTTGTATAATCGAGCGAACCATATCCGCATCCGCGTAAACCCGGGTTCCTTTTTTCACGTTGTTAGTAATCGAAATATTTTTCTTTACGGCTGCGTGGCCGGATAACTCGATCAGATTACCGGTGAATTCGAACAGGTCAATGCCGGACGGGTTATATTCCAGCATGTCCCTCTGCATCAGCGACCAATTGAGCAAGTTTTCCAGAAGAGAGTAAAGGTTCTTAAGGCTGTTGTTTAATCCGCGGCTTGCGGACTTTATTTCGCCGTGAGATAAGTTTTCGATTTCGGTTGCCAGCAGTTCCGAAGAACTAAGCAGCGACTGGAACGGGCTTCTCAAATCGTGTGCTATGATGGAAAACAACTTATCTTTTGTGGCGTTCAATTCGTTTAATTGATTGTACTGCTCGCGTATAATCGATTCGGTCCTTTTTCGTTCTGTAATGTCGCGCTCGACGAATAGTATGCTTGAAGGTTTACCCTCAGAATCATAAAGAATCGTAGAATTGACGTCTACATAAAAGCGGCTTTTGTCTTTTTTAATTGCCGTATATTCGGATAACTTATCCGCGGTTCCCCCTGAAAGTAATTTGCGAATGTTCTCGGTTAATAATTGATGATTTGAGGGGTCAATAAACTCGAAAACGGATTTGCCTACAAATTCTTCTCTTTGTTCTAAAGAATAACCGTACATGTTAGGCAATTTTTCCGACATAATAAGTTCTATCTTCCCGTCGAGCGAAATCATGCCTATGCCGTCGGGAGTAGCCGATATGATAGCTTCCAGTCTTCGGTTGCTTTCCAGAAGTTCTTCCTCGGTGCGTTTGTGTCGGGCGACTTCACTTGCCAGATCATTGTTGGTCCTTTTCAGGTTCTCGTTGGCTTCCGAAAGCCGGGAAGTTTTTTCCGCAATCAAATCTTCGAGCAGCTGGTTACGCTCCACCAGTTCTTTCATCGGGTAAACCTCACCTTCCCGGACAAGGTAGTAGGGAATCGAAATACTGCTGTGGGTTATCTTCCAGCCGCCGGATTCCTTTCTGAAAATAAGTACCAATCTTGCGGTCTCTCTCGACAAAACGTGATCCTTGATGGGCAGGTGGATGGTAAAGAAGCCCGTAGTAACGGCAATAGTATCGGAAAGCGATTGAATGCACAAATCTTTCAATTCTATACGAAGCGGGTCTTTAACCTGTGCAAAATCCTGGCGTGTTATCGCAACCCATTCTTCTTTATCTTTCACAAGGAAATCCCCGCCTCCGGTAAAGCCCGAAAAATTCTCGCTGAAATGAGTCGTCAGATTATCGTCGCGCGATGCGTACATTTTCAGATAGTCGTCAAACAGACCCTTTAATATTTGAGCGGTAGCTGCGCTTTCATCTGCTTCAACGTGATCCGTATTTGTCCGGTCACCTCCCGGCGCTCTTTCCGGATTTTTGGCTGCTTTTATCTCCTTGTCAAAACGCGCCTTCAGTTTTGCATTCTCTTGCTTTAATTCATTCAATTCACGCTGAAGATCATTCTTACTTTTTTTATTATCATGCATAGTCTTTTGATTTTTCCGGAATGTGGTCGGTTGCCGACTAATTTAATTAAACGTAACGGTTATATTTATATTCGCTTTTTCCATGATTGACGCGAATACAGCTTTAATAAGTCATAAATTTATAAGTAATTACAAATAAATTCAATGTTATAACATAATTTCATACTTAATAATTATTCTTTAAATCGACTTTGAATATTTATTGTGAAAACCGGGTAACCGGTGGGTTTGAGGACGTTTTTCAAAGAAACAGAATCGGATTATTCTTAGGTCAAAATACGAATGTATTAATTCCAATCCTGAAATTGTTTTCGCCCCTGTAGTTAAGTCTCCATGAAAAATCAATCTGTAGCGGGATTATACCCTGTCCCAGTTCGAATCCGGTTTCATAGAACGGATGAAGCAGGGTTTTTACCGGGAAGGGGAGAATTGATCTGGTACCGGGTCCCACATCCGAGTATGCGATATTTAAATATGCGGTTAACTGCAGCTGCATGTCCTTCAGGAACGGGATATTCAACATTCTGAAAAGCTCGTCTCCGAAATAATGCTCGAGGTTGATCGTAAATAAACGGTCTCCCAAGACCTCGTTAACGTTTAACGTCCTGAAAGTGAAACTTAAAGCCGATAAATCAACGTTCCCGGGGACGGCGTAAAGTGACTGGTACGGAAGGCTGCCGTTTGCATAAGTGCCGAATATCCTGAAATACAATTTAGCGGATTTGAAAGTATTTAAAACTCCGTTTACGGTGAAATCGTACTTGGTAAAGTTCAAACCCGATTTAATCAGCGAATTATTCGAATAAGTAATATTTCCTCCCAATAAAACGTACGATTTGCCGAAAGTAATTCTCCGTCTGAAAAGTCCGTCCTCTATATAGTCCCTGAAATCGAGATTAAACCCCGCCGTAAGGGCCGTAATCCGCGTATCGTAAACGGCGGGATTATCTTTATATCTTTTATCTTTTGCGAAGAAAGAGAACTCGGTGTTTTTTTTCGCCGAGTTGTAGGTATTGTTCATTATTCCCGCGTTTAAGTTCAAAACCGGGAAGACTTCGCCCGAAGCGTCGAAACGGAAACCTTTATCGTAATAATAATCCCTGAACTCGTAATGCGAAATAAGGGAGAGGAGGCTGGTAAAAAACTCGTTGTAATTATCGGAAGTTTCAAAAAGAATATCCAGCTTATTGAATGCATTGAAGGATAACTTGTAAGTCCGGTAATCTCCCAGCAGGTAAGAGATGCCGAAATCGCTTTTAAATTTTTTATCCGAAAAGCCGTACGAGAATTGCATGGAAGAATTAAGTCTCTGGTCCGCCGCATAGTTTAAGAATAACCCGAAGTCCAGAGAGTTTCCCGCGACCCTGTTGAAGTGATACATCCCGAGAGGCGCGCTTGTGGAGAAATACCTTGAGAATTTTATTCTAGTTGATAAAGGCGAAAAATCGTCCCAGAAGGTTCTCGGCAGATTGTTTAGGCTGTCTATCCTTATATAGGCTTCTCTTTCCGCCTCGGTATGCGGGATCGTAACGGCATTTTTCCAGTAAGTCGAGTCCTTTTTATCTGCGCCTGGCAGAACCTTAATAACGGCCATATTAAAAATATCGCCGCTGATGTCCGGGTTTATCTTATAATCGTAAAATACCGTGCTTAGTTCAAATCCGAATACGGCGAGGCTGAGCACGTTTGCCTTTACGTAAAGCCTGTAGTCGACCGGCATGTAAATGGAATCCTTAAAAGACGCAAACTGCTGAACAATGTTCACGGAATCAAATATGCCTCCCGTGTTGGCGGCTTTGTTTATCGTCAGGTCCACTTTTACCAGGTCGTATGTGCTGTCCGCTATGTATATGTCTCCCACGAATCCGGGACTTGACGGGTCGTCGGGAGTCATAAATATGTCGTAGACTTGTTTGTTGTTTAGCGATACCGATTTCCTTAAATAATAAAAATAATAACCGATTGCATTATCGGCCAGCGGACCCGGGATGGGGCGGTCGAATAATTCGATGGAATTCGAAGAAAAGTTCTTTAAGATTCTTCCCCCGGTAAATACGTTAACCGTTGAAGGGAAATTGGCCGATTGTTTTTGAGCCAGAATTATTTCTTTATGTTTACCCGGTTTTTTAAAATATCCTCTGCATTCGTTCTCAAATATTCCGGAAATCTTTAATTTCGCCGTATCCGAAATTCCAATGCCTATGCTTAACCTGTTCCTGCCTGCGGATATATCGTTCTGTGTTTTTATTATTCCCTTGGTATATGCTTCGTACTCGTAGGTGTTAAGTCTTCCGTCGCGTTCTTTTTTCCTTTCGACGGCTTTTCTTATGATTCTCAATGCCGGGTTTTCTCCCGGGCGCACTACTATTTCCGGAAAGTTTATATTTGTTTCCCTAAGAGTAAAATTAATCCCTTCGGTATCTTTGTTCAATAAAACAGTCAAGGTATCGGACAGATAGCCGATGTAAGATGCAACGAGTTTATATCTTCCCTCCGGCAGCCTTAATTCGAATCGGCCTTCTTTATTTGCCGATGTTCCCAGCGTAGTATTCAGCACTCTTATATTGGCATAACTTAAAGGTATATCTTTAGAGGCTTCCCTGACGATGCCCGTAATGAAATACTGCCGGGCGTATAGAGAAATGCTGAAGGTTAAAACGGTAAATAAGGCTTGTAATATTTTCATTTTCCCTGGAAAGGTGTGAATATGATTTTCAAAAATATAAATTCATCTCTAATAAGTAAATAGAAGATTAAAAGCGCCCTGTGCCGAACTGATTATTTTGTGTCAATCCAAAATGAAATTAATCCTCTCTAACCGCTTAGGCGTCAACTTAATTCGATTTTTTCATTCTGTCAATAATACTTTTTAAGTCATTTTAATTTATTATATGATTTTATTTATAATAAGAATTAATTTTTAACTCAATTAAGTTGACGCCTATGTCTCTAACCGGGACTGTCGAAAAAG
>JBJKOY010000331.1:0-28273 GCA_046706945.1 Ignavibacteriaceae bacterium | reverse complement strand
GATAAAACCCAGGAAGCGGAAGCCAATCTGGCTCAAGCCCAGGACAATTATAAATTATTGAACGATGCCGTACAGCTTGACGTTAATCAAAACTATTTCAATTTCGTCAAAGCCCGCGAGAAAGTAACGGTCGCCAGACAAACCGTTAAACAAGCGGAAGAGAACTACAGGGTTACTGACGAGAAATTCAAACAAGGCCTGGCCCTTAACTCTGAATTGCTCGATGCGGAAGTAGCTTTGGCGCAGGCGAGGACCGATTATGTGCAGGCGCAGGTGGATTATGAATTATCATTGGCAAAGCTCGACAGAGCGATCGGTATTAAATAATTAAATAAAAAGGGAATATAAAAATGAAGAAAGCAAAAATATATCTTACAGTGATAGCAATTTTGGCCGTAATTATCGCTATTCTTCTTCACAATAGGACGCAAATAAAAGCGGCTGAAAACATTGAACGAATAGATGTATATCCGGTGAACGTAGATACGGTAAGAACAAAGTATTTAAACGATCATCTCAACCTTGTGGGTACCGTCCAGGGCTATTACGATGTTCCCATTGTAGCGGAAGCGCAAGGCAAAGTGGTAAAGGTTTCGGCCGAGGTGGGCGATTATAAGAAGGCCGGATCTACTTTAATTCAACTGGACGACATACTCGAGCAGGCAGCTTTTAAAACCGCCGAAGTAAATTATACGAAAGCACAAAAAGACTATTCGAGGTACCAGGCGCTTTATAACGAAAAATCCGCGACCGATGCCCAGCTTGAAGGGGCCAAGCTGGCTTTACAGTCGGCGCAGGCTCAATATATAAGCACTCAAAAAGCATATGAAGACACTAAAATTACGACCCCTATTTCCGGAGTGGTTACTTCCAGGAATTTCGATATAGGCGATTATGTCCCGAACCATGCGGTAGTTGCCGAGGTTGTGGATATAGCCAATCTGAAAGTTATGATCAATGTTTCAGAAATGGACGTATTCAATCTGAACATAGGCGATAAAGTGCAGATAACCACCGATGTGTATCCCGGCGTTACTTTCGAAGGAAGGATTAAGACGATCTCGGACAAAGGAGATGCCGCGCATACCTATCCGGTAGAAGTAGATCTTTCAAACAGCAGGATGCACCCGTTAAAAGCAGGAATGTTCGCACACGTAATATTCAACGCGAGGTCAAATAGGAAAGAACTGGTTATACCGCGAGGTGCGCTGATCGGCAGCGTGAAAGATGCGCAGGTGTTTATTGTGCGGGACGGCGTCGCAATACTTAAGAGTCCCGTAATAGGAAAGACTTCAAACAACGATCTCGAAGTTTTATCCGGATTAAGCGATGGCGAAATTATTGTGGTCAACGGGCAAAACAACCTGAAGGAAAACTATAAAGTAAGGATAGTAAAATAATTTTATCATGAACCAGTTTTGAAAAGATTTTAAGGAGTTTTAAATGACAATTACGGAACTTTCAATTAAGCGGCCCACGCTTGTTGTAGTTGTGTTTTCGGCTCTGATATTACTGGGATTATTCAGTTACACACAGTTGAACTACGAACTGCTTCCCAAGATAACTCCGCCGGTAATTACTATCTCTACGGTTTATCCCGGGGCGTCGCCCAGCGAAGTAGAAACCTCGGTTACCAAGCCGATAGAAGACGCTATTTCCACCATAGACCAGATAGACAACGTTACTTCTACTTCGAGCGAAGGGATCTCTTTCGTCGTAATACAATTTCAACAATCTGCCGATGTGGATATTCAGCTCCAGGAGGCGCAGAGGAAGATAAACCAGATTATAAATACGCTCCCGACCGAGGTTAAAACGCCCGTGCTTTCAAAGTTTGCTTTGGACGAACTGCCCGTTCTGAGAATGGGCGTTACCAGCAATATGCCGCCAAAGCAGTTCTATCAGTTCGTGGTCGACAGAATTCAGCCCAGGATTTCCAAAATAGCCGGCGTCGGCCAGATTACTCTTGTCGGCGGTGAACAAAGAGAAATAAAAGTAAACCTGAACTCGGAGAAATTAAGATCGTACGGATTATCCATCCTCCAGGTAATGCAGGTGATTCAATCGTCGAATTTGGATTTCCCGGCGGGCAAAATTAAAAACAGCTCAAACCAGTATATCGTACGGCTTGCGGGTAAATTCAGTTCTTTAAATACCCTGCGTAACCTGGTTGTGGCGCATCTGCCAAACGGCAGCAATATTAGGTTGTCCGACGTGGCGGAAATTGAAGACGGCGTAAAAGATCCGCAGAGCATGAGCAGGATAGACGGGGTATCTTCGATCGGAATGCTCGTCCAGAAGCAGACCGATGCAAATTCGGTGGACGTAAGCAAACTTGTCAGGGCCGAAATGAGTAAGATCGAAAGCGACTACTCGAACTACAACGTAAAATTCAATATAGCCCAGGACGAATCCAAGTTTACCAGTGACGCCGCCAACGGCGTAAAATTCGACCTCGGGCTGGCAATACTTCTCGTAGCGATCGTTATGCTTCTCTTCCTGCACAGCGTAAGGAACTCGTTTATAGTTATGCTTGCAATACCGTGCTCCCTGATCTCCACATTCACGGTGATGCTTATTTTCGGATTTACTTTGAATTTAATGACCCTGCTCGGCCTGTCCCTGGTAGTAGGATTTTTGGTGGACGACTCAATCGTGGTGCTGGAAAATATTTACCATCATCTTGAAAAGGGCGAGAACAGTAAAGATGCCGCGCTGAAAGGAAGAAACGAGATAGGCTTCGCGGCTCTTGCTATTACGATGGTCGACGTGGTAATCTATGTCCCTCTTGCATTGACCGGCGGGCTGATAGGAAATATATTAAGGGAATTCTCAGTTGTGGTTGTTATATCCACGCTGTTAAGCCTGTTTGTATCTTTTACCGTAACACCGCTTCTAGCTTCAAGGATAGGAAAGCTGGAAAGGTTTACAAAGAAGACGCTGCTTGGCAGGTTTGCTTTATGGTTTGAGAAGGGATTTAATAATCTAACAGAACTGTATATAAGGATTCTGCACTGGTCGCTTCAACATAGAGTAAAAGTCATCTTATTTGCTCTCGCGTTATTTATGGCGGCTATAATGCTTATTCCGTTCGGCTTTATAGGAGCGGAATTTATGACGCAAACGGATCAGGGCGAATTTGCGGTTACTCTCGAAATGCCGCTCGGTTACACCCTGGACCATACCAATTATGTTACTCAAAAAGTTGAAAATTATATAAGGAAAATTCCCGAAGTCACAAAGCTCTTCGTTAACGTAGGCGCATCCAGCGAGGGATTGATAGGACAATACTCGGACAACGTAGCAGAGCTGGATGTTTCCTTGGTTCCCAAAGACGAAAGGAGCCTTTCAACGGATCAAATAGGCGAGCAAATAAAAGAATTCGCCCAGAAGATACCCGGAGTAAAAGTTCGCGTCAATCCTATAGGAATTTTCGGAACCGCAAATCAGACTCCCATCCAGCTGATCGTAAGCGGACCGGACAGGAACGACGTACAAAAAGCCGCGGAAATCGTTGAATCGGTTACCAAGAGAATTCCGGGAACGGCCGATGTAAGGCTTTCATCGGAATCCGGGAACCCGGAGACAAGGATCGACATCGACCGTCAGAAGCTTGCGGATTTCGGTCTATCGATTTCCAATGTAGGCGCTGCGCTAAATGTAGCCCTGCAGGGCAACGACGACTCAAAATTCCGCGACGGGGACGATGATTACGATATTGATATCTCGCTGGATCAATTCGACAGGTCAAAAATATCCGATTTAGAGAACCTGACTTTTGTTAACGGCAAAGGACAGTCGATTCAATTAATGCAGTTTGCAAACGTATATCAAACAACGGGTCCGACAAAACTTCAGCGTATCAATAGGATACCCGAGGTTACGGTTTATTCGCAGGCAATCGGCAGACCGACGGGAACAATTGGACAGGATATAAAAAACGCACTGGCTAAAGTTAATTTGCCCAAGGGTATAAATATTTTGTACTGGGGCGATCTTAAAAACCAGGCCGACGCCGCCAGCAGTCTGGGTCTGGCTTTAATAGCCGCAATAATATTCGTTTATATGGTAATGGTTGCTTTGTACGATTCGTACTTCGATCCGTTCGTCATAATATTCTCAATCCCGCTGGCTATGATAGGCGCCCTGCTGGCCCTTGCCCTTACAATGAAGTCGCTGAATATCTTTTCGATGCTAGGTATTATCATGCTGATAGGGCTTGTAGGCAAGAACGCCATTCTGCTGGTTGACAGGACAAACCAGAGAAAGAAAGAGGGC
The DNA here is from genome assembly GCA_046706945.1 of Ignavibacteriaceae bacterium. Taxonomy (GTDB): domain Bacteria; phylum Bacteroidota; class Ignavibacteria; order Ignavibacteriales; family Ignavibacteriaceae; genus FEN-1297. The sequence goes on along the minus strand of JBJKOY010000331.1, from coordinate 23,995 downwards.
GAATCTACATTTGATGCTCTGCTAGACGCGGGAAGAAACAGAATAAGGCCTATAATGATGACCACGGCCGCGATGGTGTTCGGCATGCTGCCCATCGCCACTTCGCTGGACGCCGGTTCCGAGTGGAAATCCGGGCTGGCCTGGGCTATTATCGGAGGACTTATTAGTTCTTTGTTCCTGACGCTTGTTCTTGTTCCGGTGATATACAGCATTGCCGAAAAATACAGGGAAACGCTGCCTGCTTTCGTTAAGAAACTTTTCCGCCGGAGGGACAAAATACCCGAAGAGGATCTGGGTTTCGGAAAATAAAAAAAATATATAGGGCGAATATTTATTCGCCCTTTCTCATTTTTGTTTGTATCTTTGATAAAACGGTATTCGGTTATGAAAAACATATTAAAATTGGAAGAATTGGGAATGTTCGCGCTGTCCATACTCTTATTTACCATACTCGGATTTCCGTGGTGGCTTTATGTGCTGTTAATTTTTACACCTGATATTTCGATGCTCGGATATTTCTTTAATCCGAAGGTGGGTGCTGTCACATATAACCTGCTTCACCACAAAGGTCTGGCGGTTTTGTTATATTTGATAGGAGTATATACATTCAATACGGTATTATTAATTGCGGGAATTATTCTTTTCGGTCACTCAAGTCTTGACAGGGTTCTTGGATACGGTTTAAAGTTCGGCGATGCTTTTAAACACACACATTTGGGAATTATCGGAAAGGAAAATTAAGGTGGCCTATTGTACTACGGATCCATTAAATCACTGCAGCATCTAACTTAACGTTAAAAGGAGATGAAGCTATGAAATACACAATTGAAGCTACGGATTTTAACTTCGAAGACGAAGTTATGAAATCCGACGTCCCGGTGCTTGTTAATTTCTGGGCTCCTTGGTGCGGTCCCTGCGAAACAGTGGCTCCTATTATTGACGAGATAGCTCATGAATACATGGGGAAATTGAAAGTTGTCATACTGAATACTGATGAAAATCAAAATATTGCCTATAGATTCGGTATTAAGAGTATTCCTACATTCGGTGTATTTAATAACGGACTGGTTGTAGACGGTGTTATCGGGGCGGTTCCGAAAAAGGTAATATTAAATAAATTGAAGCCTTATATGAAGGCGGTTAATTAGGAAAAAAGGGCTCTTCGGAGCCCTTTTTTAGTCTATTCGTACCATGTCCGAAAGTTCGTTGGTATCATCCGGCTTTACGGGAAAATGGGCGCTTAAGATTTTTCCGACCTGTTCGATCCCGTGCATTATACCGCTGCAGAATTGACCTCTTACAAACATTTTTTCCATTTCCGCTTTTATCGTATCCCAGGTTTCCTGTCCCACTTTGGAGTTTATACCGGAATCCGCGAGTATATAGAACTGTCTGCTTTCGAGTAAAATAAAAATCAGGATCCCCGTTTTATCTCTAGTTTTATCCACGCCCTGTCTGAAGAATTCCTGTTCCGCCAGTGCTCTTACCGTTTTCCTTTTCTGCATAAAAGATTTATGCTCCTTTATACTGACGCAGATTTCCCCGGCGGTAGTTTTTTCGGCTTCTTTAATTTTTCCGGAGATTCTAAGAAGCTCGTCGTCGTCTAGGAAATGATATATCAAACCGTTTCTCATGACGTTAATTTATTAAAGAGAACCGAATTATACAAATAATCGAAAATCTCACCCTTAATCCTTCTCCTTGCAAAGGAGAGGGAAAAAGGTAAGCAGGGTATTAATAAACTCACGGCTTTACCTGACATCTATATCGCCGCCGGAAGTTTTAATGACCAGCGGTTCGCCCCCGCCGTTGAACTTTCCGATAAGTTTATGGGATGAGAGCTCTTCTATATCGCTCGATTTAAATTTGCAGTGAATCGACCCGCCGGAAGAAGATAGTTTTGCATCTGCCCGGAAATCCGCCGGCAGCTTAGCTTCTATATCTCCGCCCGATGAATAAAGATCTATGCCTTTGTTAACGCCGATGTAATCCAGCTTGATCTCTCCGCCTGAAGTAGACGCCGAAATTTTTGAATCGGAGCCCGAAAGCACTATATCGCCCCCGGACGTAGAAGCATTCAGATCTCCTTTGAATGAAACGGATTTAATATCCCCCCCGGATGTTTTAAGGACGGTATTCCCGGATGTGTTCTCAAGAGTTATATCCCCGCCCGATGTTTTTACTGTTGCGGTGCCGTTCATGTTTGTCATCTTAACGTCTCCCCCCGAAGTGTGCAGGTCCGTCGTGCCGGTCAGGCCGTCTATGGAAATATCCCCGCCGCTGCTGGTAATATTGGCATTGTACTGTTTCGGCAGCGTAACGTCGAATTTCAGTTTAGAGTTGTGCCAGAAATTGAATATGTTCCACGAATCTTTTCTTTTGGCCGTGACCTTTACGCCCTCCGGAGTATTTTCAAAATCGATCTTTAATTTTTTGTATGTATCTTCGCTTCCCAAAACTTTGATAATTACTTTGGGATTATCCGAAGTGTTAATAATTACGTCTCCGAAACTCGCCTCAAGGTCAAAATTTTTACCCGGCGTTGTATCGAATGATTTTTCGACCAGGACATTTTGATAACTGCCGTCCGAATTGGAGCGAACCGAGCGTGCGTTTACCGTTAAATTAAAAAGAAAAAGAATAGCAATAACCGCAGCGGCATTAAACAGTCTTATCCTCCCGATATTCATTTACATCTCCTTTTTTCGTTATTAGACTTTGATTCCCGTCAAAAGGTTACTAATGAAATAAAACAAACATAGAGACTTTTTAAAAAATTATTAGTTATTTTAAGGCGCCGATTTCGGCTATATAATGCACTATATCTTTTATTTTAATGCTGCTTATCGATGAAACGAATTTTTTATTCCCTTATTTTGTTAATTATCGTTGTCTCACCCCTCTCTTTCCCTCAAAGTTTCGAAAGCGGAGCCTTCGGCGCACCCGTTATAAGATACACTTCGATCGCTGGTCAGAACTCCCTTATTTTGGGCGGAAGGTTCGGGTGGATAATAAATAAAAGCATAGTCCTCGGCGGAGGGTATTACGGTCTGGCCAGCGTTGTGCATACCGGCTATAGGGATGTTCCCAGCGGGCAGAACGTAATTCTTGGTTTTAATTTCGGCGGAATCGAGCTGGAATATATATTCTTTCCGGACGGGGCGGTTCACTTTTCCGTGGATATGCTTATGGCCGGAGGCGGCACTTATTATTCCGTTGCCGATATGAATGTGCCGCACGGAAGTTATTTCAGCCAGGACCTCCTTGTCTGGGAACCTTCGATCAATCTAGAATTTAATCTTCTGTCGTGGCTTCATTCTGACGCGAGTTTCTCTTACAGAATTATAACGAGTTATCCTGCAAACTACGACATAAGAAAAGAGGATTTGGCAGGCCCTTCTTTCGGTCTGGAATTTAAGTTCGGCAAGTACTGAAATATTATCCATCATAATTAATGTTGAAAGAAGAATTTGATTTGAATCGACATATATTATTACCCGTAATCAGAACTTTTCAAAAGGGGATAGTGTCCGTACTTTTTATATCTATTGTTTTATTCGTCTCCGATTTTTCCGCAGCCCGGCCGCTGAGTCCGCAAGATTCTTCTTATGAAGACGGCATTTCCCCAGGCTTACGCCTCCGCCTGTCGGCTTCTCAATTTACCTATGCCGGGGAAAGAAGATATACGCTAGACGGCGAACTGCCCAATATAAAGACGAAAATACGCCCGGTAACAGCGGCAATAATCGGAGGGGTATACCTGGGCGCCGTCGTATGGCTTCACATCCATCAGCAGCATGCATGGTGGAGCGGCAGCCGGGGTAATTTCCATTTTGAAGAAGACTGGGTTTCGGCAATGCAGGTGGACAAAGCCGGGCATGCTTTCGGGGGGTATATAATGTCCTACGTTATGAGCGAAGGTCTCTTGGCGGCCGGCTTCTCCTGGAACGATGCGACTCTCTGGGGGGCGGCATTCGGACTGACATATCAGACATACGTTGAAACCGAAGACGGCTTTGCCAAGGCATGGGGTTTCAGCCCGTCCGACTGGTACTTCGACGCATTGGGTCCGCTGTTTTTCCTGTCCCAGCATTACGTTCCGGCGCTGCAGGATATTACTCCGAAATGGCAGTACGTTCCGTCGGAATGGACGGGCAAGCCGGTTATCAGAAGACCGAGGACTTTTATAGACGATTACAACAGTTCGACTTTCTGGTGGTCGGTTAACGTATACAATATCCTTCCGGATAATATGAAAAAATACTGGCTGCCTTGGCTGAATGTTGCCGTAGGATACGGCGTGGACGGCATAGATACAAACCCGGATCCCGGCGGGCCCCCGGATCAGTATTCCAATAGGAGATTCGTGATAGGACTGGATTACAATCTGGTAAAGCTTCTCCCCGCAGGCGGTTGGTTCTGGAACTGGATGAGGCAATCGTTAAACTTTCTTAAATTTCCGGCGCCCGCAATTGAATTTTCTTCAACCGGAACCAGGATCAGACTCTTATATCCTTTCAGGATAAAATTGGGGGATATTAAATTTTAAAGATTACAAGATTGCATGATTACAAAATTGCAGGATTGCCCTAAAAATAAATTGTTCTGCATTCGTCATTAAAAAATTCGGAATGCAGAACAATTGAATTCTGAATCATCAATCACCTACCGCCAACCCCCTACAACCAACTAACCGCATACCCCAATCCTATTTTAAAAGGACCATCTTCTTTGTTACAACATTGCCTCCCGCCTGCAGCCTGTAGAAGTATACACCGCTGGAAATATTCAGGTTCGCCGTTGAGAACATAACGCTGTAATTTCCGGCCGCCTCGTCTTTGTCGACTAGCGTAGCAACTTCGTTGCCCAGAACATCGTAAACCTTGAGCGATACTTTTTCTTCTTTGGTAACTGAATATTCGATGTTCGTACTGGGATTAAACGGGTTCGGATAATTCTGCATTAATGCAAAAGATACCGGCGCCGTTGATGGCTCATGTTTTACACCCGTGGTCCGCGAGCCTACGACAAACCAGAACGGGAACGTAGCGCCGCTGAGATACGGCTGGGAGGTTCCGCTTCCGGTTATCATATCGCTTTGCATAGGCATTTGATTTATAATATCGACGTATGCGGAATTCACATACTGAACGTCGTGATAGGCAATTGTTTTGTCGTCCGCGGAATAAGTCGGATAACCAACATCTATATCGGGTCCCGCTACCGTACCTACTTGTCCAGTATTGAAGTCCGCCGCGCTGACATAATCCTGCTTTTTATTTGAATCCCAGTAATCGAATGCAAAACGGTACGGGGATGTTTTTGAAAAAGACGGATTTCCTACGCTGATCCCGTTGGAAAGAGGAGGGAACACGCTGCTGATCTGTCCGGTCGAAATATCGAGAAGATTTATATTCCAGAAACTTAATGTATCCCCGGAAGTGCTTTTCAGTTCGTTATAGCAATCGAATAAAAGATAGTTCCCGGTCGGATCGAACGACATCTCGTCCGCGTAAAGCGCTGTTTTGGCATTGGCGCCGTCGTAAGACTGAGTGTAAATTTTTATTTTTTTTGAAACGTTATTTACAAAATCGAAGTAATAAATTGTCGTATCGATATATTTTGACGTAAGCGCCAAAGAACTTAAACCCGGTCCGATGGCAACGCTTTCCCAAACGCCGCTGGTATCCAGTACTTCTTCCTGCGGGTTTTGAGGATTGGCGTACAGAACTCTGAGATCGAAGTTCCGATCTACAAATATAATTATGCCGGAGGCGTCGGAAACCGCAGGCTTGTTCAAAACGGGAGTCTGCGATAATGCAAAATAATCTGATGCAGAGGTGATTTGAGTTTTTGCCATATAGATGGAATTGAAATCGGACGGATCGGTATTAGTTGCAAGTATCCATTGGTCGCCGGTGAGCTGTGTTGTGGGCGGAGGCGGCGTGCCTTGATTTTCGGTGATGCCGACGTTATCCCAGGCGGTTTGAACGGCCTGCAGTTCGTTGCTGCCGCTTCCGAAAATATCGGTCGCGGCTTTTTCCGTGGCTATCCTTTCGTCTACAAACTGTGCCGATCTTGTCAAATAAGTAGTTTCGGCCCTGTACCAGATTAAACCTGTCTTATAATGACCTATTGCCGCAGCAACATAATAAAATGCATGGTTCGGTATTCCGCTGTTTATATGAACCCCGCCGTTGTCCTGGGTCGTATTAACGTATTCGCTCATTACAGCCGGCTGCCAGCAGGGATCGCCCGCTACACCCCCGTTGTGGGGATCGGACATATCTCTTAACGCGCCGGTAGGGAATGCATTAAAATCTTTTACGACCTGTTCGCCTATCTGCCAGTTGGTACTGTCGACCAGACTTGCCATGCAATCCGACATTGATTCATTCAATGCGCCCGACTGGTCCTGGTAAACAAGGTTGGAAGTATATTGCGTTACCCCGTGGGTCATTTCGTGGGATGCGACATCTAGTCCCCCGGCCAGCGGCTTAAAATATGTATCACCGTCGCCGTAGCACATCACCTGCCCGGACCAGAACGCATTGTCCATCGGCTGGCCGTCCTGCGTAACGTGTATGATCGAATAAATCGTCATTCCCTTGTTGTCGATTGAATTTCTGTTATGCACGGTGCGGTAATAATTATATGTAACGTTGGCATTGTAGAACGCGGAGACTGCAGAGGGATCCGACCACTGGTTGTCGGACGAAGTGACGGAATAGATCTGTGAATTACTCGACAAATCCTGGTTATTAAGATTCCAGTTCACTATTGCTCCAACCGGATTATCGGGAATCGAAGATTGAGCAGAATTGAACATCGGTTCCGTAGCGTCAATCATATAATAGGTGCTCCCGACAAGGTAGGTATTGAAGTTTCTGGTTACTCCGTTCAAATCTACTCCGGATGCCGTTGATGTGCCGTCTAAACATACGTTGTTATAAGAGTTCAAAACGGAACCGTTTTGCGCGTCAATAAAATAATACCAATCCTGCGAAAGACCGGACCTCACTTCTACAAGCCAGACGAGATGAGGCGCCTGATTCTTATCGTACCATATTACTTTTTTCGCTGTCGGACCGTAATAATTCAATATTTTTTCCAATTTCAAAGGAAGCGAATTCATAGCCGATTTACTTTTAAATTCTTTAAGTGCATAGCCGACGGCTGCCGAACCGGATAGTTTGCCGTTAAGATCGGTAACGGAAGACGGTGTGGGCTCAAAGTCTCCGTTCACGGAAACTATGTTGCCGCGGGAATCCATATGGACGATTAATTCCTTGGCCCAGACTTCAACGCCCCGGTACATCTGCTGAAATTTAATATGTGTCATTCCCAGTTTATCCGACAGGGATTTCTCGACTTTGAATTCTTCGGAAGGATTCGAGATATTTAATACGGACTTTAAAGAACTCAGGAAATTCTGAGCTTCCGTTATTTTATCTACTACCGTATTTACGGTTTTACCTTTAACCGATTTCGGGATATCGAATTCGAGATCGCGGGGAGTGGAAGTCTTGCTATTCCAAATAATCCTGACCGGTATCCCCGTATTAGACGCCGAAGGAGAAAGCAATTGGATCTTTTTATTCATAACAGACTGAAAAGCATTATAATTATTCGACGAAACCGCCTGTACCGGAGAAGAAGCCGGCCTTACGCCTACCTTGTTCATAAAACCCATAAGTTTTTCTCCGATATTGGATACTGCTTTGGCCGTTAGATTATACGATAAAGACTTTGGTCCTGCTGCTGGTAACGGGACCTTTTTAATTTTCTTTATCGGTTGAGCGGCAGCTGCGGATATGGTAAATAAGATTATAAAGAAATACATGCGGTATATTTTTAGCTTCATATTGTCTCCGGCTATTTGTTATTAATAGATTTTAATTCTTCGATCATATTCTTTACTGCATCGGGAATTCCGCTGGGAATATCTGCCGAATTAAACGAAATCTTATTGATCTTGTCGTTCTTAATAATATTAAGATGGGTTGTATAATTTCCGGTAAAATCGTTTTTATAAGACATCAGCACCGGGTCTTCTAATAGCTTATTGAAGGCTTTTATCTTGCTGTCGGAAAGTTTAAGAGTATCTTTAAATTCACGGTGCTGTCCCGGCAATCTTGACCATGTGATAGCTTTACCGTCGCATTTCACAATAATTCCTTTTTCCATGCCGGTAAAACCTCCGCCGGAATAATATTCAATATTATAATTACCGTTATCGGAGCATTTGTCGGCGGACGAGCACGTCGAGAAAAGCATAACGATAATTATAAATACCGGAGTTAATTTTAACTGCCGCATATAATTATCCTTTTAAATTTTATTTGTTTTTATTTTTAGTATATAAAGAAATGTATCCGACAAATAATAATTAAAATTTAACTTACCGGCAAGAACATTATTCAGGTTATTTCACTTTTATTTTTAACTACTTGAGAGAAATCAATTCAAAAGTACCGAATCCGTAATACCGGTAACGAATTTTTCCGTACATGCGAAAAATTTATTCGAAAAGGTCCGATATTCGGCAGGTTTTTTTTTAACACCCGGGGCCTGAATTTTATGCTTAAATAACACGGAAAATTATTAATAATATAAATCCTATGCTGTTAAAATGTTATTCAACGCTTCTTGCGGTAAACATAGTAAACAAAAAATAGTAATGATAAAGCGAGAAATACCGCAGCAACAACAACAAAATATTGTTCGGGACTGAATGTCGTTAAGTTTAACTCGGCTCTGTTAACGCCGTTTAAATTAAGTATATAGGCCTCGATATTTGCTATTTGCTGCTGGGTCAGTGTGTATGAATCTCCGTAATTAAACATTCTTACAGCAGGGCTGTTTCCGGGAGGTACCGCTCCGTGCTGAATATATTTATCGATACTGTCCGCGAATATCTGCGGGTCTTTATTGTACAACCTAGGTTCGACCGGATTTAGCGCAGGAACGAACCCGCTGTCGGATCCGGGATTCGCAATCCCGCCTTTTCCGTTGGGTCCGTGACAGGATTGGCAATCTTGTCCGAACAATAAAGCCCCGTGCGCGACATTACCTATCATATCGGCAGCCGCCCCGGTTGTGTTGAAATCTTTTGTGCTCATTGTTTCGGAGGTATCTTCGGACGATGCCTGCTGGGACGTTGCGGTCCCGCCTGCCGCCGACGCATTGCCCGCCGGATGGGGGCTTAAAAGATAATCCGCCAGTTCGTTCAACTGCGCACTGTTGAACATTGTAAACGGCGGCATCACTGATTTAGGGAAGTGTTTTTTTGAATCGGTCATTTGAACAATTATCCAATCTTTCGAACGTCCTTTCCGGGACTCGTCAGTAAGATCGGGTCCGATCTTACCGCCGCTTCCGCTCATAGTATGGCATGCAACGCAGCCGTATTTATCGAATAAGGCTTTACCCATTAAGGCGGTAGGCGATAATCCGATCTTTTTTTGCGGAGCGGTCTTAGTCTCGGCCTGCACGATATTTCCTTTGCTGCTGTATCCAGATACCGTTAATGTCAACAACAGAGCAACAAAGACAGATCCTCCCAGCATCATCGCAGGACGTTTAAAAGGGCTTCTCTCGGGGTTCCTGTCGAAAAACGGCAGGGAAACAAAAAGCAAAATTACAATAGTCGGTATCCCCACTGTTCCTATTATCTCTAGCGAGCCGGGAAAAAATTTAAGAGCCTGGTACAAAAACAGGAAATTCCATTCGGGCTTCGGCGTAAAAGTAGTATCCAGCGGATCTGCCGGCCCGGTAAAAGGCGGGGGAGCAAATGCGGAAAGGGTAATTAAAATTAAAAACAACAACGAAACTATTGCAACATCTCTAACCACCTGGTCCGGCCAAAAATCTCCTTTAATATTTCTTTTTTCCCGGGACCATGGGCCCACGCTGCCGAATTTCCTAAAGGCTATCATATGGACTGCGATTATAATCATCGTTATACCGGGAAGAATTGCCGCGTGTAATATAAAAAACCTGGAAATAGTCAGCTGCCCCATTGTCTTGCCCCCGATCAATAAATATTTGAGAGCATTTCCGATAAACGGAACAGTCCCTGCTATGCTTGTACCGACTTCGGCCGCCCAGTATCCTCTTTCATCCCAGGGAAGCGCGGCCCCCGTAAAACTCATCCCGATAACCAAAAGCAGCAAAACGATCCCGATCAGCCAGGTCATCTCCCTGGGTTTTTTATATGCGCCCCATATAAATACCCTGAGCATATGCAGCCCTATTAAAACTATCATCGCACTGGCGCCCCAATAATGAAGTCCGTGTATCAGCCAGCCGTAAGGGACAAAAAGCCTTAGGAAAGTCAGACTGTCGTAGGCGTGGTCTACGGTGGGGACATAATAAAAAAGTTGCCAAATGCCGGTTACTATCTGGAGTATAAATATAAATAGAGTCGCGCTGCCGAGAGTAAAGAAAAAACTGGCGCCTCCCGGAATTTCTTCGTCCAAACCAAGCTGGAGTATCGTCGCAATCGGTATCCTGTCGTTTACCCATTTCCAAACTTTTGATGCCATAAATGTTCCTTATATAATTTCCTTTTTCGGTATACCGGGTTTAAATCTTTCCCACAGTACGTACAGATAATTGTTTTTCACTTCCGTTGGTAAAGTATCCAGAGGTCTGGGAGCAGGTCCTGAAACAACTTCCCCATCTACATTAAAGACGCTGTGATGACACGGGCAGATAAATAATTTTCTGTCCTCGTGCCATTGATAGCGGCACCCGAGATGCGGGCAAATCGGAGAAAAAACTTTTAACTTTTGATCCGCATTTTTCACCGCCCAAACGCTTTCGGGCTGAATATTCTTTATGTACGCATCCTCTTCCGTCATTACGAAAGGAAGATCGACGGGCTTGTCGTCCGGAATGGAATTAAGAGAAGTTAATTTCGAAAAGGTTCTGCTTTTTTTCTTGGTAATGGTACGCACTACCGATTCAACCATAGGTATACCCAAGCTGAAGGCAACGGCGCCCGTAAAGACGCCGCTTACAATCTTAAAAAAGGTTCGTCTCGAAATAGGTTTGTCGGAATCTTTATTTAAATTTTCAATAAGCATATAAATTTCCAGGTATTAGTCTCGGAAACCCGCAAGGGGATTGACGATTCTTATATTTTTCAAAAATTTTTAATTATCCCTATTTCTTTATTTTCGATCTCAGATACTCTAAAACCGCACGGGCTTGTTTTTTGTTCAGATACTGATTCGGCATTACTATTCCGTTGTATTCCTTAATAAGTTTCTTCAATTCGGGTTCCTTTGCCTGCATCTCGGTCGTATTTAAAAGATAATTCATTAAATAAACGAAATTTGTTTTTTTAACAATCGGTGTTAAAGCGGGTCCGACAAGTTTCGTATCCAGGCGGTGGCACGCAAAACACTTGCTGTTAAAAATGCTTTCTCCTTCTTTTACCATAGCTTCATTAATGGGACCGAGTTTAACCTCTTTTACCGGGCCGATTCCGAGGTTTTCTTTTTTAGTCGTTTTTGCGGTGTCGCTCTTTGCGCTGTAAAGGGAATACAAATTATCGCCTTTGCCCGGTTGATCTGCATACGCAATTCCAGCGGAGTATAATGCGAATAATGTTAGTGCGGTTAAACTTAAAATAACTTTCATTTTCATCTCCATTTTAATTTAATATTTATAATTTCATCGTACGGGAATCGGGACTTAATTACTTTCCTTAGTTTTTTATCCGTTAAAAAACGACCCATCCCACCAAATACAAAGTATTATTATCCGAAGCATTTCTTCCGCTGCCGTCGTAATTTGTGGAAGCTCCGTTAAATTTGTTATAAGCAACGTATTGCAAAGTAAACTGAGTATTCAGCCATGGTAAATAGCTTATTTGAGCTATTATTCCGTTGCTCCCGGGGTTGCCGTTTAAACTTCCATCAACAGGCGCAGGCGAATACATTGCAGGGTTCGCGTCGCCGCCGGTAGAAAAGAATCCGAGCGTAAAAGCGTAACCGGCAGTCAGGTTGTAACCGCAGTCTATTTTAAAAGTATTGAGATTATTGGCAATATTAGTCGAGCCTCCGGCATCGTAAGTTGCGTTAAGTTTCTGGTTTTCGGTTATATAAGTAGAATGCGCGATGAGCGTTCCGCTTCCGAGAGAAGCTTCGTACTGTGCATCAAAAGCGATATCGGTGTATTTATCGAGAGGACCGGTTATGCCTGCAGGATAAATTTCCGAGGATATACCGTAGGTACCGATCTCGAGATATTGAGTTTCCCACTGCTGCTGAAGGGCAAGCCTCCAGTAAGGAGAAAATCCGTGAATAGTTTCGGTGGATGACCCGTCTGCGGGGAAAGGTCCGCCCTGCGGCGTGGATCTGTAAAAACTAATTTCTCCGTATACCAGGTTGTTGTAGAGGGCATATGCACCGAGCCCGGTAACGTTACCTGCCAATGTTCCGTCAATTAGGGTTCCTGCGGCGGGCGTGGGAGCCACTGCGGATGAAACAAAGGGAAAACCCCAGGCGGAAGTGCTGTTCCAAACATCCTGGACAGTCGGTCCGTTGTTTAAGGTCAAACCGTACAGCAAGTCGTTGTCCGCAAGCGTAGTATGATCGGCGAACCTGAGATCGGTATTGTCCAGGGCAAAGCTTCCGCTTTGGTCGTCGTAGGTTATCTGTATAAACGAACCAAAGTTGGGTGAAATTTCTCCGGCAACGAATAAACTGAACTGCTGAGGGAATTCCATAATATCGTTCTGTGTTCCTTCCGGGCTCTTTGCAATCCTATTGTAAGAACCTTGCACCATAGCGGAAATCGGGAGCATGTTTAATATTTTTAGATTCGTATTGTCTTCTTTATATGTTGATTGTATGGTCGCTATTCCGGTCATGGTATATCCGTTCAGTTTAAACAACCTGCCGAAGGGAGTAAGCTCTGGATACACATAATGACACGAACTGCAAGGCAGGTTTGTCTGCCTGGCAAAGCTGGGTATGCAGAAAGAAACACTGCTGAATGAAATTATAAAGATAATCGTTAAAGCGGCCCAAATTTTATAATGTAAAGCTTTTGCAAACATTAGGGGATCTCCTCTCATTAATTGAATTAATTACTCTTATTTTTTTATATCTTTTTCAGTTATGCAGTCGCTTCCGTTTTTAAATGACGAAAAACTTTTGTTCAAATCGTAAGTAATTCGCCGATATTATTACCGGAAAACCGATATGCAAAAAATTAGGAAGGTATAACTAATATCCGCTGCTTGAAAGAATCCTTTTCTAACTCACTTTTAGCACCGATTATAATTTCTCTTACCGCATTTGTTCCCCTTTATTAAATAAGTGAACAAACAATAACTAAAACCTATAATTAAAAATTATTTTTTTATTTTTATAAGTATTTATAACAAATGCTCAAGGCGAATTAGTAATATCTCCTGTAAAACCTTTTAAAATTTAAGGTCTCTATAAAATTTGTCAGATGGTACAACAATAATTGTTCCAACACATATTGTTTGCTAAAAAACAATAATCATGCTTTTCCGGCGTGAGATTTCTATTCATTGAGAATGGAGTTTTTCGACAATTTCAAAAGTGGGAAAATTAGGATTGGTCATTGATCCATAGGGATAATATCGAAGTTATTTGGAAGGATAAGTTTCCCCGCTATTTTAGGGAAGGTTCGGCATTGCCGTCAAGTGGAATATTTTTTAAAGTTTTATTCACTTACCGTCAATGCCCAACCGACTGCCGAAGAATCCCTTACTTTTTCGGCATTTCAAATAATTTATTATCAATTGAAGTATTTGCTGTTATTTTATCGAACTTTATGTCTTCTACGTCCTCATTATTTGCCCTATGCATTTCAAAAGGTATTAAAATTCCGTTTACGTTCCTGTAATCCATAAAATCGGTTTCTTCGGGAATGCTGCCCAAAGGAGTCCTATTTAATAATATTACTCTTTCAAGAAGACCAGTTCTGGTATTGAAGTACAGTTTTATATTCCTGTGCTGCGAAGCTTTGCCTTCAACCACATAAACGGTATCCCCGTTAATGACGGATACATCGTTAAATTTTAAACCGGAGTAATCGGGTGTAATTTCGGCCGGAGTATAAAAATCGGTCTCAAGTTTTAATCCTTCAAGGTCGTCTCCGGTTAACTCCCTAGAACCCCAAAATGCTTGTTCCCACGCGGTCTTCCCGTTATATCCCCTCGTCATTGCGCCTCTTTCTGTTTTCACAGAGTAATAAAATAAATCCGGAGCTTTTTTATAGATAACTACCGAAGCAGTCCTGCCGTTATTGTTAACCGTTCCTTCGTATTTAAGCGAAGTAATTTTCCCGTAATTATCTTTTCCTCCGATCGCAGATACAAATTTATTTATAATCTGTTCCGCGGTATTCAATCTGTCGGGTACCTTTATTATATTGTCGTCGGATGCTTCTTTTGCCTTCCTTTCGTTAAGAGAAACCTCGGTTAGAACCGCAGGTATTTTTTGCGGATCGGGGCTGCCTCTATGGCAGGTAAAGCAAGTAACTTCCATGTGACCCTTAAAGGAATCTTTATTTATAGTCTCCATCATCTTTATCATCATCCGGGCTTTCCTCTTTTCGGGTTTTTTATCCTTATCGAATTCCCATCCTTTCTGGGGATCCCTTACATGGCAACTGCCGCAGTTCATTCCCAATGAAGCTTCGATAAAATGCATCGTAGGAAGAAGCCTTGAAGCCGGAATATTTTTAAGAACTTTTATATTTTTATAAAACTCTCCTGCCGTTTTCCCCGAGTCGCTTTTAACGGCATTCTTTTTTACATAGTTCTTCGACCCGGCATAATTTTTCTGATCTTTTTTAATTTCCCGGTAATGCAAATTATTGCTTCCGTACGTACATGCAGTAATTGCAAACAGGAATGTTAAAAAAAATAAATTAAAAGTGAATTTCTTTCCCGACATAATGCCTCTCAATATTTTTTGAAATTGTTTTCGAAAAGATGTAGACCGTTCATTCATATTACGCAGGACGGTCTGATTTAAAATAAAAACACTTGTTATTTTTCCACGGACCTGAAATATTCCAGCAGGGATCTGGCGTCTTTTTTACTTAGTTGCTGATCGGGCATAATAATTTTATACTCGTCCACAAGCTTTTTCATCAACGGGTCTTTTTTCTGCATTTCCGAAGTGTTCAGAAGATAGTTCATTATAAATTCCGGAGTGTTTTTCTTGGTTATGTTTCTTAAAGGCGGACCGACAAGTCTGCTGTCCAGTTTATGGCAGGCAACGCATTTGGTATTGAATATTTTTTCCCCCGCTTCGACCATACAATGGTCGATGGGGCCGAGATCAACGCTTTTGACGGGTCCGATACCGTTGTCGTCGGGAAATTGGTATTGTGATTTCGCCGATGCCTGTTTCGCAACTTCGGCGGTTTGAGTTTTTGTCGCCGGAGTTTGTTTTGCGGCCATCGGCTGTTCCGATGTGTCAGGTGCCGGTTGTTTGTCGTTTTCGTATTTATGATCGGCACAAGATAAATTTAAAAAAGATATAGTAATTAAAAGAGCAAAGAACAATTTAAATTTCATTAAATACTCCTGGTAACGGAATTAATAATAAAGTATGATAATGATTAAATACGAACGGAAATTTTTGTATTAAAGACAAATAATAAGAAAAAAAACAAACCTCTGCGGAAATTATAGCTTCAATAATAGCTATTTACATATATCCAGGCAACAATTATCGCCCGTACAGATCCTGCGTGTGAGTTCTCTCAAAAATAATTCATGCGGTAAATTCATACAGCGTAAAATAAGAATATATCTCTACGAATATATTACGGATTTGAGTCTTCTTTGAGCCCCGGCGGCGCATTTTTAAGATCGGTCAAATAATTTCCGTCAAGGCTCAAAGATGTAATCACCGCGGATAATTCTTGTAAAATTTCCGGATTGCCTTAACGATTAATTATTTTTTAGCTACCGACCTCAGGTATTCAAGTACGGACCTTGCCTGTTCTTTACTTAGCCCCTGATCCGGCATAAGAACACCGTTATATTGTTTAATTAATTTTTTAAGCTGCGGCTCCTTTTTCTGCATCTCGGACGTATTTAACAAATAGTTCATCAAATAAACGGGAGAGTACTGCTCGGTAATATTTCTTAAAGGCGGGCCGACCAATTTCATATCGAGCCTATGACAGGCCATACACTTGCTGTTGAAAATATTTTTTCCTTCTTTAACAAGTTTTTCATCTATCGGACCGAGCTTAAGTTCTTTTATAGGTCCGATGCCTATATTCTCTTTTGTTTTGGCTGCGTGTTCTGTCTTAACCGTGTCCTTAGCTTTAACGGAATCCGTTTTTGTATTAAGTCCGTAATCCGTATTTACAATGGACGCGTTGACCGATAAAAAGAGCAATGCGATAACGGCAAAGCTTCCAATGATTATTTTCATTTTATCTCCGTAAAAATTAATTATGTGTAATTATTAAAAAACAACCCAGCCCACAACATACAGCGTATTGTTGTCCGAAGCGTTCCTGTTGCTTCCGTCGTAGTTTGAAGAACCTCCGTTGAACTTATTGTATGCCACGTATTGCACGGTAAACTGGGTATTCAACCATGGTAAATAACTAATTTGAGCTATAAGTCCGTTGCTGTCCGGTGATCCGTTTACGCTGCCGGAAATAGGCGAAGGCGAATACAATGCGGGATTGGCATCCCCGGCAGTTGAGAAAAATCCGAGAGTAAAGGCATAACCTGCGGTAAGATTATAACCGCAATCTATCTTAAAGGTATTTAAATTGTTTCCGAGGTTTGTCGAGCCTCCCTGTTTATATGTCGCGTTAAGGGTTTGCTTTTCAGTAATGAATGTTGAATGCGCTATTAAAGTTCCGGCGCCCAGCGTCGCTTCATATTGTGCATCGAAACCGATGTCGGTGTAATTATCGGTCGGTCCGGTAATCCCCACCGGGTATATACGGGACGCAAGGCCGTAAGTGCCGATTTCCAGGTACTGGGTTTCCCACTGTTCCTGAAGAGCCAGTCTCCAGTAGGGAGAAAAGCCGTTTATTGTCATCGAAGAAGATGCGTCCGCGGGAAAAGGGCCGCCCTGCGGGGTGGAACGGTAGAAACTGATTTCGCCGTAAATGAGATTATTATATAACGCATAAGCACCCAGACCGGTAACGTTTCCGGCCAGAGTTCCGTCGACTAAAGTAGCGGCTGCCGGTGTCGGCGCCACCGCCGAGGAAACCCACGGAAATCCCCATGCCGAAGTACTGTTCCACACATCCTGCACCGTAGGGCCGTTGTTAAGAGTCAAGCCGTAGAGCAAATCGTTGTCCGCTAGCGTGGTATGATCCGCAAACCTCAAATCCGTATTGTCCAGAGCAAAGCTGCCGCTTTGGTCATCATATGTAATCTGTATAAACGAGCCGAAATTCGGAGAAATCTCGCCGGCAACAAATAAACTGAATTGCTGCGGAAATTCCATAATATCGTTCTGAGTTCCGGGTTCGGTTTTGGCAATTTTATTGTAAGATCCTTGTATCATTGCCGAAATGGGAAGCATGTTAAGAATTTTTAAATTTGTATTATTTTCTTTATAAGTGGACTGTATTGTTGCAATGCCTGTCATTGTATACCCGTTAAGCTTAAATAATCTTCCGAACGGAGTTAATTCCGGGTAAACATAATGACATGAACTGCACGGTAAATTAGTCTGACGTGCAAAGCTCGGTATCGAATAAGAAACACCGGTTAACATCAACATAAAAGCACCTACCGAAATAGTAAAAAGTTTTAGTTTTCCTCCAATTCTAGACATTTTCTAACCTCCGAAAATCACTTTTAAAATGAATTATTTAAATATTTCGGACATGCGGATTAAAATTGTTTTTCCGCACATCAAGATTACAAAAAAATAACACTTATTGAGGTAGCCAAAATCACGATTAAATCAAATCGAACTTACGGAGAATACTATTTAAGGAGAGATTTAATTCGAAAGGGGATATAAGCTTAATAGAATTGTTAAATTGTTCAACTGTCAAATTGTTTATTAGCTTGATAAATTGTAAATCCTTTATACGGAAACAATTTAACAATTTGACAATTAAACCGTTAAGATAAAGATATACGGTATAAAGACAATTCTTTTCGTTATTTAAGCTTTATACCGTATACCTTAGAAATTTTTTACCAAATCTTTACCAGCTTATCGGCAGGTCTCCTCATAGGATCGCCGGGTTTTACTCCGAAAGCTTTCCAGAATGCCGGGGTGTTGCTCAGCGGACCGTCAACTCTGTACTGTTCGGGTGAATGCGGATCTATTTTAACCCTTAGTCGAAGCCTTTGGGGCCTGTTTTTAATTTTCCAAATATTGGCGAACGATAAGAAAAATCTTTGAGCGGGTGTAAATCCGTTAATTTCTTTTCCTTCTTTATATTCTTTTGTTTTCTCGAATGCATCGAAAGCTACGTTAATACCGCCGAGATCTGCAATATTCTCACCTTCGGTTAATTTTCCGTTAACATGCAGAGTATCTACGGCTACATAGTCGTCAAACTGTTCGATTATTTTCTTAGCTCTTTGATTGAATTTTTTTTCATCGCTTTTTGTCCACCAGTCCTTCATATTGCCTTGAGCGTCGTATTGCCGTCCTTCATCATCGAATCCGTGAGTCATTTCGTGTCCTATTACCGCGCCGATGCCGCCGTAGTTTACCGCATCGTCGGCATTGGGATCAAAGAACGGAGGCTGCAGGATTCCGGCCGGAAAAACTATTTCGTTATTTTGAGGATTATAATAAGCGTTGACTGTTTGAGGCGTCATTCCCCATTCGGTTTTATCGACCGGCTTTCCTATCTTCGCAAGCTCTTTTTTAGTGTTGAATATCGAAGCTCTCAGCACATTGCCGAAATACGAATCCTTATTTATAACCAGCCCCTTATAGCTTTTCCATTTGTCCGGGTAACCGATTTTAACCGTAAAAGCAGCCAATTTTTTCACGGCCTCTGTCTTTGTTTCCGGGCTCATCCACTCCAGGTTCTGGATCCTGTTTTTCAGCGAAGCCATTAAACTATGGACCATTTCCAAGGCGCGTTTCTTGGCATATGGAGGGAAATATTCTTTAACAAACAATTTTCCCAGTTCCATGCCTACCGCTCTGTTGATAGTTCCCAAAACTCTTTTCCATCTTGCCTGCATTTCTTTGGTGCCGTTAAGCAGTTTACCGTAAAAATTAAAATCAGCTTCAACGAAGGGATCGCTTAAATACGGGCTTGCAGTGCGTATTATATTCCACTGCAAATATTCTTTAAGAATAGGCAGGGGCGTGGTTTTTACGGCATTGTCCACTTCTTTAATAAATTCCGGCTGAGCAACATTAATTCTGCCCGGCTTTTTAACTCCGGCCAAATCGAAGTAGTCGTTCCATTCAAATTCGGGTGCTATACCTGTTAATTCTTTAACGGACATTTTATGATATGTTTTCTGCGGATCCCGTTCTTCGGTTCTAGACATGGAAGCTTTTGCAAGCTTGGTTTCCAGATTTAATATGTCTTCCGCATTTTGGGATGCCTGTTCCGAGCCGACGCCCACAAGCATGAATGAATTTTTGATTAGGGATTTATAACTATTTCTAACGGATACCGAATTGCTGTCGTTCTTCAGGTAATAATCACGGTCAGGCATTCCAAGTCCGCTTTGATATATTTGGGCAATATTCATTTTGCTGTTTTTTGCATCGGGGCCGGATCCGAAATAAAAGAATGGATTGGAATAGCCGAGCTGGACGCCGACCAGTTCTTTATAAAAATCCTTGATCGATTTAACGGAGTTTACCGCCTCGAGATCCTTTTTAATAGGTTCGAATCCTTCTTTTTCTATCTTGGCCGAATCAATTCCGGTATAATAAAAATCACCTACCAACTGTTCGCTGCTTCCTTTTTTAGGATTCTTATTTTTCTCAACCTCATTCAGAATATTTTTCAATTTATCGAGATTCTCATCGCGCAGTATAAAAAATGAACCCCACCCTGAATACTCCGCAGGTATCTCGGTTTTTTTTAACCAAGAACCGTTGGCGTATTTAAAAAAATCCACAGCGGGACTTACGGTTGTATCCATGTCGCTCCGGTTGATTTCATCGTTGTTATGAGGTTTAGTTGACATAAAACCCATGTCCAGGAAAATAGTTGAGAAAAATACGACTAAAATACAAAAATGTTTTGTGTTAAGAATTTTCATTATCCACCTGTTTGATTGATTTAAAAAAATCTGTAATAAAAAACCTTGAAAGTTATTAAAAACATTCATATTTGTAAATAATTTTACACGACCGGCAAAAATAAGTTATACGGCACCTTATAAAATGACCGGAGGTATTTTTTAGTTAGAAGTCGATCCGGTAAGGATATAGCGGGGCAGCGGCAAGCGGGGTTTCTTCCGATATTAAATTAAATTAAACGGACGGAACGGTAGTTTTTATAAAAACTCCGGCACCCCGTCCGTTTTAATTATAGCTACAGCATGGACTGGAAGGAGAACTCCAGTATTCTAGGTTTAACCAATTTTTCGAAATCCTTGTATGACATTTTTATTAACTGGGAATGCGAACACGCGTTAAAGGCAATCTCCTCGTTTTCGGTCAGGCTTTTTGCAACATAAACTTCAATGCCGTAAAGATTGCCGAACGGAGGCATAGCTCCTATTTCGCAATCCTGGAATTTATCGACGAATTCATGCTCGTAAGCAAGCCGAATGTTTTCGCTTTTTAAAGTATGCTTCAATAAATCAAAATCTACTTTGTCAGACGCTGGTAAAACCGCCATGGCCATTTTCCCGTCGATTTTTATCAATACCGATTTAGCCAGTTCTTTACCCGGTATATGTGCGGAAGCAGCTATTTCCTGGGCGGTATATGCTGATGAGTGAGTTACCGTAACATATTTTATACCGTTGCCGTCCAGGAATTCTTTTAATTTTCTAACCGGCATAATTACCTCCTTTGTTTTTATAAACAGTAAAGGTTAAGTGTTTTTATATTTGATCACTTTTTTAAATAAGGATATTTATCTTTTCTTCGACTTCATTAATTAATTCGAGAAATCTTTTATACGGTATGGCAATCAGGCTTTCTGCTTTGAAAGCTCCGTTAGCCATGCTTATCATTGAAACTTTTGCAGCTGTTTCTTCGTCGGGCGCTTCATAAATATCCAGGAAATCGTAAGGTCCCAGAAGCGCATAATGCGAGATGAATTTTACGTCCGGACATTTCTTCCTGACTTGCTCCAGCCAGTCCCTACCCAGTTTGGCGCGTTCTTTAAGTTGTTTGGATATTTCCGGAGATAATTGGGTTAATAATATAAATGTTTTCATGGCTTACTTCTCCGTGTATGGTTTTAAATAATATCTCTTAAAATTTATTGCCATACATCTTAAGCCGCTGAAATCTTGCCGGATGGTTTAAGGTGTTAGTTTTGTTTTTGTACAATATACGTTCAAAAAATCATATTATCAAAATGAATTTCATTTTATGGTTTATTTAAAACCTGAATAAATAATTTACCGCTTATGTACGGATTATACCGCTATTAATATTTCATATTATTAACACGAAGTAAAAATCTAATTTTGCCGCATTGTTGAATACAGATAAAAGATATTTGTATTAATTGAATAAAAAATTAGAGGTGATATTATGAGGTTCAATAAATTATTATTAACGTTGTTTTCTTTTATTCTCGTTTCGGCGGCAGTTTATGCAGCGGGGATTACCAATGCAGGCGATAAAAGCGATATTGAACAGACGATTAATGCTTACGTAAAGAGCATCGATTCGCAAAACGCGGATGCATTGCAGAAATCTTTAATGAACGACGGGTCAGTAATAACAATAAATTCAATTACAAAAACAATAAACAACTACACAGCTTCTCAATTTATCGGTCTGGTTAAGAACCGTCAAAAAGGCGGCTGGACGAGAAACGTAACGATTGGTTCCGTCAGTATAGACGGCAATACCGCAACAGCTCAAGTTGAGATCAGCGATTCCAGGTTGGTGCAATCCGGATTTTTTACTTTGATAAAAGAAGGCAACGACTGGAAAATAGCGAGCGACGTAACGACACTCGAATTAAAGAAATAATTAAATTTGCGGGTTTAATAAGCGGGATCTTTAAATGATCCCGCCGTATTTCAGAGTTCAATTAAACGGTGTTTTAAATTATCGGATTTCAAAAAAAATAATTCCTTATCAAATAATTCCCGTCACCGATTCAGTACGTTTGTGCGGCAACTGCGTAAATATTTGCGTTTCGTCTCATCCTCTTATAATTAAACTGTTTTAATAAAAAATATATTTTATATTGTTTCGAAACTAAATAGTTGAACTACCCTCAAAACGCGGAACTGCAGTAATAAATTAACTTTCTGTCGATTGTCCGATATGATAAAATTTACCTCATTAATCATATGAGAGCACTTACACTACCAAACCCGGAGATTAGAATGGAAAACTTAGCTTTAAGCCGTGTGATATGGCTTGCGGCATGGTCGGGTATTATCGGAACCGCAGGCATGGAATTATTTTTACAGAGAATAACAAAGTCGGGTATTGCGAATGCCGATATGTCGCGCGCAATCGGAAGCATTTTTACGCGGTCGATCGAATCCGCGTACGGATTAGGAATCACGATTCAAATAATTTCCGGGATAATATTTGCATTCTTTTATACTCTTGCACTGGTATATTTTAATATCCACGGTTATCTCGGCAATGCATTTGCAGGCCTGCTTCTAGGTTTTATACACGGCGCCGTAGTCGGTTTCCTGCTAATATCCGCCGTTGCTGAGCATCATCCTCTGCCGGAATTCAGAGAAGCGGGTTTTAATGTTGCGGTTGCTCACTGGGCAGGGCATTTGGTCTACGGATTTCTAGTCGGCTCGGTAATCGGACTGCTCGGATTTTAAACGACTTTTATTTTACGGAACAATCCTGACATACTTTTTTATCCATTTTTATCCGCCCGTATTCCGTAACCGTCATCTCGCCGCATTCTTCGCAGACAAAACTGTTAAAGCTGTGAGGAGCTTCTTTCAATTCATAATCAAAGATGTCGGAGATATTTAACAACATTTCCTCAGTCGCGCTCATTACTTTTATCACCAGCGGATCGACAAATTCGGCCGGGACCTTACTGGCCGGTATGCCCTTTTCCCTATAATTTTTAAAGAAAGGAGTTTGTTTGTTCGCCAGCATAGCTTCCGCTTTCGGGGTCACGCGTACGGCTTTACTTGTTTTTTTATCGACTAATGTAACGGCCCATTTGCCTTTATGCGTTTTCTTTATGTTGCCTTTGCCTAAAGTAGTTCCCATAATTACTTGAAGCCCGTCCGCATAACAGGTGGCGCAGTGGTCTTCGCCTAAATCTACAAAGGCTATTATCTGTCCGTCCTCGGCTCTTTCGACTCCGAGTTTATTCATTGCTGCCGCACCTACTCTTAAGCCGAGAGGCATTGCCGGGCATTTGTGCCCGTGAAATTTTTGTCCGAACTCTAACCAATCCTGCGGATTAACCATTATTTTTACTCCGAATTTTTTAATTAAAGAAATATTGAATTTGTATAGTTGTCAGCGCTTTCGTATTGTTTGAAGCAAACCGGAACTTATTATCAATGGAAAGCTTAATATCGTTTCCTTTTATCAGGTACGAATAGCCGATGACGTACCACGGGTCGTCGGCCGTCGAAGGATTTAAATCATTATATTTTTCGATTGAAAGCACGATTAAACTTTTTGAAGCAATAAGGTAATCGGCAAGAGCATAATAACCGCGCGCTTTTCCGGCGCCGAGATTCGCCTGGATATATTCCGACTGCAATTCAAAATTGCCCGAGTTCAGTCCTCCTTCAAAACCGAAACGGAAATCGCTGCCGGTAAAGGAAAAATTATTTCCGAAAATCTTATTGAACTTCAAATCGTGAGCATCCCTATAC
>JBJKOY010000330.1:0-7229 GCA_046706945.1 Ignavibacteriaceae bacterium | reverse complement strand
CGCCTGCAGACTTCTATACCGCTGATACCGGGGATCATCCAATCAAGTAAAATTATGTCGTAATCATTAGTAAGGCTCATCTCAAGGCCTTTATAACCGTTGTCGGCAACTTCTACAGCAAATGCTTCTTCTTCCAAACCGTCCTTTAAAAAATTCGCGATCCCCGGCTCATCTTCAATAACAAGAATACGCATATTTTTTGCGCCTTTTAATTTTATTTTTCATCTGCGTTGGTAACCGTTCGATTCATTATTTCGGAATCCAGATCCGCACCCAAATTAAATTGTACTCCCGCCGCGTGCTTAAAAACAAGCTCTCCCCCGTAATAGCCGGTACGCACTATTGAAAGGACGCCCAGAAAAAACAGAAAAACCGTAATCCAACGTAAAGCTCCCTGATATCTTTTAACAGCCGTTAGCGCTAATCTTATGACGGCAACTCCGGTCATTAACCAAAGACTTAATTCGGCAGCTTCTTCGTGAGTTTCTAGAGCCCGTTTTAAGGTCCCCGCTTCCGTTATACCGCCGCCTGCAAGGTTTCCCGAAAAATAAGCGGCAATTACGCCGAGAGTACCTAAAATTAATAAATAAAAGCCAACTTTGCCGAAAAATTCGTTCTTCCGGATCGCTCCGGTAAAATCGGCAAGAAATCCCACAATAATCAACGCAATGGGAAAATGCACTATCATCGGGTGAATATGTGTTGTATCAAACATTGTTTTGTCCCTTGAAATATTATAGCTACAAAATTACGGTCCGACTCTTAAATAGCCCTAAGTATTTCCTTAAAATTCTCTTAAAATCCGAATCTTAATTCAGGACACAAAATAGTTTTATAAATTTTATTTATTTTGAACAATTAATATTCAGGCGGAATATAGATCTTTTAATAAATGCTGATCGGCTTCTTATGAACGAATTGCTAAAAAAATTTCCGAATATTCTTATATTTTTAATTGCGGTAGCCGCAGTTTATTCTTTAACCGGCTGCGGCAATAATTTACCCGAAGATAAAAGCATCGGCGATAAATCATATTCTCTTGTAAACCAGGACAGTAATAAAGTTGTCTTCCCGAACGATTTTAAAGGCAAGATAGTTGTCATGAGCTTTATATATACAAACTGTCCGGATATTTGCCCTCTTACCACGCACAACATGCAGAACATACAGGCCAAGGTTAAAGAAGACGGGATAAAAAACGTTCAA
Organism: Ignavibacteriaceae bacterium; assembly: GCA_046706945.1. Classification (GTDB taxonomy): domain Bacteria; phylum Bacteroidota; class Ignavibacteria; order Ignavibacteriales; family Ignavibacteriaceae; genus FEN-1297. Next base: position 6,023 of record JBJKOY010000330.1, on the reverse strand, counting down.
TTTTTGGAATTATCCTTCGATCCGGACCGCGATATTCCCTCGGTGCTGAGGGATTACGGCGATATCAGGAGCGTCGACTACAGTAATTTCGAATTCCTTACCGGGAAAAAAACGGTTATCGATACGCTGCTGCGCCGCATGAATGTTTATGCGATACCCGGCGATACAACCGTAACAGGTTCGGGAGATAAAGTTTACTTTTTCACACATACCGACAGAATAACGTTACTCGACCGTAAAGGAAGAATCCGAAGCGAATACAAAGGCAGCACCGTAAACCCGGACGTTGTAATAGCAGACATAAAAAAACTTGGAGATTAAATTGATTGCAATTATTTTTTCGTTCCTTTTATTTATCGGACCTGCCGAGCATAACTTATCCGTCGGCAATGTCTGGATGAGGCCTGCGGATAAAGGCATGAACAGCGCTATGTATTTTAAGATAGTAAATAATTCGGGGATGCCGGATACGCTGTACAAGGTAACCTCCGGTGCGGCGGAACTTGTCCAGATCCACGAAACTTTTATGAAAAACGGATTGATGGGGATGAGGCAAATAAAATACGTTGCAGTGCCCGCCCGTTCTTCGATTATATTCAAACCGGGCGGATATCACGTGATGTTTATTAAATTGAAAAAAGATCTTAAGGTCAAAAAAAGAGAATCGGCGGTACTTTACTTTAAATCGGGATTAAAAATAAGAGTACATCCCGTCGTGAAGCTTCAATAATTTTTTACGAGAATATAACCGTCCGGTTATCGTAAACCAGGATTTTTTTCTTTTGGTGGTACCATATCGCTCTCGAAAGAACTACTTTCTCCAGATCGCGACCCTTTCTTATAAGATCGGATATCGAGTCGACATGACTGACCCTAGCCACATCCTGTTCTATAATCGGACCGGCATCGAGATCGGCCGTAACATAATGGCTGGTGGAGCCTATAATCTTCACTCCCCTGGCATAAGCCGAATGGTACGGTTTGGCACCGGGAAATGCCGGCAGGAAAGAATGATGAATATTAATAATTTTATTCGGATAGTAGGAAATAAATTCCCCGCTTAAGATCTGCATGTATCTCGCGAGAACTATAAAGTCTACGTTCGAATCAAGCAGAAGTTTTATCTGCTTCTTTTCCTGTTCTGCTTTATTTTCCTTATTGACGGGGAAGACATGAAAAGGTATGTCGTATTTATCCGCAATTTCCTTCAAAGTAGGATGATTGCTTATAATAACCGGAATTTCAACGTTCCATTCTCCCGCATGATATCTGGACAATATGTCGTACAAACAATGGGGCATTTCGGATACAAAAACTGCCATCCTTGCCCTTTCGTCCGAGAATTTCAATTCCCACTTCATTTTAAATTTCTCGCCGACCTGATTATTGAATTCGTTTCCTATTTCCGAATCTTCAATCCCGAAGCTTGCAAGATCCCATTCCACTCGCATGAAGTAAACTTTTTATTCGAGGTCAACATGCTGGTCCAGATATAAAATATTCCCGCCGTATTTTCCGATGAAATCCGTAACGGAGTAAACCAGTCCTTTCCTGTCGGGACAATATATCAAAAGTATTGCTGAGCGGGTTTTATTGTTTTCCATGGCCGCATCTATTCCTTATAAATCGAAAATATTGAATTTAGTAAAATATAAACATAATAATATCTTGTTAAAATTATTAGATATTTAAAATCTGTAAACGTCCTAATTTGCATACTTTGTGTCGTGGTTCGGCATTGTCTGCCGCGACAAAAATTACAAAATACAATGGAACAAATTCGTTCATTACTTAAAATCGCAGCGAAACGGTATTTTTTATTTCACGGTTTCGTAAATTAACCAGAGGATATCGTCTTGAAGCTTTTGGAAATGTACAAGCTTGAGCCGGATGACTCCCTTATCGGATGCAAGATCCTTGGCTTTGAAAAAGGACTGCTGACTTATGCCCCCGACAAGGCAGGGATGGACCAGGAGACTTACTTCGTTTACAAGCGATGCTCTTAAAAGCAGCCCGTTTAACGTGCCCCCTCCTTCAACCCGTACGATCCGGGAGCCGTATCTGCTATTCAGTTCTTCGAGAGCTTCGTTAAAATCCACGTTTTCCGTACCGGCGATCACCCATTCAATGTGCCGTTCTTTTAAATAATCGAAATAATTCGGGGGGGTATTTTCCGTACACAGCACGACAAACTTTTTCCAGTAGGGCTGCTTCCTTAAATAATGCCATGTGCGGACCCTGCCGCTGCTGTCCGGAACAACCAGAATAGGACGTTTATCTTCCGGATTTTCCTTGAAAGGCTGAAAAGCGGATTCGTCTTCGGGAGGGATTTCGCCGGCTGGGCTCAAGTCGGTGTCGCTTCCTACCAGTGTGGTATCCTCACACCAACGTTCAATTAATTTATAATACAGATCCGTATAAGGTTTAATCCAATCTACTCTGCTGTCAGCACTTACCGCATTGTGAAGTATAACTCGTGGAAGCATAAATTGACCCCTTTAAATTATAGCGGAATTTATTTTATATTTTGACAGAATTAAATTATCCGAAAACTCGGAAAAGAAGCAACGGTATTAAAATCCCCTATAAAATTTGCCTATTTGATTTAAACGTAAATTAAAAAATACAGACTTGCAACCGGAATTTTAATATAACAGCCGCTCGGTTAAAAAAATTTATTAATTCAAAATCATTTTATTCTATGCGGGAAGACGAAGATCCTTTGACAAAACAAAGAGGATGAGTATTAAAATAAACCCGTAAATTTTAGGATGACCAGCCCTGCGGTAATTGTTAAAACCGAAGCCAGGGTCGACGCCAGAACTATGTTGCCTGCAAGCTTTCCGTTGCTCCCCATAGCCTCTGCCATAACGTAGCTTACAACAGCGGTGGGACATGCGAAAGTTATAAAAAGTATTGCCAGGTCGTTGCCGTAAAAACCGGTTTCGACGGCTGCTATGGTGAATAATAACGGATAAAAAATAATTTTTAAGAACGTGGAGGAAAAGGCAATCGCGGAAGCTTCCTTTAAATTTTTTAAATTCAATGACCCGCCGATTCCTATAAGAGCCAATGGGAGTGCAATTGAAGCGAGGTACTCTCCGGTCGTTCTTAAAACGGGACCTATCGAAATTTTAAAGTATGCGAAAGGCAGCGAAGCAATCACCGCCAGGATCAACGGGTTTTTCGCTATCTCAAATAATGTGTCTTTTAAGTTCAATCCTTTCTCTTTCCTTACCGGAACGGTCAATGCAATAACCGAAAGTATATTGTACAGGGGAATCAGAAATACGAGGATAATGGAGGCTTTTGCCAGTCCGCTTTTACCGAACAAATTCGAAATTATAGCCAGTCCTACAATTGCGTAGTTGCTTCTGAAACTGCCCTGAATAAAAACGCCGCGGCTTTTTCCGTCCTTGATAAACGGTCGTGAGACAAGCCAGCTTAGTACAAACGCAAACAGGGTGGTAACATAGACAAAAATAATCAGTTTGGCGTTGAACATACTCTTGATATCTACCGAACTAAGCTCCGTAAAAATCAGCATGGGCAGGGCGACCGTAAATACAAGTTTGGTCGAAATGTTGATAAAAACATTATTGACTAGACCGGCTCTCATCAAAAAATATCCGAGGGCAACTATTAAAAATACGGGCATTACCGTATTTGCAATAAAAAATACTTGATCCATAAAATTCCGGCACAGGGTGAAAAATTATCACACAAATTTAAGGAATGTCTGTCTGGTAAAAAATTATTTTAATTAATTTACATACATAAAAGTTAAAAATTCTCAGGTGAGTCAAGCGGGAAAAAACTTTGCGCTCTTCGAGTGCTTAGCGGTTAAAACTTCTCTTGCATTTCGTCTCGTCTTCCAATAAAAAAGCAATTCAACCGCCAAGGGCGTTAAGGTCGCAAAGATATTATAATACGTCGGCTGTTCTTTACTAGCTTTTTACGGTTAAAAAAATCTTTTTATCGCGATTCAATTTTCTTGTGTTTTTTATTGCTTTATATGAATAATTATTCATATCTTAACACATATTTCTAATCTATTATTTATAGGGGAAAATCTTCGCAATAATAGCAGTTTATACCCGGTCATATTTTTAATTTAGTTTTAAACTTTGCATGAGGGAGGCAAAATGAATAATGCTAATATTAAAAATGCAATATGCAACATGATTGTCGGGGAATATATTTATTCTGAAGAATACCAGGATAAATATTACTTTGCCAAAAATCTAAAGTCGTTATTCCCGGACCTTTCCGAAAAAAATATTTACGAAAGTATTAACAGCGCGAACAAGAACACGCAAAACCCCCGGAAGAAAAATAAGTACGCGGAAATTCTGTCCGGTATACTGGAAAACTTCCGCCATGATTCCGAAAAAAAACGGATTTAATTTCCGGGCGACTATAATTATTAGCATTGATTATTAATTTTAATATATATAAACTCATAACGTTTGTTTTAATAAGATGTTCTGAACCGTCTATTAAAGATTATCCGAAGTAACAGATAACACTGCTCACGTTAGATTAAAGGGAAGAGAACTTAAATTTTCAAAAAGACATTAATCGATGGGGGTATGTATACACATGCAATTCGATCTAACGTATATCATCTTCAAGTTTCATATCGCCCTATTCCGTATAAAATATTAAAATATGTTCCCCGACCGGCGAAATCGTTTCATTTAAACGGAAAGGAGCTGACATGAAAGGTTTAATTGTTTTTTTGGCTGCATTTTCTTTATGTACCTTTTTGTATCCGCAGGAAAATAACATAACGGAAGGACCTTCAAAATTCAAAGTCGGTGTCCTGGGAGGAATAAATTTTGCGGGCGGCTCCGGTCCTTCCGTGATATTCGAAGGCAAAAAGGATTTAACCGATCATCTCAATCTCATGTTTTCGCTGGGATACACCGTAGCTTACCAGGATTTCCTCCGGACCGTAAAAGCTTACCGCTACCAAGATGTCCCGGGCTTTCCCAAATATTCGACCGAAGACTATGCCATTCATGAGATAATGTACCGGATAATACCGTTCAGCGCGGGACTTGAATATGTATTTAACAAAACTAAAAGTTCCCCTTATACTCTTATTGAGGGAAGTTATAACATTTACGACGCAAGATTTGAAACCTCCCCGATAACAACCGGTGCAGGCGGATATTACAACTCTTACGATAAAATACCGGCCGCATACCAAAACACAATACCTCCTGTCCCGGGTGCAGGGTCTTTCGGTTTAACTGTGGGCGCCGGACTAAGATTTAATTTATCCGGTTACTTTGACCTTGACTTGAGGTACATGTATCAGTTCAACAGCACCATAACTAATCTGCACCGTTTAATGCTGGGATTTGAATTTTGAATTATTTCCAATAATAGAAAGGTAATAAAATGTTTAAGTCGTTCCTTGCGTTTCTTATTATTGTCTTATTTGTTATAACAAATATTTCCTCCGCGCAAAATAATAATTCGCTTCAGATCAACGGAGGTGTTGTACTCCCGTCGAGCGGTTCGAAAGGATTAAAACTTTCGCTCCAATATAATTATGCTCTTAATAATAATGTCCGGTTCTATATTTATTCGGGATATTCTCACTGGGACAAGTATTATGTGGGTTTCCTTGAAGACTGGTCTCCCGTCCAGCAGCAGACGCAATTCAGCGCTTACACTTCGGACGATCATGTATTAATTCCGGTATAAATCGGCAGCGAAATAAATTTCAATACAAACAAGTTCTTTACGGCTTATGCGATGTTCGAATTCGGGTACTCTTATTTAAGTTATAATACTTATTCAGTAAAAAAAGAAATTAATTCAAGCACCGGGGAAGTCATATCATACTATGCCGACAGGAGTTCACAAAATAAAGTAACCGACAATTTATTCGGGATCGGTGCCGGTATAGGGTTAATACATCAACTCTCTCAGGATATAGGGGTGATATTTTCTTTCAAATTGAACAGCCAATTAAACCCTAAATATAATTTTATAAACGGTCAGGGGAC
>JBJKOY010000329.1:0-1834 GCA_046706945.1 Ignavibacteriaceae bacterium | reverse complement strand
TATATAAAATCCTTTGGAATAAGCCGCTAATTAAATTCAATAGTTTTAATAATATAGAAATTTAATTAGCGAATTCGCGGCTATATCAGCTTTTTATCAATATGCTGTCAACTTGTGTAATTAATATATTATTCACTCCCAGTATTTAAATCGAAAACCAGTAATTAACCTTTATAAAGAAAATATTATTCGGATATACATTTCCGAAGCTGCTAAAGACTTTATTGACGGAGCCGTTTCCCGGGTTACTGTAATTCGTCCTGTCCTGCGACCAAACGAGATAAATCTGCGAACCGGGAAGATATTCCCATCTTAAAACAAGATTTGATCTGAACTGGAAAAAGTTGAAATCGGGGTTCGTGAAAGCGTATCCCGTCTGAGAATTATTTCCGGGTACTTCGTAATAATCGCCGCTAATTACCGGGTTCAGGATTTCGAACCTATCGTTATAATCCTTCGCCCTGGAATCGGTTACGTTTTTAAATTCGGAAAACTTGCCTGCGGAAGCAAAGGGGCTTCCGTAATATTGAACGGATAGTTCGGTTGTTATATTATAATCAATCCTGAAAGTTGCGCTAATAGTATTCTGGACAACTTTTCCCAAAAGATAATTCGTTACATTACCGGTTTGTTCGGAACTTATATACTGAAGCTTATTTACATTTGACGAGTAAGATGTACCTACGGATATTTTCAAAGTATTAGCAGGCATAAATGAAATACCGGGCTGGACCAGGTAGGACGATGCGCTTTGATTACCGGACTTGGAAAAATTTGCGGATAAATCGAAAAATACTTTCTCGGAAGGGTCGGTTCTTAGGTATATACTGTTTGACCATACCGGCGGGACAAGCATTGCGCTGCCGCCGCGAAGCAGTCTTGTATCCAGAGCCCGCGAGGTATAGTCTACCGATGCGGAAACCGCCCATTTGTTCAGGAATTCAAGATAAATATTTAAACCGCCGCCCGAAGATAAATAATCCAACCCGAAATCCCAGTTGTTGTTTTGTTCGAAACCTACGGAATATGTTCTGAAAATCGAAACGGGTTTGTTAACAAAATAAGAAACGGAATTAACCTGGTTGATAATGTCGGCAGGTTGCATAAACCCGAGGTCGTTCAAATCAAGACCGGGCGAGCGCCAGTTTATTTCCGTCGAATACCGCCACAGCCCGCTTCCCTTGCCTATATTCGCGCTTCCGCCGTACCCGGAAAGATATGTCCGACTGCTGTCGTAATGCGGATAACCTGCGTCCGGTCTTTGATAATATCTCGCCGATGAGCTTTGGAGAATATCCATTGCTTCCCGGCTGCCGTTTATGTAGCTGCCTATGAATTTTGCATTCACGTAGAATTCCTTATCGTTCCATTGATGAAGCAGGTCCAACCCGCCGGTGAAGGCGTTCCGGTTCATGAATTCGAGCTGCGGGCTTTTTATAAACCTGTTTGCGGAAGTAAAAATGCCTCCCAGGACTGTATTGCCCTCTCCGAAATCCTGCTGCACCCGGCCGATAAAATAACTTGTCAGTGGTTCTACGCTTATATTGCTTTCCCTTCCCGAAGAATAAACAGTTGCCTGCTGGTTTGCCGTAAAGCTTTGTAAAACTCCTACCGAAAGCCCTCCTGCGGTTTTCCCGCTGATTTTTACGGCACTGAGAATGGTTGTGTTATCCGGGAAATTTATATACTCGCCGTCTTTAAGATCGGGAGAGTAGCCGGGGGAATGGCCTATCCTGCGGCTGTAAAAAAGATTAACGTCGTCGAAATCAAAGCTGAAGATATTTTTCCCTTCGAGAAAAAACGGACGTTTCTCATCGTAGAAAGTTTCAAAAGC
>JBJKOY010000328.1:0-4133 GCA_046706945.1 Ignavibacteriaceae bacterium | reverse complement strand
ACTTAAAGACTTCCGGGTTAAAACAAATTACTTTTGATGAAAGACTGATTGCATATCCTTCGATTTCTCCCGACGGAAAATTGATTGCCTACAGCCAGTATAATGCTTTCGCCGAATGGTCGCACGTTGCGGAAATATATGTAATGGACAGGAAAGGCAATCAACTTCGCCAGCTGACCTCCGACAAGGCAGTGAATATTTACTTACTATTCTCGCCCGACGGGAAATACATCGCCTACACGCAGCTGCCTGAATTCCCTCATGACGAAATAGGGAAAGTCTTCATAGTTAAGCCGGACGGCTCCGGACAGCCTAGATTTATTACGGACGGCAGAGCCTGGATGTGGGCGGATAACAATTCCCTGGTCGTCAGTAAAAACATATATTATAAATTACCTACGGAGACTGAAATTGTTTCGATAGACGGAACAGAAGGGAAAAGGATCTATAAAGATTCGACCCTGGCTTTCCCGGCAGATTCCGGGAAATCAATATTTTATATTGACCTGCATCATGATAATTTCATGAAGGCATACAAAATTTCTTCCGATTATATTAAAAATACCGTGAATTATTTCCCCCGCTATCTTCTTAATCTTAAGGATATATTTCCAATACATAACGGCATACTGCAAATTCAAATAAATCAAAATTATTTTTACTGGCTCAGCGATAAATGGCATTTATGGAGACTTAATTATCGGTCCGGTAAAAAAGAAATGATCGGATACTTCCCCGGGATAATGCATTATTTCGGTTACGGCTTCGGAATAAATAAAGATGATAACGAGCTGATATATTTATCTTCAATGCGCAGGAGCAAAATGCTGCTGATCGAAAACGCGGTTACCGGGAAATAATTATGACTCGAAAAGCCGAAGGATATAATAAAAGGATTCAAGACCTTGAAAATGAATTAAACAGCTACCGTAATGCCGTCCTCGAACTGAAACTTTTAAACGAAATCGCGGTAACGGCCGGCCGGGCCGCAGACGTTGACCAGACACTGAAATTAATTTTAAATAAAACCATCGATTCCGTAAATGCCGAATTCGGCTCGATACTCCTGGTATCCGAAAGTCACGAAGAATTAAGAACTTTTATCAAACAGGAAAACAACAGCAAGATCGGGAAAAGGCCCCATATCGGCGAGCATATCAAAGGATGGGTCCTTTTAAATAAAAAATCATTGATCATCGAGAACCTGGCGGCGGATAAAAGATTTAAAGGTTCGGAAGAGGAACTGAAAAATATTAAAAGCTTAATTTGTTCTCCGATCTGGTTCGAAGGGAAAATAATTGGTATGCTCCTGATGATCAACAAAAAAGACGGAAATCCTTTCACAGAAAACGACCTGACGCTGCTTTCAATTATTTCCGTCCAGGCCGGGCAATTAATAAAAAACTCCGAACTCCAGCATTTAAGCTTTGAAAAGAAAAAAGAGGCGGAAGTTGCGAGGCTGGAAGCCGAAAAGCTGCAGGAAATCGACAGGATAAAAACAAAGTTCTTTACGAACATTTCGCACGAATTCAGAACGCCGCTCACCCTTATATTGGGACCGCTGGAAAAGTTAATGGAAGGGAAAGAAAATTACAGCGGCGAAAAATTGAGGCTTATATACAACAATGCCGGCAGGCTGTTAAAATTAATCAACCAGCTTCTCGATCTTTCGTCAATCGACGCGGATAAAATGAACCTGGACCTTGAAGAAGCGGATTTAATAACATTCGTTAAAGGAATTACGGCGTCGTTTCAGCCCTTTGCCGAAATAAAAAATATCGAATTGATTTTTAAATCGAAGCATGAAAAGCTCATCGCGGCCTTCGATAAGGATAAACTGGAGAAAATCTTAAGCAACCTGCTTATTAATGCAATTAAATTTACGCCGGCATCCTCCGGGAATAATAAGGCGGGGGATATAATTATCGGTATCCCGGAAGATTTTATTGTTAAAAATAATTTAAAGATGTTCGAAATATATGTTGAAGACAGCGGCGCCGGCATGCCGCCCGAGACGATAAGAAACATATTCGATCGATTCTTTACGAAGCGGGGAAATTTAATAAGCGAAATGCCCGCAGGTACGGGCATCGGGCTGGCGCTCGTAAAAGAATTGGTAGAACTGCACCGCGGATCCGTTTCCGCGGAAAGCGAAGTCGGGAAAGGGACAAAATTTAAAATAGAACTGCCTTACGATATTGAATACTATAAGGATCTCGGTCTGGAAATTATTCCCTGTAACGAAGTCGATAAAAAAAAGGTTGACGAAGCTTCCCGCGGCAGCGATAAGCTTGAGAAAGATTCGAGAAGAGAGGAAATACCCCTAATCCTTATAGCGGAGGATAATGAAGACATCAGGAAATTTATTAAGGGAAGCATTATTACGGACCTACCGGGCGCGCATAAGAAGCCGGGAATTCTGGAAGCGATAAACGGGAAAGATGCGCTGGAAAAAGCCGCGGATTATATCCCCGACTTAATTATAAGCGACGTATTAATGCCTGAAATGGACGGTATCCGGTTGTGCGAAAAATTAAAAACCGACGAAAGGACCAGCCATATCCCTGTTATTCTTCTTACTTCCCGCTCCGGAACCGAAAATAAAGTAAAAGGCCTGGAAACCGGTGCCGACGATTATATGACCAAACCGTTCAGTATTGCAGAACTTAACGCACGCATTAACAACCTGTTGAATCAAAGGAAACTTTTAAGACAGAAGCTTCGAAAAGAATTAATTTTGGAAACGAAAGAGACCGATTCAAAGTCCGTTGACGAAAAATTTTTACAGCGTGTAGCAAACACGATCGAATCCCATATCTCCGATACGCTCTTTTCCGTTGATCGATTGGCAAAGGAAATCGGGCTCAGCAGGATGCAGCTTCATCGAAAACTCGGCGCACTGACTGGCCGGACACCGAACGAAATTATAAAGTCCTACAGGTTAAATAAAGCAGCCAAGCTTCTTCTCACAAAGTCCGGAAATATTTCCGAAGTAGGGTATGAAGTAGGATTCAACAACCCCGCGTATTTTGCCACTTGTTTTAAAGATTACTTCGGGAATTCGCCGTCCGAGTACCTGCAGAAATTTATCCCGGAATCAACTACATAAACTGCATTTCTTAATCCATATCAGGCAAGGTCCCTAAAGATTGCAAGATTGCAAGATTACAAATTGCAAGATTGTTTTTTAATCTTGTAATCTTTCAATCTTGTAATTTTGAAATTTCTTGGGGATGTTACAAATTGAAACCCTAATGTTACAAATTTAGTAGAAATTCTTTTCGCCGTATACGATTTTCATTTCAGCTAATATGTCAATCATTAAAAACGGGGGCTAAAATGAAAAAGTATGCTACTGCCTTAATTTTTATTTTTACGATTTTAATTTCATATTCGGTTATTGCCCAGCATGTAACTACATTAAGGGGAAACAGCCGGCTGCAGTTCCCCGATAAAATTAAGAAGCTTACGCTTAACCCGCTACCTGCCGGCACTTACACCGTCGGAATCTCCGGATATTTCGCAGAAATCAATCAGGCATTCAACAGGCTAAGTTCCGACGGTATTGCGGGGCCCGTTATGCTGGAACTTATCGACACTCTTTACCAGATAAATAACGGATGGTTTATATTAAACGGGCCTATTCCCGGAGCGGGACCAAACAGCCGGGTTACAATACGACCGGCGGCAAATAAAAATGTAACCGTTACAGGCAACGAAGAAGCCGTTTTGGTATTCATAAATGCGAGCTATCTGACGATAGACGGTATAGGTTTAAGCGGCAGCACTACTCTCACGGTCCATGCTCTTCTTAACAACCAGGCTTTTTCCAATAATCCGGTATATTTCCTGGACAACTCGGATCATAACATTGTACAGAATATTTCAGTGATCACCGATGACATTACGCGCAATAGTTTTGGAATCGGTTTCTGGATATATAACCCGCAAGCCGGAGCGGGTCCCGACAGCAATTTGATCTACCATAACTTCATAAAGAATGCCGGGTGCGAGGGGATTTATATCAGCGGCAAAAACGAAACGACCGAAGAAGGGGTGATTAGAGCAACCGGTAATATTGTCAGAGGAAATATCATCGGATCGGAAACAGACGGCGGGGTCACTTGGGGAAT
>JBJKOY010000327.1:0-10728 GCA_046706945.1 Ignavibacteriaceae bacterium | reverse complement strand
GGTTTCTGGCTCCAGTTCCATTTTGATCCGTCGGTCTGATACATAACTCCGTGAGCCGATTCATGGTATATTTCCATCTGAGGATGATCCGGGCCCAGATGACATTGACCGCATACTTCCGGCTTTCGCACCTGCTCGATTGAAAACTCATGCCGCAGATGGCATTTATTGCAATTCCCTATGCTGCCGTCGGGATTCGGCTTGCCTATTGAATGGCAGGTTTGGCACGCGGCCTTTGTAACGGAAGAACCTTCAATATCGAATAATGAATTCCTGGTAGCGGTTACTATTCCGTTGGCGCCGCGGTTAACTTCAGGTATCTGTTCGATTAATTTTTGCTGTTCGGGAGTAAAATCCGAAAAGCCCGTAAGCGCAACCCATGCCGGGCCGCCGTGCCTGCTGTGCTCAAATTGCTTTGTTTCTGCCGGGTGGCATTTTGCGCATTGCTTGGGAGTGGGTGATGAGGTAATGAAAAAACCTTCGTGTTCTTTGGCCATCGGATTCGATTTATCGACTACGTGGCAGTCGGTGCATCTTACACCCGACCGCGCCATTGTGCTTCTTGAAAATTGTTCTACGATTTCCGGAGTAACTCGTTTATGACAAGCGGCGCATTTGTCGGCACCGCCGTAAGAAACCGGTGAAATATTTTGGCTTTCACCGCCGCCGGGTAGCTTGGTAAAGAGGAATATAATTAAAAGAATAACTAATGTGACTAAACTGCCGGCAATAATTGTTCTCGGAATTTTTTGTGACATCATAAACCTGTAATTTTATTACTCTAGAAAATAAGACTTTTTAGTCTGATTATCAAGCGTGTCTAATGAATTTATTTAATGAGCGATATTGGATAAGCAGTTATGGAAGCCCATTAAATTGCTTCGAAAATTATTAACTATGAGCTCCTTTCTTCTCTTAGCTCATAATGCTGCGATCTGAAATCGAAATGGGAAAGTACCGCGCGCGCGTTTTCCGGAACCACCGCGGCTTCATAATTTTCCCCGGCAAACTCGCGGACCGCATCAAGTGAATCGAACCGCATTATCGTTGTAAACTCTACCTCGTCGCGGATATTCCGGCGAAGTAACTGTATGTTTTTAAAGCCCTTTATATTCCTGTTCTGTATGCCCGTGAAAATTTCTTCTTTAAGCATAGCTTCATATTTATCCGCGTTTACGGGAGTCGTCCAGCCGTGCCAAATTCGTACTATCATATATTATATCTCCTTAATTTTCAAAATATCTTTTAGTTATAATCTTTCCGAGAGTTTTAAAGTATGTTCCAGCAGTTCCGCGCCCCCGATACTGCCGTGGCCCGGAATAACGATCTTTGAGTGATGATATTTGTTTAGTACCTTCATTACCGTTCGGGGATAAGCTTTCAGATCACCGTCCGCCGTATTTCCCAATCCTTTTGAATTCATGTCTTTGATCATGCATCCGGCGAATAAAATTTTCTCCGACGGAATCCAAACAACAATGTTATCCGTCGTATGCGCGGCGCCGAAATAATTGCACATTATTTCCTTTCCGCTCAGATTTAGTTTTAAAGAATCCTTAAATCCGTGCAGGGGAAGGGGAAGATTTTTTGATTTTGCAATTTGAATTGTTCTTTCATCGGCATAAGATTCTATTCCCTTTCCGTTGAGATAAGCCAGCCCGCCCATACAGTCGGCATGCCAGTGGTTCGGAACAAAGGCCGTAATTTTAACTTTTAAAGAATCCTCAATCCAATTTACCAGATCCTTTGTCAGCGAGTCGGTTGCGGGAGTATCGAAAAGAACTGCTTTCCCTTCGTTTGTGAAAAGTAATCCGTTGGACGCAACCCTGCCAAAGGGCGGCATATCCGCGTACGATACGTGGACATATGAATCATTCGTAATCTTTATTATATCTATGTCGTTCGATACTTTAAATCTTTGGTATTGCGTCTGAGCAAGCGACCATTCGGCAAAGAACATTTTAAAAATTATTATAATTATTATTTTATTCATTAAGTATTTTATATTGTTTTCAAGCAGCAGAAAGTTTTTTGTTTGACATTATTAATAAACCAAATCCGAGCAGACCCGAAACAAGCAGTCCGAAGTCTTCGTAAATGGATAAATTAAACGCGGCGCTGAACCCCATCAGCGACCAGAGCAACGGTATAATTAATAACACTAAGGGTATTTTCTTATTTGAAAAAAGCAGGATGCCGAATGTGAAAATCGTAGTGGGACAGGGCAAGCCGAATGTAGGCTCGTAAGGATACGGATGTCCCAGAATATAGTTTAAAACAGGATAAACAATCAAAGCATATAACAATAAAACGATTCCTACAATGTTGAAAGCATTCTTTTCGTAGGAAAACGAAAGAGTCCCTTTGACATTGCCGTAGTATGCAAACAACAGTCCCTGTATTACGAAGAGAGCGGCGAAAGCATATGCGGCACTATTTATCCTGGAAAAATAGATCAGCTGGTAAACGATACCTATCCAGATCCAGAAGAAGGAAAGGACGAACGAAATTATTTTATTAACGTTCTTGTTCTTTTTGAAGATTAAATAAATACAATAGAATGCGATTATGTAAAAAAGAATCTGTACGGGAAATATCCTCTCGTTGTAAGACTTGAAAATATTTAGGAATTCTTCAACGGTAAAAGGAAATTGCATTTTCTCAACTCCTTTTTTAATAGTCTAATATTTTAAATTTGACATTATTATACCGCTATCGGTATGCGTGCAAAGCGAATTGTCCCCGATTAATATAAATTTCCGATGTCTTAATGTAAGGAATTTTTCAGAAAATAATAAAGGTTTTTATTCCGGGGCAAACACGGGACTTCGACTTGCTTACCGGATGGGCAGGCAAGCTCAGCTGCCGCGACAAGCTCAGCCGCCGCGGCAAGACATTCTACTTCCAACTACCTACAGCCGACCACCAACGGCCTACCACCAATTCCAACAAACCACTCACTATTTTAGTAAAATTAATTTCTTCGTCTCCGCAAATCCGTTCGCCTGCAATCTATATATATATATCCCGCTAGTTAGTCCGCCCGCGTTAAATCGGACGGAATAATAGCCCGGATTTTTTTCGCCGCTCATTAAAACCGCGACTTCTTTACCCAATACATCAAATACTTTTAAAACTACGAAAGATCTTTCCGGAATAGAATAGTTTATTGTAGTAACCGGATTGAAAGGATTTGGGTAGTTCTGGGACAACGAATATCCCGAAGGCATGGGCGGATATTCATGTTTATAGACCTCTGTAATCCCTTCCGGAAATAATCCTCCCAGGGAGTTATCGGTTTCCTCCAGGTCATCAAAAAGCCATTTTAATCTTAGTAGTAGATTTTGCGGCGGGTTGTCGAACCACGCGGAAAGATTAACCTTTATACCGTTAATTACGGTAACGGAATCTGGCTCCTGAAAATCCGTATTAATTTCCTGCATAAACGCGTTTGACCCGAATATTACCTGCCTGAATTCCTGTTCGTCGATTTTATATTCGCTTCTGTAAAAGGTCAGCGAATCTAGGAATTGATTTAAGCTGTTCGTACACCCGGCGTATTTTGACAGTTTGTTCCTGATATCTGTTCTCATCTTCTGAAATTGTGCAATTCCGTACGGAGTTATATCCAGGAAATGCGGATTTGATTTTTCAAGCACAAGAATTATTTCCATTGCAGTCCTTGCGTTCGAGAAATCGAGGTAGTTGGGGTCCAGGCTCATATTGAACATATTATCCAGGTCGTTGTAAATTCTATTAAAAAAATCCCTAATATCTCTCATCGTTTTTGCCATCTCCTGCGCTGTGCTCCTGACGCTTACTGCCATCGGGTTTGTTATAAACAAGGGCGTAAAATCCGTCTCTGCTCCTATGCGGTACGGCTGCGATTGTTTTTCGTTAACTATCAAAATCGTAAATAATAATTCCGGATCTTCGCATGCCTTGCTGTAAAATTCCGAGATACTGTCCTGTACTGCTTTATTGTTGATTATACCGAAGGGAAATCTCGTTCTGTAATCTCCTGCTAATATATAACCGACAAAGCCGAGAATCTCCTGCGGCAGGTCGTTCAGGTACAGAAATGCCTGTGTAAGTGCAATACCCAATTCTACAGAGGAATTTCCCCGGCCGTGATTCACCATATTCAAATATTCGTTTTTTAATTCCCGCATCCGCGCATAGACTGCCTCATTTCCGTCGGTAGAATTCAGAACCATGTCTTCTTTTAATTTATCTACTACTGCCGGCGGCAGTGCCTCCGGAAAAAGATTCGCAAACTTATAACCGTACCTGTTTGCGGAACGGTAAAAGTTTAATAAAATATTGCTCCAGTTCGCGACGGGATTTTCTAGCAGCGCTACCGGTCTGATCTTAATTTTATCGCTTCCGATAATGTATGTTTTCCCGTTTAACAAATCGGCCGTTCTACCGAGAAAATCTTTTGCATCGGTTACCCACCGGGTATTTAATTTAAGCAGCGATAAAGGCTGGGAGTTCATAAGCTGCAAGATAGTATCAAGAGCTTCCGAGAAATAATCGATCGACTCTTTCAGTGTAGCGATTATTTCCGGAGCCTGGATTTCGCCGTTCTGTACCTGCCCGAGCTGCTCAAGGGCCAGGCGAAATAGTTCCGATGAATTATCAAACAGACTGTCGATCTTGCCCGCGGTTTTAAAATGGTTCTGAGTGAGTATCAAAATTTCATCTGTCTTGCTGCCTTCGATTTTCAAAGTTATGCTGAAATTAACCGTATTGTTTGTAAGTATATAAAAGTCATTGCTTACCTGCTGCATTTTTTCGTCGATGCTTTCTATTAAATTCAACGAATAGTACCCCAGGAAAACCAACTCGAAAAGATAATTGCCCGCCATACTTTCAACTTTGTTCTTCATATCGCCGTATTTCGGATCCTTGAAGAGTTCCAGCAGACCCTTAAAGAAAAGCCGGCAGTCTTTAGTATTGAGAGGTTTAATATTTGATGTGTAAAATTCATCCATCTTATTATTGGTTGCTTTTATGGAATCTATAATCATTTTTTCTTTTTCCAGAGTTGAGACAATTTCCCAGTGAATTAAGGAAAAATTGATAAAAAATCTCCTTGCATAAGCGTTCAGCACTACGGGGTCGGACGCGGGGTTGTAAATTATTTGGTAGCAATTATATAATTCATTTTTTAAATAATCGGCATACTCTTCGGAGACGTTCGTATTTAATATCAAGTCGGGAGTCTGAGGATAAAGAGGAGCAGCCGATATAAATAATAATATCAATACTATCTTTTTCATATCATATCCTCTAATTAAAATTATAAACGACGGAGAAACCGTAAATAGAGCCTCCCCAATTATTTACATTTGATTTATCCGGACTGCCTGACGGTACAGGCTGACTTTGCGCTTCCCCTGCCGGGCCGTTCCTTTTTATAACAGGGACATACTGATCGAATAATAAATTTAATGCGATGTAGTTTGTAATTTTTAATTCGGTACCAAGGCAGATTTTATATATATCGATTTTGCCGGAAGCTTTTTGGTCGCTTTTGTCGCTGCCGAAACCGAACTCGGTTATAAGATTGTAATGATAGTTGACTTTATTTAGGGAATTTAAATAAGTGAACGAAATCCGGTAGCCCCAAATTCCGCTGACATCGTGATTAAAATCCAGAGAAAAGAAGTTGTTATTCATTTGCAGGTCGAAGTTATTGAGAAACTGATGGGCGACGGGCAGGATTTCAAAACCTAGTACCGGCGTCGAGGCTTTTAGACGCCCTGAATAATTATTACGGATAAAGGTATAACTTAGACCGGTTGAAATATTCCCGCTAAATGAATACGAAATACCTACGCCGGCGGCGATGCCCCGTCCGCTGAATTTTCCGCTGCTTAAATTTGATATTTCAAGATTAACGTTATCCTTCGCCAGTAAATGATTTTGATTTATGCTCAATTCAAAATTCGGAACTGAATAAGAAATTAGCGACCTGAAAATAAATTTGTTTAACATGTATTCGCATGTAAGTCCTAATGAATACCTATCGAACTTCATACTGCCGTTAAGATTTTTACTGCCCTCGATCTTTTCAACATTGCCGTAATAATTTATTCCCAGATCATATCGATTTGTTTCCTTGTATATGTTAATCCCCATATTAAAATCCCGGCCTATGAACCGGTTGTATTCAAGCGCATAATTAATTTCGTTGTTATTTAAGGAGAACCAGATGTCCTTTCCGAATGCCGTTTCCAGCAGGTCGTAAAAATATTTATTCATAGTCTCGTCATCCCCGCCGGAAGGGTACCGGTTTATTTTCATATTGGCGCTGTTGTCTCCGGCAGTGTATTTAATACTGATTCCCGCTTTATTCGCGGTATCATCCCAAAGTATACATCCGTTCAATGAGTATATATCCCAATTCTTCCCGGAAAATCCGGCTTCGTTGTATTTTGTGCCGTAAGCGGACGAAAGGATTTGTTTTTTAAGGTTCAGATTCAAACCGAAATTATTCTTGAAAAGCTTTAACGGGAATTCCGCCTCGAAACCCATATCGTATTGATAATTGGATTTATTGCCGCCGCCGTCAGTCCGTTCCCTGTATATATCATGATAATTCATTTTAAGATTTGCCGAATAAATTGAAGGATAAAACATGCGGGCAGGATGATAGCGCAAATCTTCTTTCCCGGAAAGAAAATTGCTCCCGCTGAAAACAAACATATCGTATAATTTTGTTTCAACGTCTGTAACCTGACAGAGAGTAAACGGGAAATACAGGATAAAAAAGGCTAATATAACTTTTTTCATATCCTTTACCGTTTAATAATCGGGTATATTTTTGAAAACAAGAATTATTCGAACGGTTATAAATTGTCAAAACGTATAACGGGAAAGCAGAAAATAGGTCTTCTGTGCAATGACAGAATTTATCGAGTATTTGTTCACGGTAATGTTACCGGTCGAAACATGAAGAAAAGATTTCAGGAAATGAATATTATTGCGTTAAGTTAGGCACCCAGTTTATTCATGTTAACCATTTAAATTAAACTATATAAAGGAAAACAATCGTTTTTAATTTAAGTATTTTATTTTTTAAAAGCATTAAGCTCTATAAATTTGGGTTCCGCCCATATAAGCGGTATCTATAACAAGTATCCGAAAGGAATCTATGCCTATTGTTGTTTATTCCGGAAACCGCTAACGATTAATATTTCGCCAGAAATTCCTTTATTTCATTATTGACATAATCCCTTTGCTCAATACCAATTAAATGACCTGATTCCATAATTATTTTCCTTACATTTGGAAAATCTTTGGCCGCTTCGGACGCGAAATTAATATTTCCGACGATAGGATCATTACTGCCGAGAAAAAGCAAAATTGGAATTGTGATCGCATTTTTTTGTTTTACGGCTAAAGGAACGGGTTTAGCCAGGGAAGGGATTGTTGAACTAATTACGCAGTCCAGCCAGTCTCCGTATTTATTTAAAACATTATTTGAATCTCCCAGCACACGCGGAATTATTTTGTTTTTAATGAACGGGAATGGATACATTGAAGAAATTGTCATCATCAGAATTCCGGTATGGGACAGTGGAATCAAACCCATGGGACCGAGAAGGATCAGAGTTTTCACTCTATCCGGATAGTAGTACGCATAGTTCAATCCGATGAAGCCCCCGTTGGATGCGCAAATTAAGTGCGTTTCGTCTATGCCCAGCGAATCCGAAATTTCGGCGTACAAGTCGCTTAGTTTCTTCCCGTCATCCGGGTAAACAAGGACATCCCTGAGCTCGCTTTTATTTCCTTCCCCGATGTTATCAATGGCATAAATTCTGAAATCATCCGCCAAAGCGGGAATATTTTCCGCCCAGGAATGCGCACCCATCGACGCCGCATGCAGCAAGATAACAGGGGGTTTGCTTTGATCGCCGTACGACACGATATGAACTTTACCGTATTTCGTGCCGATAAATATATCCGAAAAGCCTTCGGGCCAATCCTTCATTTTTTCATCGTATAATTTATACAGCTTATTTTTATCTTCGGCGGACCTGTAAATGCTGGTTTTTTTATTTATGAGACCGGTGATCATTAAAACAATAAATAAAATGAATAAGATAAGAGGCCGTCCGAATTTCAAAAAGCCCGGCAGATTAATTTTCCTCAGTAAAAATACAGGCTTGTAAAAAAGGAATAAAATAATAAATAAAATTAAAATGCCTTGAAAGTACGAATAGGCCGCGAACAGGGCTACGCCGTATAAAAATAGAAATACGGATAAAGTAATTTTAAGAACCGGAATTATAATTTTCATATTATCTCTCCCGTCATTGAAAATTAAAAATGTCAATGAAAGAAAGACAAAAACGTAAAAAACATTAGGAGAAGAGGTTGTATTTTTTAGTAGAAGCGAATAGCGTATGGAAGATATGAAAAAATTTCCTGAAAGTTAATACCATTACAATTCTGCGTTTATGCACGAAGTGATCGGTTTTTTCTCGAATTATTCAAACCTGTAAGCGGGAGATATTTCGTTAATGCTCGAGACGCTTACATTGATGTCCTTCAGCAGTCCGTTCTCAATTCCGTATATCCAGCCGTGTACCGCTAATTCCCGACCGGATTTCCACGCATTTTGAACAATGGCAGTATGACTGACATTTGCTACCTGTTCCGCAACATTAAGCTCGCATAATAAATTAATTTTTTCCGGCCCTTCCTTAAGAGAATCGATCTTGTTTTTATGGCTGATGTAAATATCCTTAATGTTCCGCAGCCAATTGTCTATCAGTCCGTGTTCCTTGTTTTCCATTGCGGCCAGAACCCCCCCGCATCCGTAGTGGCCGCATACAATAATATGCTTTACCAGCAAAACTTCAACGGCGAATTGAATAACTGAAAGACAATTCAAGTCGGAGTGAACCACAAGATTTGCTATATTCCGGTGAACGAAAATTTGTCCGGGAAGCATGTCCACTATTTGGTTTGCAGGCACACGGCTGTCGGAACACCCTATCCAAAGATATTCCGGCTTTTGCTGCTTCGAAAGATTCAGAAAAAAATCGGGATCGGCTTTTTTTACTCTTTCCGCCCAATTTTTATTTCCGTCGAAAAGATCTTTTAAAATTTGCATAATTTAAATTGATATTTTTATTAAACGGAATTGCACGGCCGAATAATTTTTAATCCGCATTGCTAAAGATAAGCTTAACAAGTCAATTCTTCTTTATGTTCCGTCACTTTTATCTTTTTTATTAATTTCCTAATTTAGACTTTGTCTAAATTGTGGAATTTTCAAAAGAGGTTATAGAGATAGGATTGCGATAAAATTCCGGCATATACGTATTTAAATTTATCGCATATTAAAGAGAGGTTTTTTAATGTTTCGTTCCAAAAGATTTAATACTAAAACCTTATTGATAATAGTCAGTATTATGATGGTAGCCGCTGTTTTGGTATGGCAGGCGGTTGCGATGTCCGGTTCACCGGACCCTTCCATCAAAAATTTAAGTTCCGGAGCGGTTGTTTTAAGCTGTGCGGTGCTGGTTTTCAGAGAAGGTTTGGAGGCAATACTTGTAATTGCGGCCGTAACGGCAACCATGACGCGGGACGGACAAAATAATTTCGGCAGGGGAATTGCCGTCGGTACAGGCCTGGGAATTACGGCAACGGTAGCCACATGGTTTATTGTGGTTTCCATTCTTTCTTCGATAAAACTACCGGAGCTTGATATTCAAGCAGGAACCGGTCTGCTGGCAATAGCGGTTTTATTGGTAGTGATGAACTGGTTCTTTCATAAAGTCTATTGGACCGGCTGGATAACCTATCATACAAACCGGCGTAAACGCCTTGTAGAATCCCCGGAAAAAAACGGCTACCGGATTTTCAGGGGTTTTGCTCTTCTCGGCTTTACCGCAATATACCGCGAAGGCTTTGAGATCGTACTTTTTCTGCAGCAGCTGCGCCTCGAATCAGGTACAAATTTAGTACTTGCGGGTACGGCAATAGGAGTTTTTTTAACTGCTATAGTCGCCGTTCTAACATTTGCCGCTAACAGGCATCTTCCCTATAAAAAAATGCTCATAATGACGGGCATGCTTTTGGGAGTTGTTTTGATGGTAATGGTAGGCGAAAGTGTTCAGGAAATGCAGCAGGCCGGATGGATACCTACCACACCGGTGAACTTGAATTTTCCCCAATGGATCGGGGTATGGTTCGCCGTTTTTCCCAATATGCAGGGCCTGCTGTCGCAGACGGTTGCGGGCATTATTGTTCTGGGGTCTTATTTCTCCGCTCAATATTTGCGTTTATTACATCCGGCAAGGAGAAGAAAGACCGTCTAAAAATCCTCAATTTTCTTGTATTATTTAAGTGCAAGTTTAATTTCGATCAGCGACCGGGCATAATCTATATCTTTTTTATTCTTAAAAATGACGGTAATACCCCGTATTTTTCCGTACTTTTTCCCGTTCTTAAACTGCTCCTTTAATTCATCGGATATTGCACTCCCTGCTATAACGGCTTCCGCCTTGTCGCCTAAATAAAAAGTCATTCTGAAAGTTCCTTTTATTACGGAAAGCCAGAAGACGGTTTTTGCTTTGTTAGTTACTTTTAACAGCCAGCTTTTTCCGTCGTTATAATACCTCCATTGTTCGATAAAATTCGGGTGGTTTTCACGAATGTATTTAAAAATCTCGAGCCACAGCGATTTGGTTTTACCGAGGTGCGAAT
>JBJKOY010000326.1:0-4156 GCA_046706945.1 Ignavibacteriaceae bacterium | reverse complement strand
ATGCGATCGATTCAATCAGAGAAGAATATCCGTACTTGCAGTTTGATACAATCAGAAAAATCGTATATCAAATAAGTAAGTAGATTTTATTTTCTTGACAAATATCGGTTAAGGTTTTATATTTCTGATGACTCTTTCAGAGGGTTCTCCCCTGCCCTTTGATGTAAAACGAGTCTAGCCCGGTGGTACCCCCATCACCGGGCTTCATTTTAATTTTAGGAGTTGATTATGGCCAAAGCGGCAGCTAAAAGAAATGTTAAACGAAATAAATCCGCCAAATCCAAGGTTGCTCCCTTCAATATTTACTGGGAAAAGACCAATTATCTTATTCTTTTTGCAGGCATTGCCGTTCTGATTTTAGGCTATTTCTTTATGTCGATGGGACCGTGGAACAGCTTTGCTTCACTTGATGTTTCCCCGGTAATTTTAATTATCGGATACGTTATAGTTCTTCCGCTGGCTATACTGTATAGAAAAAGAAACGGCGGAAGCTCATCCGAACCCGACGCACAGACACCGGACAAAAAATAATCTCTAAATATTTTCTCTCTTTTTCAGGGGCGTTTATTTAATTTGACCAAGTTAAACGAAGAAAGTCTTACCGACCTGCATCTTCTCCTCTCAGTCGAAGGCATCGGACCGGGAAAAATCCAGAGCCTTCTTGCGCATTTTAACACGGTAGATAATATCTTTTCATCAGGCTATAACCAATTAATCAAAACACCGGGAATTAATAAGAACCTGGCCGGGAGAATTTTAAAATCATGCGAAGCGAGAAGTACAACAAGAGATAAAACCCTTGCTGAAATAGACAGTTTAAGGGAAATGAATGCTTGTATCATTACCTTTTGGGACGATGAATATCCGGACCTTCTGAAAAAAATATATGCTCCGCCATTGCTGTTATACTGTAAAGGAATTTTTAATAACGGCAACGAATTTCCGCTCGCGGTTGTCGGTACCCGTCAGCCCACCGGATACGGGAGGATGCAGGCGGAAAGACTCACCGCGGAACTCGCAGTGCAAAATATAACGGTTGTCAGCGGGCTTGCTAGAGGGATCGATTCGATAACACATGCTGCTGCGCTGAAAAATTCTGCTAGGACAATTGCCGTTATAGGGTCGGGACTCGACATAGTTTATCCTCCGGAAAATAAGAAACTCTTCGAACAAATTTCGGAATGCGGACTTATAGTTTCGGAGTACCCGCTGGGCACAAAACCTGACGCGCAAAACTTCCCGCGAAGGAACAGGATAATATCGGGCATGAGCTTGGGCTGCATAATAATAGAGACCGGGATAACCGGGGGCGCAATGCAAACGGCCGCGTTCGCCCTCGAGCAGAATAGAGAGGTATTTGCGGTGCCGGGCAACCTCGGCGTTAAGCAATCTGAAGGAACCAACCTGCTTATTCAGCGGGGCGAAGCAAAACTCGTGAGATCCGCCGAAGATGTATTGGTGGAATTGAATATAAAGTTAAAGACGGCAGAAATCAATGCAGGAAAAACCATGCATGAAGGATTGAATCTGTTCGAAGAAAAAATTATTTCGACATTGGAATCCGGGACCTTGCATATTGACCAAATAGCGATGCAAACCGGGTTTACCGTTTCGGATTGCCTGGTTCATCTTCTCACTCTCGAATTCAAAGGATTAACCAAACAACTGCCGGGGAAATTTTTCGCGCTTATCTAGATTGGTATTTCTTCATGTTCTTCCACAAAGCTTTTAACCGGTCCTTAAGACTTTTTTCAAGGCCGTTTTCCGTGGGGAAATAATACTGTTTTCCCGAAAGTTCTTCGGGGAAGTAATTCTCTTCCAGGAAATGATTATCGAAATCGTGCGGATATTTATAGCCTTTATGATAGCCTAATTTCTTCATCAGGTTTGTCGGTGCGTTCCTTAAATGAAGAGGCACGGGGTAGAGGGGATTGTTTTTAACGTCCCCGAAAGCTCCTTCGATTCCCATATACGAAGCATTGCTCTTGGGCGAAGCGGCAAGGTAAGTTGTGCATTGGGCCAGTATAATTCTTGCCTCGGGCATACCGATTTTTTCAACCGCCGAGAAAGCCGCTTCGGCCAGCACAAGTCCGTTCGGCGAAGCATTCCCGATATCTTCCGAAGCAAGGACTATCAGCCTCCTAGCGATAAACAACGGGTCTTCCCCGCCTTCGAGCATCCTCGCCATCCAGTACAGAGCGGCGTCCGGATCGCTGCCCCTGACGCTTTTTATAAAAGCGGATATAACATTATAATGTTCTTCCCCGCCTTTATCGTACAGGATGTTCTTCTTCTGAACTATGTTTTCCAGAACCTCTTTGGTAATATTCAACGGATCCGAGTCTATTTCCTGGATGACCGAGTCTTCGAATATGTTCAGCATTGACCGCGCATCGCCGCCTGACAGATAGATCAGGAAATCCGTATCTATATTGCCCATATTTAGTCCCGCTAAAAATTCGTCCTTTGCAATTGCTGAGATTAATATGCTACTCAAGTCTTCGTGCGACAATTCTTCCAGGACGTAAATCCGCGCCCTGGACCTTAATGCTGGGATGACCTCGAAAGAAGGGTTTTCGGTAGTGGCTCCAATTAATATGATCAAACCGGATTCCACGGAATTTAAAAGCGCGTCCTGCTGGGCTTTATTAAAACGGTGTATTTCGTCGATGAATAAGATCGTTCTTTTTCCGACGGTTTTATTAAAGGAAGCTTTTTCGATTATCGAGCGGATATCCTTAACCCCTGAAGATACTGCATTTAACTGATGAAATTCGGAATTCGTGTGTTCGGCTATTATTTTTGCGATGGTGGTCTTGCCGGTGCCGGGAGGGCCCCAGAGGATAAAAGAACTCAGCGTATCGTTTTCGATCATTAAGCGGATAGGTTTCCCTCTGCCCAGCAAAGCCTGCTGTCCCACAAATTCATCAATATTCTTGGGCCTTACCCTTTCGGCCAAAGGTATCCGGGGGATATTTACTTTGCTCACTTCCTGCAGCCTCGGTTTATTTTTCGATAATCTTTACGGCCTTCTCGCCTTTGCGCATCATGTTGTACTTTTCCCTTGCAACTCTTTCTATCTTTGCGGGAACTTTCGCACGGAGAGAATCGATAGATTCCTTCAGCTTCTTATTGTTATCTTCAACCTTGCCGGCTTCCTCTTTGAGTGAATTCAGTTGATGTTTCAGTGTTAAATATTTTATTATCCCGTTCTCGTTAAAAATTATATATAATAAGCCGAGCAATACTACAACGATTAATGTAAATAATACGAATTTTTTCCTTTTAACGGGAGCCATCTATAAACTTAATTTGATAATTTTATCTATTAATTCTTCGAACGACATCCCTGCGGCTTTCGCCATCTTTGGAACCAGACTGGTAGAAGTCATGCCAGGCAAAGTGTTAACTTCGAGACAGGAAAACTTCATATCGCCGCTGAGCCTGAAATCCACCCTTCCGTATACCGAGCATCCCAGTATATTAAATGCCTTAATCGACTGATCCTGCAGTTCCTTTTTAATCTCCTCCGGTATATTTGCAGGCACTTCATATTCGCTCATGCCGGCCGTGTACTTGCACTCGTAATCGTATATCCCGTGCTTGGGCTTTATCTCCAGCACCGGAAGAGTTTCCTTATCAAGAACGGCAACAGTAACTTCCCGGCCTTCAATAAATTCTTCGATCAGGGCTTTTTCCGAATACCTGAGCGCAAGTTCCAAAGCTTCCGGAACTTCGGAAATATTTCCGCAGATAGTAAGTCCCACGGTAGAACCCTGGTCGTTCGGCTTAATAACGCAAGGGAAGCCTATGGCGTCCCGGATTTCGGCAGCAGTTTCACGGGGATCGCCGCCTGAACCGGCGACAATCCACCGCGGCGTTTCAATGCCGTAATGTTTAAATAAAATCTTGGACATATGCTTGTCCATAGCAATTGCGCTGGATAGGATATTCGACCCCGTATATTTTATCCCTCTCAATTCAAGCAGGGACTGAATAGTTCCGTCTTCGCCCCATTTGCCGTGCAGAGCCAGAAAAGCAATATCAACGTCATCAAAAATCTTTGAATTTATGCAGCCGACGTAATTCCGGTTCGATATCTCCGCGAAATTTTTATTACCGAAAAAAACTTGGGGATCCGCGGGCTGATCTAAAC
>JBJKOY010000325.1:0-3480 GCA_046706945.1 Ignavibacteriaceae bacterium | reverse complement strand
GCGGCGATTCGTGATTGAACAGGATCCCGTTCGAAGCAAATATATCGTAAGCCTCCCTGTAATTCACAATTATCCAGTACCCGTAAAGCTTGGCCACGCCGTAAGGCGAACGGGGATTGAAAGGCGTCTTTTCAGACTGCGGTACTTCCTGAACCTTCCCGAACAGTTCGCTTGTTGAAGCCTGGTAGAATTTGACCTTCCTCAGCCCTACCTCGCGTATTGCATCCAGGAACCGCAGTGTTCCCAGCCCGTCTACCTGCGCCGTATAATCCGGAACTTCGAAAGATACCTTTACGTGACTTTGCGCGGCAAGGTTGTAAATTTCGTCCGGCGCTATTTTTTCCAGAAGGCGGTTCATATTGCTTGTATCCACAAGGTCCCCGTAATGAAGGAACATTTTTTTATTCAATATTTCCTTGTTCGCATAAAGGTGGTCTATGCGCGCCGTATTAAAAGAACTGCTTCTTCTGATTATACCGTGAACCTCGTAACCTTTTTCAAGCAATATTTCGGTAAGGTAACTGCCGTCCTGTCCGGTTATGCCGGTGATGAGTGCTTTTTTCATTAATAAATCCTTGATTCAATTAAAAATTACAAATTAAAAATTAAAAAATTCTAAAAGCATAGTTTATTTTATTATTTTATTGCTCTTCCGCGGTATGTATGTAACTAAACAATTAATTTTATTGTCCAAGTAATTTTTAAACTTGAATTATTCTTATGCCTTTTAATTCATTAATTTAAAATTTCTTTATGATATTCTGGCGCAGATTTTGCCTAATATTTTTTTTAATTCTTCCGATTCAAGTATTAGATAATTTCCTTTACCTTTTTCTCCCATTCTTAGTTCTTTTAAAATCCTCAACCAATAATTCGATTCTCTCATTTCTTTCAAGGCAACTTTTATTTTATTTTTAAAATCTGCTTTCGAAGCGGCAGCCTGAGACTCTTCATAGTTCGCTCCGCTGGAAGTAGAAGATTTTATCAATTGATACCTAATAATTTTACTTGCAGTTGAGTTTCTTATCTCATTTACAAAATTTATGACATCAATTGCAAATTTAAATAACCTGTCTCCTAATCCCCTGTCCATGATGATTCCCCCTTTTTTATTTAATTATAATATTTAAATGATTTTTAGAAATTAAAAAGTACAAATTAAAAATTAAAAAAGAATGTACAAGGTTTTACTTTCCAGGTTTATAAATAGATTAAATTCATTTTATTTTAAAATAAAACTTATCCGCTATTTTTAATTTTTAATTAATAATTTTTAATTGATAAGAACCACTCGTAAGTTTTCCTTATCCCTTCTTCCAGCGAAGTCTTATGTTTCCATCCCAGCGAACGGATCCTCGAAACATCCATCAGTTTCCTGGGCGTTCCGTCGGGTTTCGAAGAATCGAATTCTATTTTACCCTTAAATCCGGTAACGCGCGCTATTATTTCCGCCAGTTCTTTTATCGACAAATCTTCGCCCGTACCTATATTTATCTGGGAAATTCCCAGATCGTACAGATCCTTAGCATCGATATTTTCCATTAAAAAAACAACTGCTTCGGCAAGATCGTCCACGAATAAGAATTCCCTTTTGGGTTGGCCGGATCCCCAAACCTTGACTGAGTTTCCTTTTCCCTTCCCTCCTACCGAGCCTCCGGCTTCATGGAACTTCCTCAACAACGCGGGAAGGACGTGAGATGTCTGAAGGTCGAAATTATCGTTAATACCGTATAGGTTCGTAGGCATTACGGAATAGAAATTCGAACCGTACTGCCTGAAATAATTCTCGCACAGTTTTATCCCGGCAATCTTTGCGACTGCATAGGGCTCATTGGTGAATTCCAGGTAATCCGAAAGCAGGTATTCTTCCTTCAGCGGCTGCGGGGCCATTTTGGGGTAGATGCACGAACTTCCCAGGAATATCAATTTCTCGGCGCCGTTCCTGTAAGCCGCATCTATAACATTGGATTCAATCATCAGGTTCTCGTAAATGAACTCGGCCCTGTATGTATTGTTTGCCAGGATACCGCCGACTTTCGCGGCGGCAACAATTACTATTTCGGGCTGCTCCAGTCTGAAAAATTTTTCCACTTCCGTTTGTCTTATGAGATTCAGTTCGCCGAAACTTTTCAAGATCAAATTTTTATAGCCGTCTTTCTCGAGTTTCCGGGTAATAGCCGAACCGACCATTCCGTTATGACCGGCAATGTATATTTTTTTATCGAAGTATTTCATAATGTTTATCCGGGCCTTGTTTAATTATAAAATTACGATATGTAAGTCAACGGAACACGGACAACACCGCCGACACGGACTACCGCGGTAAAAATTTTTTTAATCCGCGGAAATCAGTGTTATCCGTGTTATCCGCGTGCCGTTGTTTTGACAGTACGTATCATAAAACAAACTCGGCAATCTTATCGACCACATATTTCTGCTGCTCGTCGGACAATTCCGGGTAAATCGGTAAAGCCAGGGATGTATTTGCCGCGGCTTCCGATACCGGGAAATCGCCCTTATTATACCCGAGATATTCAAAGCATTCCTGCAAGTGGAAGGGAACCGGGTAATAAATCTCGGTGCCGATTTCATTATCCGACAGAAATTTTTTCAACCCGTCCCTGTCCTCAACCCTGATGATAAATTGGTTGAATATATGGTAATTCTTCGGTGTTTTGATTCCGGTACTGCCGGGTTTATAAACTGCTTCCGGCAGCAGAACTTTATTTTTTTCACTGAATTCGGTATGACCGGTGCCTTCGGCCAAGCCTGCTTTAATAAAATAATCTACGTAAACTGCGGCGTTCTTTCTACGCTGTTCGGACCATTCATCCAGACGGGGTAATTTTACGTTCAGAACCGCGGCCTGTATTGCATCGATCCTGAAATTACCGCCTATAATTTTGTGATAGTATTTCGGTTCGGCGCCGTGGTTCCTGAGTATCTTTATTTTTTTCCCAAGCTCTTCGCTGCCGGTCACCGTCAAGCCTCCGTCCCCGAAGCATCCCAGGTTCTTGCTCGGGAAAAAAGAGAAACACCCGATGTCTCCTATTGTTCCAACTTTTTTACCGTCCTTATACTGTACTCCAATTGCCTGGGCAGCATCTTCCACAACGCTTAATTTATGCTTGCGGGCGATCGACATTATTTCGTTCATTTCACAGCTTTGCCCGTATAAATGCACCGGTATAATCGCTTTGGTTTTCCTTGTAATTTTCCTCTCGATATCCCCCGGATCCATATTGAAGGAAACCGGATCGATCTCGGTAAACACCGGGGTTGCATTTAAACGCGATACCACACCCGCGGTGGCAAAAAAAGAATATGCAGGTACAATAACCTCGTCGCCGGGCTTGATATCCAGGGCCATTAAAGCTATTAAAAGCGCGTCTGTCCCGGAAGATACACCGGCTGCCGATTTTACATTTAAATAATCGCAAAACGCATTTTCCATCTTTTCCACTTCGGGACCCAGTATAA
>JBJKOY010000324.1:0-16797 GCA_046706945.1 Ignavibacteriaceae bacterium | reverse complement strand
GACTTTTTGTCTCCTTTGTGAAACTTTGTGAAGCAAAAAACGGATCACTCACGAAGTGATGGCTTTGCCAAAAGTTACACAAAGTTTTTCACAAAGTAGCACAAAGTATAGAATAAAAGCCAAAATCCATAATTCTCATTATAAGTATATAAGTTTAAATTGAAAGCGGTCAACTTGTGATAAATTAATTATCCGGCTATTGAGTGTTTTTTATGAAAAAGTTTCCTGAACAAATTAAAAAACGGGTATAGGATGAAAAAATATTTCGTGTTATTTGTAATCTTGGCTTGTTTATCGACTTTCGGCAACTCATACTCAAAAATCGACAAGCCGGCAGCGAACAAAAAGACCGATTTAAAATCTCCGGCTTCGAAGGTCGGAAAAAGCAAGTGGGTTTATACCGGGAAAGACGGGAAGCTGGTATATAAAACCACATCTTCCGGCGACAGGATAATTGATTTCTCATATGCCGGTTATATGGGCGGAGGCGTTGCTCTGCCGGATGTTCCTGTAAAAATAAAGGTCAAACCGGCTGCCGGTCAGGATAATTCGGAATTAATTCAAAAAGCGGTAGATTCGGTTTCAAGTATGCCTTTGAAAGGCGGCTTCAGGGGAACCGTACTGCTTGCTCCCGGTAAATTTATTTGTTCCCGTACAATAAGAATAACCGCGAGCGGTATTGTTATCCGAGGCAGCGGCAGCGGTAAAGGAGGTACTACAATTTGGATGACCGGCAAAAGACATATTGCTTTTATTATCGGAACGGACATGCACCGGAGAACGGCGGTTAGTTTGAATTCCGAAATGGCTGCGGAACAGCAGTCAAGCGTTAAGCAGGCTTCCTCTCGTTTCCGGACTACTATCGCCGATAAATATGTGCCGTGCGGATCAAAAACTTTTACGGTTGCAGACGCCTCAGGTTTTAAAACCGGAGATATTATTGCAATTATACACCCGGTCACCGAAGCATGGGTGAAGTTCATGGGAATGGATAATTTGGCACGGGACGGGAAGCATCAGACCTGGATCTCGCAAAAGCGCGTCGGTATTACCGAACGGAAGATTACTTCTATCTCCGGAAATAAAATTACCGTAGATGTACCGCTTTCCGATTCCTACAACTCAAAATACCTGAATCCGCCTGGCACCGTCGTCACTGTAGTTAAACCGGAGCAGCCGGTTACGAACGCGGGCATAGAACACCTTCATATCCAATGCCCTCCTCTCGAGATCGCTTACGGCCGGGCTCCTTATTCCGCAGTTCGAGTAGGGGGCGACGACTGCTGGCTAAATGATATTTATGCCGAAGAGACCATGAATTCGACCGTGCTGGTAGGCAATCTTATTACGGTTGAAAAAGTAAAAGTTAAACATACCTATCCGAATCTCGGCGCATCGAAGCCTACCGATTTCAGTATCGAAGGCAGCCGGATATTGATAGACAGATGCGAAGTTACCGGAGACAACGAATATTTTGTCTGGACGGGAAGTCTTGAACCGGGTCCAAACGTGGTACTCAACAGTACGTTTTACGGGCACGGGAGCAGGATACAGCCTCATCAGCGGTGGTCTACCGGCCTGCTCGTAGACAACTGCAGGGTCCCGTACGGCGGAATTGATTTTATGAACAGGGGCGTTGCCGGTTCCGGCCACGGATGGACAATGGGCTGGGCTGTTGCCTGGAACTGTATCGCAAAAACATACGTAATTCAAAATCCGCCCGGCACCGAAAACTGGGCTATAGGGTGCATAGGAAAACGGGAACAAACCGCAAGGCTGTTCGATTCCGCACCGATTTTACCGCAAGGAATTTTCGATTCTTACGGTACTCCGGTTGCGCCGCAAAGTCTTTACCTTGCGCAGTTGAAAGAGCGTCTCGGTGAACAAGCCCTTAAAAATATCGGATATTCTTCCGACGCTAGAAATGCTTTGAACTATAACAGCCTTCATAAACTGCCCCCGCTATCCGTTGAGTACGATAAAGGACTGGGGCGGGATCTGGCTCTCCACCGGCCGGTCAATGCGAGTAACGTACGCGGAAACAGTAATGAATTCGGCGGAGAAAAAGCCCTGGACGGGAACCCCAAAACTTACTGGGCGACCGATGACAGCGTTACTGCGGCAGATATAGACGTCGATACCGAGGGACCTCTCGATATTAACGCAGCCGAGATCCGGGAACCTGCAGGTCTGCACCATATACAAAAATTCAAGGTACAAGGCTTTGTCAACAGCGATTGGAAATTACTTTCACAGGGTACGACCATAGGCAGCGGAAAGGTTTTCAAGTTCCCCAAAGTAACCGTGTGGAAAGTACGTTTAACCGTATTTAAAGCTGACGGATATATTGCGATAAGGAAATTCGGATTCTATCTGGTAAATAAAAAATAGTTGTAATCTTTAAACCGCGTATATCCGCAGAATCCGCGTTATCCGCGTGCTGATTCAATTTAAAGGCTCAAAGATTTTTTCATTTTTTCCGGTATAGTTCTTTTAAATACTGCAGCATAGCCGATCTGTATTCGGCATAATCGTTCGAAGGTTTCCATCCCGTACTTTCCAAATATCTTCTTATTAGATGGGGGCGCTTAAGGCTGTCGGGCTGTCCGATAAAAATGTTGGTTAAAAGTACCCCGGTAGTGCCTCTCGGAACAACATCAATATTAGGATCCAGGTGACCCTTTAGCGGCGGCATTTTTAAAAGATGATCTATCATTATTGCGATATCGGGAGATTCAGCATAAGGAATCGTTTTGCCTTTTTTAATACCGGGGCCGAAAAAATTCATATACGGCTCCCATGAAGAAATTACCGATGCCGGGTGTTCGCTGCGGTCGGTATTGCCCATCCCGTGGTCGCCGCAGACTATAACGTACGTACTGTCCCAAACGCCTGCATCTTTAAACGTCCTTACAAATTTTCCGAGGAGGTGATCAAGATATAAAATATATTTTTGGTAATCCGAGCCGGGATCCAATTTTGCTTTAGGACCTTTCCAGTGTGTTCTTATTCTCTGAGTATGAACTTCTATCAATCGTACGCCGTCGTCTTTGAAATGATCGATGCCGTACTGCACCAGAAACGAATCTGTACATGTATTCGAGTAATAACAAAAATCGCATGAATTAAAATCTTTGTAAGTGACAGCTCCCCCGGCAAAAAGCGATTTAATACCCACCTTTCGCGCTTCAAGGAAAATATCGTCCATGTTCCTGGACTCGAACACATGGGTTCCCGTATGCATTGCCACATTCGGTGGGGACGAAGTCGACCACGGCAGCGACCCGTCAGGAAGGCGTAAATAAGGCGAAGGGCTTACGGAAAAGGCTTGCTTTACCCGGACACCGTTGTCGAATAGATACTTTAGATTCTCGGCGCCGTTTGCAATCGCTACCTTTGCGGCATCGCTTTGGAAACCGTCGATAATAAACAACAGCAGCGTCCTTTTCCCCGGTGTAAAAGAGAAACTTTGAAACGCCGTCAACAAAATAAAAAAACATACTTTGGGAAAAATATTTATCGGACGGAACTTATATACGGATGCCTTACTTAAAAATTTTTTCATTGCTTTGTCTCCGAATCGGGTTCAGAGTAATTTTTATTTGGTTATGCCTTTGATTATAATCCTTTTGAAAAAGCCCGTATCGTCAAATGAACCGACGCCGGCTTTGCCGCAGCAGATGGTTTTATCTACTGCGGTCATCACCGGTTGTTTTGAATCGTTTGTGTATACCGCTATCAAACCGCTTTTTGCGTTGCGCACAACTTTTACATAATGCCATGCCTTATCCTTAAGCTGCGGCTTTCCTTTTCCCGGATCAATCCGGCGGCGGTCGGCATTGTCAACGATGAAAATCCCGTTATGCACCTTGTCTGTAGTCCCGGCAAGGTGAATATAATAAAAAAGTTCCGGAGATACGTAATCGATTATTATTTCCAGGTCCCTGTGGATGATACCGGTATCGACTTCCGACTTAATTTCGGCTTCCACGGTTACATCGGAAAAGGGTTTTGACTTAAAAACGGCAAAGGCGGACGGGCGCCGGATAGGGCCGGAAGGCACGCCGGCTTTATATAAAATAAGTTCTCCTCCCTGTATTTTCCATTTACCGCTACCGTCTAATTTCCACTGCGAAATATTTTTTCCATTCCGGAGATCCGGTTTTATAATAATTTCTTTCTGTGCGAATATATAAGCCGAAGTCTGAAATAAAACTTTTAAATCCCAGGGAGATGTTTCTTTATTCTGCGCATTTGCTAAAACCGTAAAGCACGCAAAAACAATAAATATAAATAATAAGTACTTAAAACCGATCGAACCATTTTTCAGCATAAGGATATTTCCGATTTTCCTTTTTGATTAGCGTTCCGGCGGATCCGGTTGAAGATCTATAAATCGAAAGTAATTCCGTTTTCCTGCATCTTTTCGTAATTCTGCCTTTCGAATTTATAAAGGTTGGCAATGCGCCTTTTATTTATTCTGTCTTTTTCATCAAGCTTTGCAACCAGTTCCATTTTAAAAAGTTTTTTTCTGAAGTTCCTTTTATCTAGCTTTTTATTCAGAATTATCTCGTAAAGCGTCTGCAGTTGAGGCAAAGTGAACTTTTTCGGAAGCAGTTCGAAACCTATCGGCTTTTCTCTAACGCTTTCTCTTAATTTCACCAATGCTTTTTTAATTATTAATTTATGGTCGAACGGCATTTCGGGCAGTCCGTTTAATTTAAACCATTTTGCTTCGTATGATTCTATCTCTCCGGTCGATATATAGTTTTCCGGACTGATTAAAGCGAAGTGTCCGATTGTCAATACGCGGCGCAGGGGGTAGCGATCTATCTGGTCGAAAAGGGCGAATTCTTCCAGATAAAAATCAGCCGCGCCGGTCGCGTTTTTCAGAATCCTTTTAACTGAATCCTTGACCAGTTCTTCCTGTTTTAAAAATCCCCCCGGAAGCGCCCACATTCCTTTAAAAGGTTCAGCCTCTCTTTTTTTTAATAAAATTCTAAATTCTGATTTTTCGAATCCGATAATAACGCAGTCGATAGAGATGTTCTCCATTACTTCTTTTAATAAATGCGACATATATACTCCTGGACTTTTAAAAGATCAATTTTTCCCTTAACGTATTAATTTGTTTCTGGAGCCCGTTAATTTGTTCCTCAATCGGTTTAATATCGTCCGTCTTTACGGTTTTCCCCCTGGTATATCCCACAAAATCCAGCCAACCTTCGGAACGTATTTTTCTCTGCTTATTTATTAACTTGTAAAGAGTGTCCGCGGAAACACGCTTAAGTTCATCGTCCGGATCTTTAAAATGCAAAGGCACTCCGGCCCGCTTAAGAAATATTTCCGCCATAAGTAAATGCCCCAGATGAGTGGGGTGCACCCCGTCTTTATTTATTTTGAATTCCGGATCCGTTCTGCGTCTCGCCTGCAGGTATTTTTTCATCGGTGAATGGAAGTCGATTGCAGTCACTCCCTTAATATGCAGGCTCATAATCCATTTGCTGTAGTCGGCCAGTACATCGTCGTATTTATAATACGGTCTTGAAAAACCGTAGCCGCTCGAGTTGTCTCTTTGAATCTTATGCGTTTCGGCCAGGGTATCGAACACCGGCGGTGTAAACAGGATTACTTTTGCGCCGGCCGACCTTATTTCTTTTACCAGTCTGAGTATTCCGTTTTTGTAAGCTTGGAATCTCTTTCTATCCTGCGGATAATAAATTCCGTCGTTCATGCCGTAACATGCCGTAACGATATCCGGCTTAATTAATTTTAATGCTCGCTCCAGTCTGCTGAAAATACACGGTCTCGGGAAAGGGCTGCCCGGTTCGGTCAACCCGGAAGCAGTTTCGCTGGAAAGTCCTATACTGATAATATTAAAATTTTTCTTAGGGAACATCGATTCGAGGAAGTACTCAATATAGCTGACATACGTACCGTCCTGGGTAATACTGTCCCCGAGGATCAGGATTTTCTTTCCGTTTAAAGGTAATTCGGCACCGCTCTTCTTATTCTTTGCAAATGAAAATTCCGCCAGCACAAGGAAGATTAAAGAAATATGAATTAAATATTTACCTGTTGGTGCTCCATAATTTCGCAACATATACATTTTTAAATCACTTTCGTTTATAACAGCTTTACAATCCATAAAATAAATTAAACGTTTGCCTTTTCTCTTTGCCGTCGAAGATCTTCTTAATCCAGTTCGAATAGGTTTTAAAGTCGTATTTTTGTTCCGCAATTAATAGCAAAGGATAAAGAGAATTCACGTCGATCTTTTCGATTTGTTTATATTTCCATTTATCCATATCTAAGGCGTAAGGCAGAATAAAATCCAGGGCCTTGCGGATAGATCCGCCGTTTGGACTTTGAAAGTGCCATAAATCGATCCCGACATTATCGCCCAGTAATGCAAGATGAAACAACGCGCTTAAATTAAATACGCTGTAACCCCACGATTTCGTTCTTGCAAGTTCCAACGGCTGCTGGCCTCCGCTTTCTATCCGGCTGCCGATCCTAGTTACTTTTGCCCTATTTAAAATATTCTTGGCCTGTTTAATTTTGCCGAGGAATAAAGAAATCGACGCGGCCTGAACCGCATACCAGGTACCGTGATTATTTTTCCAGCCGGCTTCGTCCTTTCCGTATTTGCTCGTTATCAGCCAGTTTAAATATTCCGCGAACCATTTTTTGATCCCGGCATCCTCTCTTTTTGTCCATTCGCTCGAAACCCGCAGCATACCGATATCGTCGATAAGATCCGCAAAATTATGCGTTTCAATTATCCCTATCCCCCTTCCCGTACAAATACCCGGAATACCCTGGGCATAATTTAAATTGGGATTCATCCTTGTATTTTTGTCGAGGAACCAAACGCGAATAAGCTGAACGGCCTTTTCGGAATACCTTGATTCGCGGGTCAAAAAATATGCGGCCGACAGAACATTGACCGCTTCGACCATTCTGCCCTCAAGCCTGTGATCGGAGATCTTGCTTATTTCCGGGTTCCTCTCGCCGTCGCGCCTGATGTACGGCAGTCGGTCCTTTGTTTTCGGATTGGGCCACCAGTACGGTCCCATGCTCATATAATCGTGTTTGCTGCCGCTTGGCGGCGTTACGGTTTTATCCGTAACCGAAACAGGTTTCATATGCAGGGATTGATCGGCTTCTTTTATAAGTAATTTATAGGCGGGATTACTCTGGATTTCATTATTAACATATTCTTCCCGCAGTTTATCCAATCTTGCGGAGCTTATTAAAAATGTTCTGCAGGTATCGTTCTTCGAAAAAATTGTTGTATTGAAGAAGGTAATTATAATCAGGATTGTCTTGATCGCTGTTTTCATTCCGCATTCTCTCGTCCGAATATTTTTAAATCCGCGTAATTAGATTATTTTCAATTCGATTATTGCCGCATAAGCCGCATCGATTTTAAAATTAAGAAAATTGCCTTTGATATCTTCCGAAATATCTTGCCATTTCCCAGTCCATTCACCGTTATTTTTTATCTGAGCGTCTCCGAGTTCAACTCCCGTCGCAGCCGAAACATCCCCGTCGTTTGAATTTAAGAACATTACCTGAGCGCTCTCGATTTTAACGTTTAAGTTAAATTTAATATCCGCTTCCCTGCCTCCCGGACCGGTCTCTTTATTTATCACCGTAACAAATATTCTCCCCTTTCCCGGGCAGGAGGCATATATATCGACATTCGGATTGCTTTTATCGGAAGTAATTTTCGTACTAAGCAGTTTCCCCTTTCCTGCTATGTCAAAAGCTTTCATGGCATATCCGAGGGGACGGACAGTATACCCGCCTCTTTCGGATGTAACGTAGACTGCATACCGACATACGTTATTGCTTTCACCCGCCGCAACTTTATCCCCCGTATGAAAATTTAATCCCAGAGCATTGTGAGAAGCCCACCAGTACATGTAATCCAATCCCCAAAGAGCGGAAGCAAAGGTATTGCTGACGCCAGGAGCGCCGCCGTTATAATAGCTGTTTGTTTCTTCAATGCGGTAGCGAAGGCCTTTCTCTTGTATTTCCGGAGCGAAAGAATCGTAAAATTTTTCGTAGGATTTAATCCATTTTTCGGAAAGCATTTCTTTTCTCGCTCTCCCGGTATTTTGCACTTTTTCTCCGTTCCCCCCGGGATATGCATGCTGGCTGATGAAGTCGATTAAACCGGACCCGGCAAAATCATCGGCAAAATTTATGCACCAGGACGTCCTGCCCGGGGTTGTGCTCGGGCCGCAGAACTTTGCTTCGCGGGAGTAGACTCCGGAAGTGATTAACCGCGTATACTTCAGCCACTCATTTTTATAGCCGTCGTATTTTTTTGTATACATGTTGGGTTCGTTCCCGACGGCAAAGCATTCCAGATGTTCCTTGTAATGATGCATTATATACTCTGCAATTTCCGCCGCGGCTTTTTCGTTTTCTTCCCTTAGTCTCAAAGTATATATAACTTTCAACCCGGCGGCCCGGGCGAATGAAAATAAACTGTCGATATCTTTCTTATCCGGAACCGGGACTGAAGGACGATCAGCCGTGTTCCCGCCGATACGCAGGCTCTTAATACCCAGTTGTTTAAATAACGAGATCAATTCATAATTCCCGGAACGGAAATAGTAACGGCCGTTCCTATCCGGCAGGATATTTTCCGTTTCGAAACTTAATCCTTCAAAGTTCGAAGGTATTTCCGTTATTACGCTACCGGTATCTATTGCAACGTTCATATTCGACTGAGAAAAAGTAAATTCGAAAGAACCGCAAAACAGTAAAGCCGCCGTAAGAATAGTTTTAACATATTGTACCTTTTTCATTTTACCGTCATAATTTTTTTAATCGGAATTCAATGCTTTGCCAATAGTCTTTAACAGTTTGAAGTACTCTGCCGAATATAATCCGTTTATCTGAATAGGCGTATCCCATGTAACCGCACCGCCTTTGCCGATTATCTCCTTACTCCAATTTATAACTTGATCCGCAGTAAATCTCGGGCTGCCCTCTCCCCATTTTTCTCCAAGGTGACTAAGATAATGCAACTGAGCGCCGTCCACATCGCCGTCGAACGTCCGTATTATTTTCATTCTTTCGGGCTGGTCCAATTCGCCTGCAGTGTAGTCTTCGTATGGCGTTAACGAAATACTGCGGTACACTACACCCGGATTAAAAGCAACAGCGCTTTCGGGATTACCGGCCCTTGCCGCTTCGGCGAAGCTCCGGAAGTTCGGCGCATCGCAGGACCTGTACATTGTGCTGGGCCAGTAGCATCCGTCGAACCACCAACCCGCGACTTTTTTACCCCAACGCAAAGACCATTCTCGGATGACATTCTGCCAGTTGATTTGAAACTCTTTATTCCTGTGAGGACCGTTCTGCCATTCTAAAGCCTCTCTTGCCGTTTTATCGCCGGCCGGCGCCCCGGAAGGCAAATACACGATCAATTTTATACCGTATTTATTTAATGCGTCGGCAAGATCCGATATAAGATCGCGCTTGGAACATCTGCCGGGACTAATCCCTACTATCTTATCGTAAGCCGAATTGGGCGAATCGTAATACCCGGAATTTTGTCCTATGGTAAAAATAAAATAACCGGCTCCTACGGAATTAAGCTGCTTTGCCAATCCGTCAACGTCAAAACCGTCAACCTTCTTGTTCCATTTTTCGACGGTCATTTTTTCTCCGGACTCCCTGGCTTTCCAGTCGGCCAGGTAATGGGACATAACGCCCCACTTCGCTTTCTTCATCCATGCGGCTCTGTTTCCTTCCGGTTGGGCTTTTAAAGACACGGACGCCAAGAACAGCAGAAGCATTATTTCGACCGCTTTGGCAGGCTTCCGAATGTAATCTTTAGTTTTCATTTTAGAGATCCTTAAAACAGATTATTATTAATTATCAAAGTATTTTTCTTTTAAATTGCGAAGGCACCGTTCCTTCGCGAACGAGAATAATATTTTCTCCTTTGTCTGTTTTAAAATTCAATATACTGCCGTTTAACTCATCGGATTTTTTACCGTCTTTGTACATAATTACCTTTGCTCCCTCCCACGGATTGATAATGGAACAAGGGCTGCCTTCTTTTGAAATTATCCGTACAAATTCGATGATGCCGTTTCGCTGAGACGAAGTGACCAGGAAAGCGCCGTGCGCGAGAAGCGTAAATTCGGCGTCCCAGTCTTTCGGCCATGCGGAAAAGACCTGAATGACGGGCGGCTTATCCAAGGATTCCGCCGCATCCTTGAGCAGTGATGAATTTACGCCGGAAGTCAAACCTCCAATATGCTCCGCATCAGTCGCTCCGGGCCCTTCCCGCAGTCTCAAACGGTTGCGGAATATTTTAGCCCCTCCGATTCCTATTGTATCGATGAAGCCGCCGGTCCTGTCGAAATTCAGAAAAAGGCTTTTAAGATCTTTCTGCGGGCCGATAGGCTCGATTGCTCCGGGTCCGCCGTATACGAAGGCACCGTAGCCTCCGCGGCTGCCGTACCTTCTATTACTTTCAGGCAGCTTCACAAGGTTTTCGTTTATGTCCGTCCAATAAGCCCGGAGACTGTCGTCTGTTCCCAGGATTTCTGCCGCCCTTATAGCAATTGGAAATATCAGATGCATACAGTAAACTTCATTGCGGGTGTCGGTAGAATTCCAATCGCTTTCGCCGTTGTTTACGTGGTATATATGATATTTACCGTCATCGCCTTTTTTGAAGTTCGGGAAATTCCTGTAAAACTCCGCCGCACCTTTGATCATTGGGTATGCCCTGTCGCGGAGCCAGGTTGTATCCGTTGTGAATTCATAATACTGCCAGTAAAGTGCGGCAATCCTGGAGGCGTCCCCCATAATATGGGTGCAATGACCGAAAATACCGGCGCCCTTTGTAGGCACAATATAATGTCCGTGATCCCAATAACCGTCGTTCTGAAAATTCCATCGCGCGTTATGCCTTGTTTCCGTTTCGGCATACCATTGGAACTTGGCTGATCTTTCTTCATAAGGTTTTCTTACCAGGTCAAGGTCCTGAAGTTCTTTCGCAATATCATCCGGCAATTTGGGTAATCCGTCGAAAAATGTTATTTCGGGGATCCAGATTCCCTTAGATCCCCACTGCTGTCGTGCGGCAACAGCGCAGGAATTGTACATGCCGCTGTACATTGAAAAAAGAGGGTCCATTAATTCAAGACGGTCAGACGGCATTAGATTGGAATAATAAGCATTAGTATTTGCCCACCAGTACTGCGAGCCCCATCTCCGCATATCGCCGTTGGTGTACCACAACATTCCGCCGAACCGCGGAGGATACTTTCCGAGTGAACTGGAACCCATAAGGTAAAGGAAGTAATTATAATTCTCTTCGACAAAATCCGCCTGACCGCTTTTGCTGTGAAGATGTACAAAACCCCGGGACCAGAAATTATGCCACCAGTCGGCCGTTTCGGTTCTCACTTGCTTAAAACCGAGAGAGCCGGCCGCGTCAAGCTCATTCAGAGCCGCCTGCGCTATATCTTCATTCTTATCGAAACTGGCGGCGCTCGAGACATAAATGGTAAAAGATCCGTTCCCGGGAGCGACTGAAAGTTGAACCGTGGATCCGTCGAGAAATCTTGCACGCGACTTTCTTCCTGCAATACCGACCGCAACCGCCGAGGCGTCGTAATATTGCTTCTCCAGAAACTTCTGAGTAAGGATTATGCGGCCCTTGTTTATTAATAATCTCGAAGTCGCTGTATGTTCGGCGGTTTGTACCACGGATTCGTGATTTTTTACCAATTCGTAGTTTTTCCCGGTAATAACTTCGTTCAT
Source organism: Ignavibacteriaceae bacterium (assembly GCA_046706945.1). Lineage (GTDB taxonomy): Bacteria > Bacteroidota > Ignavibacteria > Ignavibacteriales > Ignavibacteriaceae > FEN-1297. The sequence goes on along the minus strand of JBJKOY010000324.1, from coordinate 4,992 downwards.
ATAACGAAGCATCCTGAGGTTAATATTAATCGTCTCCGGGTTTTTCCGGTTTTCGGTAATTTCTATTGCAATAACGTCGTGTTTATGCCAGGCGACCAAACGCGCAGCAACACCGTCTCCTTTTACGGTCATTAGTCCGTCGTAAACATAAAGGTGCTGGTTGAAATCCGGTCCCGTAAAGACAACTCTTCCGGATTGAACCATGTTGATATCGAGGAAAGCGCAGTCGCTGCCGTAATCGCTGTCGGCCCTGGGAAAGCTTACCGTAGTGGCGTCTTCGGCGAACACGTCCTCCCGGTTTATCTGGAACTTCATACCGAATGGTTCCGTCCACACCAGAGTGCCCATCCTGCCGTTGCCTATAGGCATGCCTTCTTCGCTCCGGGCAGCAGGATAAGTATAATTAAGATCCGCGCGCGAAATGAGTTTGCCGTAATTAACTTTGAGAATAGGATACTCATTTTCCTGTGCCCTTAATGCCGGGTAAGCAGACATGCAAAGTATTAAAGCAATGCAGATTTTCGGAATAATTAATTTTGACATTTTCTAACCTACAGCCTGGAATTCACTTATATTTTTATTCTTATAAATTTGAATTATTACTTTGATTCAAAACAGTATCGGGTAGCGAACCGCACTTGAATATTTTCAGGTTGCTTATGTTCTTCAATTTGAATTCTGATGCGCCGTCTTCTTTTTCAGCTTTCACGAAATCGAATTCTGCGTCCTTAATATCATTTAAAACAAAGGGAGGCCGGACATCCTTTTTCATGAAGCTGATATCTATGCCCGACATCTCCAGTCCTTTTACATGCCTGATAAAGAAACCGTAAGCCGGCATAACGCCGAACATAGAAGGTTCCGGGTAGCCGTTTTCTTTTTCGGGTGGATTGAGCGCCTCTTCCTGCGAAGTTCCTCCTCCCTTATAGTATATTTTAATATTATCCAGTTTGAGGTCTTCGATATCGTGCCCGGGGATGCCGCTTATTATCGAGGCATATTCGGGATCGGCGTTATAAACAACAATATTGCTGATAATGACCCTTCTAAGTTCACCGGTTTTAGTGCCTTCGGGTCCCCGGTTCCTGCTGCCGAGTCTGATGAATATAGGAGAATTAGTAACGTCCCGCATGGTTATGTTGGTAATGACAACGTCTTCCAGGAATCCGCCGTCTACCTCTTCTAGAGCCAGGCCGCGGCAGTAATCGAACACGCAGTTCGATATCGTTATATTCTTAAAACCCCCGTTGGATTCCGTACCGAACTTAATCCTTCCGGTCGGACTGTTATGACTGTAGCCTTTGTATCCTCTTTTAAAAGTTCCGTCCAGAAAAGTACCTTCATCGTAGCCGCTGACCTGGCAATTGGTAATGGTAACATTTTCGGTCGGTTTCGCATAACCCAAAGCATAGGAACTCTTAAGACATATCCCGTCGTCAAACGGAGAATTCACCGAGCAGTCTGAGATCCTGACATTATTGCAGCAGTCGATATCCATGCCGTCCCTGTCCGTATCAATTTTTAAATTATTAATAGTAAGATTATCAACGCCTGTAACAAGGATAGCGAAATGCCCGCCGTGAAGAATAGAAACATCTTTCATAATAACGTTGCGGCACAGCTTAAGCGCAATGGCTTTGTTTCCCCATCCCGGTTCAACCCGGTCTCTTGCGCTCGGATACCCGAACGGACCCGTTTCTTCTCCTGCCGGCGCCTTCCCCCGCAGCGCTTCGTTTTCGGAAGAGCTTCTTGACTGACTTCCGCTTCTGACCAATCCTTCGCCGTTAATCAACCCCGGACCGAGTATAGAAACATTGTCTAAATGCTCGCCCCAAATAAGACTGTTGTGAAAATATGTATGTCCGAAGTCCTGGTACATATCCGACTTGTTCTCTTCGGGCAAGTCGTATTTATAACCGTCTTTCGGACTCGCGGAAAGAATAGAAGCGCCCTGGTCCAGATATAAAGCGATGTTGCTTTTAAGTCTGATCGAAACGGATAAATAAGTACCCGCGGGAAAATAAACGGTGCCGCCGCCTTCTTCGGCTGCTTTTTCTATAGCCTTATTTATTGCGGGCGAGTCTAATGTTCTGCCGTTTCCCTTCGCGCCGAAATCCTTTACGTTATAAACCGCGGTATTAAATCGCGCACCGGTAAAAAGGATGGGAAAAACTAAAGCTATTATGAATAACTCTTTAATTATTCCTTTGCGGTTCATGTGGAACAAATGCGGTATTTTTAACATTTAATACACTTTCCTATTATTTAAATTTTTAAGTCCTACAAAAATCCGCAATACTCTAATTATTTTCTTACTCTTAATCTTAATCTACTTCTTAATCTAGCGTGTCCTATCTGCTCAAAAAGATCCCGCCTGTTTTTCCGTTTCTTCAATCTTCATCTTGCGCAGATTTGCTTCAAGGAAATAATAGTCTGCGTAAATCAATGGAACGTCTATCTGGGAATTGCCCGGCATATTCCCGACCGAATGCATTAAAAGAAAATTATTATTCGTCCCGATGCCGGCAAAATATTTAGGGGAAGATAAAGAATTTAAAATAGTATCCGCAGCTTTTTTGTATTCGGCGCCCAGTTTCCCGGAATAAGTGCTTAGTTCGTATAATGCCGAACACATAATTGCGGCTGCGGACGCATCTCTCTTTGCATTAGGGATATCGGGAGCGTCGTAATCCCAATAAGGGACCATGTCCTTGGGCAGATTTTTATTGGTTAAAATATAATGCGCGATGTGCTGCGCCAGCTTCAAATATTTCCGGTCCCCGGTATAGCGGTAGCACATTGTATAACCGTACAAAGCCCAAGATTCCCCTCTTGACCAGCACGAACTGTTGGAGTATCCCTGATGGGTTTCCTTGCTGATAACTTTTCCGGTCAGCGTGTCGTAATTAACAACATGCCAGGTGCTGTAATCTTTGCGGAAATGATTTTCCATTGTTTTGTCGGCATGCGAAACCGCTATTTTGTAATATGAAGAATCGCCGGTTAACTGGGTTGCGCGGAAAAGCAGCTCGAGGTTCATCATATTGTCGATAATAACTGGGAACTCCCAGGAGTCAGCATGGTGATCCCATGAACGGATGCAGCCTACGACCGGATTAAAACGCGTGCTTAATGTTTTAGCGCTTTGAATTATTATTTTTTTATATTCTTTATTCTTCGTCAGGTTATAGCCGTTCCCGTAGCTGCAGTAAATCTTGAACCCTATATCGTGAGTAGTGCCGTTGAATTGTTCTTTTTTTTCGTTGACCGTAAACTTCTCGGCATAAGTTTTCCATTCCGGTTTACCGCTGTACTCGTATAAGTACCAGAGGCATCCTGGGAAAAACCCGCTTACCCAGTTACCCGAGGGAACCAGCTGCAGTTCGCCTTTCGAATTAGTATAGCCGGGATTATCTTTTGAATCTCCGATAATTTTCAGCATCTCGGAATATTGGATTTCCGCCGTTCTGAAATTTCTTTTAACCAGTTGATTTACCTGCGCCGAAGCGGAGAGGCATGAAGCCGACATAACGATAAATATTAAACTTTTTAAGTATTTCATTTTTCCTATAATTGATTTTCTATTAGCGTAAAAGAGCATCTGCGCACCATAGAAGCGGAGCCTGGCCGTGCATGTCTCCGGTATTCCTTTTGCGGTCCAGATAATATTGCATATTGTTTTCCTTGTTAGTCCCTTCGCAGACGTTGTGCAGTTCCGCATTTGCGTCAAGATATTTCAGAAGCCCGAGCCAGCCTTTACGGGCCGCCCTACCGTATAAGCCTTTATTAAGCCAGCCTTCTTTTACACCTGTTATCATTGCATACGTGAACATCGCGGAACAGGAAGTCTCCGGCCAGGCTTCCGGTTTATCTATTAATTGATGCCACATGCCGTTTGAGTCCTGGTACTTCAGAAGAGCCGCCATCATTTTTTTATAGCCGTGCATTATCTTTTCACGGTAAGGATTGTTCTTCGGCAAATACCTAAGCAGTTCCGACATGCCTGCGGCCACCCATCCGTCTCCTCTTCCCCAATAAAAAGGAGCGCTTTCCGCGTGAAAGAACAAGCCGTTGGGCTGCTGAAGAGTATCAAGATACGCGGCCATTTCCAGAGCCGAGCGGTTCAAATAAACATTATCGCGGGTCGCCCTGAACGCCTGCACCTGTAAGGACGTAATCATGTACATGTCGTCTATCCAGAACCTGGATTGAGGACTCAAACCGCCGTCAACGGGATTCTCCCATTGTTTATCCGCTATGGATTTTCCTAATTCCAAATAACGTTTGTCTTTTGTAATTATATATAATTCGAGCGGCACGATTCCGAAAACGGAACGGTCGACATGGTTTGGTACAGGAATCAGTTTTGATCCTTCGGGCGTAAATAAAGGAGCGAACCTTTTTATCAGTTTTTTTTCTATCGGTTTATTGCCCGTTAGTCTTGCATATTCCAAAGCCCCGTACCATGTACACGATTCAGGATACGTAATTGATTTCGGCGGCGTTTTTCTTCCGAAATTCGGGTGAGGGCTTTCTATGAATCTTTCTGCAACAAGCCTTCCGATTAATTTCGGATTCTTTCCTTCCGGCCACTTGGTTAAAAAAGGACTGCCTTTTTTCTGAGCACTTGTATCTGCGGAAACCAGGAACTGCAATCCCGTCACGGTCAACAGTAAAATCTTCAACGTTCTATAGTTGTTCATATGACGTTTTCCATAAATATATATTCACTTGAGCAGCATTAACTTTTCAACCTTTACATAACTCCCTGCCTGCAGTCTTGCGAAATAAGTTCCGCTGGCCGGTTTCCCGCCGCCCGCTATTTCCGTATTCCATGTAATTCTGTAGTCCCCGGCCTGCCGGTAGCCGTTTACCAGTTCGGTAATTTCTCTTCCGGTGATGTCGTAAATCGTCAGCTTGACTAATGAGGCCCGAGGTATCCTGTAGCTTATAACCGTCGAAGGGTTAAACGGATTTGGATAATTAGGAAGC
>JBJKOY010000323.1:0-2224 GCA_046706945.1 Ignavibacteriaceae bacterium | reverse complement strand
CCTTTGTTTTCGGCAAGGCTTTCGTACAATAAATACAGTTCGTCCAGAAATTCCGGGGAAGATTTATAGCCGGCCCCCGAGTTATTTAAAGTCTCTTCAAGTCTCGAAGAAATCAGGAGTATTTTGGACCTGTATATTTCGGAAGGATCCCTCAATACGCTGTTTGTTTTGATTATTCCCAGAATGTCCCTGTCTCTTTCAACGGTTTTTATCAGCTTTTTACTCGGGGTTACTATATTGGCGGATGAGCTTAAAGCCGTATAAAGCTGCTCGAGATCCCTGACATAAAGATTTATGATTTGCCTCTTGTTATTCAGAAGGGTATCCTTGGTTATATCCGCCGTTACGTACGGGTGCCCGTCCCTGTCGCCGCCCATCCAAGATCCGAACTTTATTATAACCGGGGCTTCCTTGCCGTAGCCGAAAACGTTCTTCAGTCTAAGGTTGAAGCTCTGGTAAAATTTCGGGATTAGATCGTACAAAATGTTTTTAAAAAAGAAAAGTCCGTGCTGGATCTCGTCGTTTACCGTTACCTTATGAAACCTTATTTCATTCGACTGCCATAAAAGGGTAATTTCGGACTGAAGCTGCAGTTTGATTTCTTCAAGCTCTTCTTCGGTATTGACCACGCGTTCCCGCTGAATAAGAAGATTGCTGATTTTTAAAATCTTTCTTAAAATCGTCTGACGGGTTGCCTCGGTAGGATGCGCGGTAAAGACGGGGATTATTTCCGTTTTGTTCATAATATCTTCCAGTACCCCGGCCGTAATCCCTTCTTCCTTTAAAGTATTAAGCGCTTCTTCCAAAGATCCCCATTCGGGCCTGCTTTTTTTAATCGAATCTATTCTCTGGTTTCTCACTTTATGTACTTCGTCCGCGGCGTTTACCAAAATAAAATAAATGGAAAATGCCCGCACTACCTTATACGCTTCGTCGGGACTTAGTGAATCGATTACCGAGATGATTTCATCCCTTACCTTGTCGCTGTATACCGTCCTTAATTCTTTGGTCAGCGCTCTTAGTTTTTCCACGGTTTCGTACAAATCATTCCCCACCTGTTCTTTAAGAACGTTTCCGAGAAATATTCCCAGCTCTTTTATATCTCTTTTTAAAGGAGCATCCCGTACCGAATCTTCCAAAAGGTTTAAAGATCTTTTAGTCATATTAATCCGCTGTATTTGAAAATATTATGAATATCCGCACTTGAATAAAAATCTTTTAGGCAAGCAGTATACTTTTAATATAATCTTATGTTTTTAAATAATAAATATAATCAACGCCTTTTAATTAATATTAAAAATTATTTCCGGAAATTCAAAAGTTCGGCCGACAAATTTTTTATTGTGTATTGGAACACAACGGTGAGCATTTTTAGGAAGCATCCGCACTCTTCACCTCACCCTTAGTCCCTCTCCTTACAAAGGAGAGGGAAACAGGGTGAGGTTGATTACCCTAAATCTGTTGATTTATTTTTTCCGGATTTGCCTTTTAACAGTTCTATCATTTCTTCAATTTTCTCGAATGCTTTATTGGGATTGCCGAGGAACTCTTCGTTGGTAATTCTCAAAAATTTAATTTGATATCTTTCAATATAGGTTTGACGTATTTTATCATATTCCCTCCTATCGGGAAGATCATGAACCTCGCCGTCCAATTCAATTGCTAGTTTTAATTCCGGGCAATAAAAGTCGATTATGTAATTATCAACAGAGTATTGTCGCCTGAATTTATAACCGCGGATTTTTCTATTTCGAAGATACATCCATAAAATATTTTCCGTATAAGTTTGATTCTTTCGTAAAGAACGGCGTTTCGTTTTTTCGAAAGATCTGTTGTAGTGCTTTGTTATTTTTGTTTCCCCTTTTAATTTACTTATTTCTCTCCGACCTCACCCTTAGCCCCTCTCCCCTGCCTGCCGGCAGGCAGGGGAGAGGGAAACAGGGTGAGGTTGTTTAGGGAGCTTGCAAAATAGCAATTTCAAAAGGCTCAAGATCAAACGATACATCCGTGATAACAGGTCCGCCGTATTTTACGAATGAACTGTCCGCTTTGATGTTCAGTTGTTTGCCGTGCACCAATTCACGCCATCCTTCCAAAGGAATATTTTTATTAAACCTAAGCGAAAGATCGGCTTCCTTATCTCCCATATTATAAAGTACATATTGCTTTTGTCCGAACAGGTACATTGCAACGTTCCCCGGTCCTAAAAGAGTTACGCCCAGTT
>JBJKOY010000322.1:0-17806 GCA_046706945.1 Ignavibacteriaceae bacterium | reverse complement strand
TACTTCTGTATCCGTTCCTCGTTGCATATGCTGAGGAACGGTAAAGGGAAAAGCATCGTGAATTTATCTTCGATAAATTACAGGCTGGGCGTACCCGGAAGGAGCATCTACTCGGCGACAAAGGCCGCGATAATCGGGCTGACTTACGGGCTTGCGAGGGAATTGGGAAGAGACGGGATACGGATTAATTGCATTTCCCCCGGCTGGGTCTTTACAGAACGCCAAAAGGAAGAGTATTTCGAAACGAAAGACGGGGAGAGGGATAAGAAATATCTCGACAACCTGTTCACGATGCAGTCTTTAAAAGTAAAGATTCAGCCCGAGGATATTGCCAATCATATTCTTTTCCTTTTATCGGAGTCAAGCAGGGCCACTACCGGGCATAACTTAATTGTTGATGCAGGCTGGCTCCTGGAATAAGAAATAAATTTAAGCTCATTGAATAAAAATAACCGGCGGAAATCATGAAACGTTTTAAAGTTATTTATTTTGCGTTTGTTCTTTTAATATTTCCATCATGCTCCGGGAATATAAAAATCGCCTGCGTCGGCGACAGCATTACGGAAGGATACGGGCTGCCGTATCAAAGCAGAACGGCTTACCCGGTTGTGCTCGACAGCCTGCTCGGACCGGGTTATTCGGTTATGAATTTGGGACGGAGCGCCACAACGCTGAGGAAGAAAGGAGATTTCCCTTACTGGTCCTGCAAGGAGTTCTATGACGTGTTTGTCTACCGGCCCGACATAATTATAATTATGCTCGGCACAAACGATACCAAGACTCAAAACTGGGACTCCGCAAGCTTTGCGCATGATTATCAGGCTTTAATCGATACTTTTAAAACAATACCGACAAAACCGAAAATCTATGTATGCCTTCCAGTGCCTGTATTCAAATCCAAATGGACCATCAACGATTCTACGCTGACAAAATGGGAAATACCGATCATAAAAAAATTAGCCGTAAAAAATCATCTCCCGGTAATGGACCTCCATAGTCAAATGAGCGGCTACGGTCAATATTTCTTCGACGGAATCCATCCGGACGTGAAGGGCGCCGGAATAATGGCGGGGGTTATCGCAAAAGATTTAAAAAAATAATTTTCAAGACTATACGGGTATAAAAATCATGTTTAATTTAAAACTAATTATTACTGTTTTAACTCTGGCTTTCGGTGCTGCGGCGGCCCAGACAAGAGTAATCGAGCTGTGGCCCAAAGGGGTACCTAATTCAAAGTATAATCCTTCTTATAAGCCGGTAATTGATTCCAGCCAGGGATGGACGTTTGAGAAAAATATTTCTAACCCTACGATCGGTTTTTATCCCGCGCCGGCAGGAAAATCCAGCGGCACCGCCGTTATTATTTGTCCCGGCGGCGGATACGCAGTTGAGGCGATAAAACACGAAGGCTCGCAGGTTGCGGAATGGCTTAACCGCATCGGGGTTACTGCATTTGTTCTAAAGTACCGGCTTCCTGATACGGCAATTATGATTGACAGGACTATAGGACCTTTGCAGGACGCTCAGAGGGCGATCCGCATAGTCAGACGGCACGCTAAGAAATGGAATATCGATCCGAATAAGATCGGTATAATGGGCTTTTCTGCGGGAGGGCACCTGGCTTCCACCCTGTCTACTCATTATAACCAGAAAGTATACGACCCCGACGATACAACCAGCGCCAGGCCCGATTTTTCGCTGCTGATTTACCCGGTGATTTCTATGGACTCTTCTATTACCCACATGGGTTCAAGAATTAATTTGCTCGGCAAGCATCCGAGTCCTGCAGCGGTCAAACTTTATTCGAACGAATTGCAGGTAAACAAGTCTACGCCGCCGGCATTTTTAGTGCAGTCGATCGACGATAATGTTGTCCCCGTCATGAACAGTATAGATTACGCACTGGCTCTAAAAAAGTACGGCATACCTTGCGAGCTTCATTTATATGAAAGAGGCGGTCACGGCTACGGTCTGGGCAGAACTAAGGATACGGAATCATCCTGGCCGGAGGCGTGTGAAAAATGGCTTAAGATGCATAAACTGATTAACTGAAAAAAATTTAAGCGGCTGTCCCGTACAATAATATTTTTTTTCAATAGGTGCAGAATTGAAACAAGTTAAAATTAATAAAGTCCCGCTGTTTAGTTTGAGTCTGTTTTTAATATTCGTTTTTTCCGGATTTTCCGGAACAAGAGCTCAAACTTCAAAGACCGCTAATTCCGTGTTTACAATTGATGCCGCAGCAAAGGCGCAGCCTCCGGAAACCGGCTATCTGCAGATGGGCGGAAGTACTGCCGAATTATCTCCGGGCGGGCAAAAGCTGACAGTCAACAGCCGTTATTTAATGCTTGACGGCAAACCTTGGCTTCCGGTAATGGGAGAGTTTCATTACAGCCGGTACCCGTCAAAATACTGGGAAGAAGAAATACTTAAAATGAAGGCCGGCGGCGTTAAAATAATATCAACATATATCTTCTGGATCCATCACGAAGAGATAGAAGGAAAATTCGACTGGTCGGGGCGCAGGGATCTGAGAAAGTTCATTGAATTGTGCGGCAGACTGGGAATGTACGTTTACCCGAGGATAGGTCCCTGGGCTCACGGCGAAGCGCGCAACGGGGGTTTTCCCGATTGGCTGATTAAGAAATGCCGGACGCGGGTACTGGATTCGACTTATCTTTTTTACGTGCAAAGATTCTATGATGAAATCGGCAGACAGCTTAAAGGTCGTCTATGGAAAGACGGCGGACCCGTTATCGGGATCCAGATCGAGAACGAATACTCAAACCGTTCGCCCGAAGGCGGCGCGGCTTACATCTCGAAATTAAAAAGTATGGCTATCCAAGCGGGTCTGGATGTACCTTTATATACTATCACGGGGTGGGACAACGCAGTCATTCCTCCGCATATCGTTATACCGGTGTTCGGAGGCTACCCCGACGAGCCGTGGTCGGGCAGTATTCTCGAACTGCCTCCCGATCCCGAAGGCGTTTACCAGTTCCATGTATCTACACCCACCGGGACTGCGGGAATAATGCAGGGACCTCGTGCGGAATCCCGGAAGGCGCAGCTTTCGCATTATCCTAAATTCACGGCGGAGATAGGCGGCGGCATGGAAGATACCTATCACCGCCGTGTGGTAATATCCGGCGACGATATTGCATCGATGGCAATGACCGCGCTGGGATCGGGAGATAATCTGCTCGGTTATTATATGTTCCACGGCGGTACGAATCCCGACGGTAAATTAACGACGCTCCAGGAATCGCAGGCAACCGGTTACCCGAACGACGTCCCGATCAAGTCGTACGATTTCCAGGCGCCCCTCCGCGAGTTCGGGCAAATGAATTCATCGTTCCGCAGACTGAAAATTATTCACCGGTTTATATCGGACTTCGGATCCTATCTTGCACCCATGACGCCGGTGCTGCCGGACATTGTGCCCTCCGGACCGAGGGATACTACTACTTTGCGTATAGCCGCGAGGACTGCCGGAAACAAAGGCTTTATCTTCTTCAACAATTATCTCCGCAATTACCCGCTGCCCGAACAGAAAGGAATCCAGGTCGTATTGAAACTGCCGTCCCAAACAGTTACCGTGCCGCGGAAGCCCGCGGATATTCCGTCTCAGTCGTATTTCTTCTGGCCCGTAAATATGGACTTGAACGGAGCGGACTTAATTTACGCGACCGCGCAGCCTTTGACCGAATTATACGACGACGATACCGCTTATTATTTCTTCATCGCCGTCCCGGGTATTTCCGCGGATTTTGTTTTTGAGGATTCTTCGATAGCGTCGCTTCATTACAATACCGGTAAAATTACGCACGGCGGCAAACAATTTTTCATTGAAGGAGTTGAACCGTCCCGGGATCCGGCCCTGGTATTAAAAACAAAAAACGGCAGGTTCGTCCGGGTAATATTGCTTTCGCAGGCTCAGGCTTATAACTCATGGAAGATAAATATCGACGGAACGGATCACTTATTTATTACCGGTGCCGACTTGTTTTATAACAAAAACCAAGTAGATTTTCGTTCGCGCGATCCGAATGCCTTTTCCTTTTCGGTGTTCCCGCCGTTCAATGAAAAATTCATATCAACCGTACGTCTGCGGAATACGGGTAACGAAGGCGTATTCAAGCATTATTCCGCGTCGGTTGCGGAAAAGAATATTCCGCTGGAAATAAAGCAGGTTCGCGAGCCGCAAAGCGTTCCGCCGGTTAAGATGGGCATAAAGTTCAACTGGCGAAAAGATCCCGTGGCAACCGTGCCGGACGATTCAACATTCGGGAAGGATGCCGGAGTGTGGCAGATTACTATACCGCCCGAAATTTCTTCGGGACTTATCGATGTGTACCTGGAAATAAACTACACCGGCGACATTGCCAGGCTGTACGACGGCGACCGTCTGCTTGACGATAATTTTTACAACGGGACTACGTGGGAAGTCGGTTTAAATCATTTCCTTCCCGGCATTTCTTCCGGTTATATTAACCTGAAGATATTTCCTTTGAGAAAAGATGCCCCGGTCTATATCCGGAAAAATTTGCGGCCGGATTTCTACGGTCAACAGCAAACGGCAGTACTTAACTCGTTAAAAGCATCCCCGGAGTATAAAATGAAATTAATATTTATAAAATAATTAACCGATAAATTTTCAAGAGATTATCATGAAAAGAATTATATACATACTTGCTTTATTTCTCTTCTGCATTGTGAATGTTGCCGCGGAAGGGCAGGGAGGCCGTCAGCGGCTGCTGATGGATTTCAACTGGAAGTTTATCCAATCGGATGTTAAAGATGCGCAGAATCCCGGTTTCAACGACTCGGGGTGGAGGACTCTTAATCTTCCTCACGACTGGAGCATCGAAGGGACCTTCAGCAAAGACGCGCCCGCCGGAGGGAACGGAGGTTACCTGCCGACCGGGATCGGCTGGTACCGGAAACATTTCGATGTTACTAAAAACGATTTGAGTAAAATTATGTGGATCGAATTCGACGGCGTTTATATGAACAGCGACGTCTGGATTAACGGGCATCATCTCGGCCTTCACCCTTACGGCTATACAAGCTTTTATTACGACATGACTCCCTATTTAAAAGAAGGTGAAAATATTGTGGCAGTCCGGGTCGATAACTCACTTCAGCCGAACTCCCGGTGGTATACCGGTTCCGGGATTTACAGGAACGTCTGGCTTGTAAAAATCGAGCCGCTTCACATTGCTCATTGGGGCGTTTACGTTACTACTCCGGAGGTCACCCAAGAATCGGCCGACGTAAAAATAAGAACCGGGATTGACAACGATTACAAGACATCGAAAAGCGGAAAACTGAGTTCGGTAATTTTTGACAAGGCAGGTAATAAAGTATCCGGAAACGAAATCGCTTTTACAATAAAGCCAGGCGGAGCGATAGAATTAAATCAGAATTTAAAAGTTAAATCGCCTTCTTTATGGTCGGTCGATTCTCCGAACTTATACAAGCTGCAACAGAAAATTATCGAAGGGAAGGACACCGTAGACGATCTTCCCACAACAATAGGCCTCCGCAAGATAGTATACGACGTCAATAAAGGTTTCCTGCTTAACGGCGTGCACGTGAAGATGAACGGCGTATGTCTCCACCACGACGGCGGATGCGTCGGCGCGGCGGTCCCGGTAGGCGTCTGGAAGTACCGTCTTAAGAAATTAAAAGAAATGGGGTGCAACGCGATACGGACATCTCATAATCCTCCCGCGCCCGAGTTCCTGGATCTCTGCGACGAAATGGGATTCCTGGTAATGGACGAATCTTACGACGAATGGAAGCTGCCTAAAAGAAAATACGGCTATCACATTTACTTCGACAAGTACGGGAAACGGGATCTTACCTCCATGCTGGAGCGCGACCGGAACCATCCTTCCGTCGTTCTTTGGAGCGTGGGCAACGAAATTCCGGATCAGGCAACGGATGAAGGCGTAAAGACCCTGAAAACGCTCGTGGATATTTGTCACAAGATCGATCCCACGAGACCGGTTACATCAGCCTGCGATAAGATTGCCGCGGACGGCGAAGCGACCAAGCTTGGATTCCTAAACGAACTCGATATAGTAGGATATAACTATGTAGACCGCTGGCACGAAAGAAGAGAACTGTATTACAGTATTGACCGGCATGACCATCCGAATTGGAAAATGATCGGGACGGAAAGCGAATCGGACAACGGGGGAATTCGCGGTGAATATTCATTAGGCAAGGATTCCTCCGGCATCGATCCCAACTATAATTTCAGGATGATAGACCCGGAACAACTTTGGAAGTTTGTGAGGATGCACGATTACGTAATAGGCGATTTTATGTGGACGGGGATCGACTACCTCGGCGAATCGTTCTGGCCTTTTAAAAACTGGTGGTCCGGCGTACTCGATCTCTGCGGGTTCAGGAAAGACGGTTATTATTTTTACCAAAGCCAGTGGACGAAAAAACCGATGCTCCATCTTTTCCCGAATTGGAGCCCTTCAAAAAATGCAACCTGGAACGTGAAGGACGGGCAGGTGATACCGGTACTTTGCTACACCAACTGCAACGAAGTGGAGCTGTTTCTTAACGGGAAGTCGTACGGCGTAAAACGCATGCAGTTTCCAAGGCAGGGCCATTCTGGAGCCTGGAATAAATATGCTTATCCCGTAGTAAATTACACAACGGCCGATCTTCATCTCGAATGGGACGTACCGTACGAACCCGGAGTTCTAAAGGCAGTGGGCAAGATCGACGGGAAGGTGGTTTGCACGGAAGAATTAAGAACCGCCGGCAGTCGTGCCGGAATAAGATTAGTCGCCGACCGCGATACGATAAACGGCGACGGGCGGGATGTCTCCAATATCAAAGTTGAAATTGTAGATTCAAGCGGATACATGGTTCCCACCGCGGATAACCTTGATCAGATATCCATTGAAGGTGAAGGGAAAATAATAGGCGTAGGCAACGGCAATCCTCTTGATCATGAACCGTTCAAAGCGATGCAGCGGAAAGCTTTCAATGGGCTGTGCCTGGCGGTTGTCCAATCCACCGAACATGCCGGTGAAATAACGCTTACGGCAAGTTCGAAAGGTTTAAAAGGAACTTCTATTTCCGTAAAAGTTAAACATGTTGTACCTGCTCCGGCAGTACCGTAATTAATTTATCAAATCGAAATAAGGATATTATGAAAAACATTTATCTGAGAGGCTTTAAGAAATCCTCAATATTTTGGATCTTAATTCTTGTCTTCATATCACCGGTAAATAAAGATCTGCTTGCCGGTGAGATTGAAAGCAATCATAATTCCGTATTAAACCCCGAAACAATTCTTACCGTTATGGAGCGCGTCGCCGATTGGCAAATCGATCATCCGAGCAGGTATCCGTTAACGGATTGGACCCAAGGCGCATACGATAACGGAATGATGGCTCTTGCAGGTATTTCCGGCAATCCAAGATATATTAATGCAATGCTTGAAGCGGGAAAAGAAAATGATTGGAGGCTGGGTCCGAGAGAATATATGGCCGACGACCAATGCGTCGGACAGATGTATATTGAACTTTATATGCGTTACGGAGAAAATAAGATGATCGATTCCGTTAAGCACCGTTACGATGAAATCTTGTCGCATCCGCCTAAAGTAAAAAGTCTCGATTTTTCCCAGCCGGGAGACGAAAAACTTGATCTATGGTCTTGGTGCGACGCGCTTTATATGGGCCCTCCTACATGGATCAGGCTTTATGCGGCTACGGGCGATCTGCGCTATCTTAATTTCGCGTTAAAAAACTGGTGGCGGACGACAAATTATCTTTACGACAAAAAAGAACATTTGTTCTTCCGCGACAGTCGTTATTTCGATAAAACGGAGCAGAACGGGAAAAAGATATTTTGGAGCCGGGGTAACGGCTGGGTTATAGCCGGAATTGTCCGGATGCTTCAGTATCTTCCGAGCAACAGCCCGGACCGCAGTCGTTTTATAAAATTATTCAAAGAGATGTCGGAAAAACTGATAACGCTGCAGCAGCCCGACAGTCTGTGGCACTCCAGTCTTCTTGATGCACAAAATTATCCTTTAAAAGAAAGCAGCGGCTCCGGTCTGATTACATACGCCATGGCCTGGGGCGTAAACCAGGGTATACTTGACAAGAGTAAATTTGAACCGGCCGTTAAGAAAGCATGGGCCGCGCTCGTTAATTGCGTTGATCCCGCCGGAATGTTAACGCACGTACAGCAAATAGGAGGCGATCCGCAAAAATTCGATCCGAATGCAACCGGGGTTTACGGGACCGGCGCATTTCTGCTTGCGGGGAGCGAAGTGTACAGAATGCAAATATTGGAAAATAAACACCGGATAAAAGTTAAGGTAGCTAACCCGTCCCGTTTTATGCGCAACCGCGAAACGGTGGAAATGAATTTATCCGAAGTTGCTTCTTTGCTTGATCTAAATCCGGACTCCGGAAAGTTTGCGGTAATGGACGGGCTCTCATCCCGGATTCTCGATTCGCAAACATATGCTTCCGATCCGGGGCAGCCGCAGGATAAATTGTTGTTCCAGACCGATCTCGCTCCGAAAGCTGCAAAGTATTATTATATTATCGACGCTTCATCGCTTGCAGCCGTTCCCCGACCCGTAATAAAGACTTTCGCCCGGTTCGTCCCGGAACGTTACGATGATTTTGCCTGGGAAAGCGACCGCATTGCTTTCCGCATGTACGGACAGAAATTAATGACGGCGCCGCAGGAACCGCTGACCAGCAGCGGCATCGACGTCTGGGTTAAAAGCAACCGTAACCTTATCGTCAATAAACTCTATGCATCGGGGCAGTTTCATAACGACACCGCTTCCGCAATGGACGATTACCGCGTTGGCACGAGCCGCGGCGACGGAGGACTCGGCATATGGAACGGCGGCAAACTTTATGTCTCAAAGAACTATCATCATTGGAAATTAATTACCAGCGGTCCCGTCCGTTCGGTATTCGAACTGACCTTCGACGCGTGGAATGCCGGGAATGGAAGAACGGTATCCGAAGTAAAAAGAATAAGTATAGACGCGGGATCGTGGATGAGCAAAGACGAAAGCGTATTCGAAAGCAATGAAAATACGCCGATTTCCGTCGGAGTAGGAATTGCGGAGCGTTCCTGCGGTCCGGACGCAAAGGAAGATATTTCGCAAAATAAAAAGGAAGGATGGCTTACATACTGGCAGCCGGAAGACAAGCCCAAGGGCAGGATAGGCACGGCAATTCTACTGCCGAAGGGAAGCGTGGAAATGTTTACGAACGACGCTCCCGGTTTACCCGACAGCGTAATTCATGCGGTTGTACCTCAGCCGATTGTTGAAGGCGCGCCGCCCATCCGGAGCCTGCTCGCGGTAACCAAAGTCCGGATCGGCAAGCTATTCATTTATTATTTCGGGGCATGCTGGAATAAAAGCGGGGACTTCACCGATGCGGTGCAATGGGAGAATTACATCCGCCGGTTCGCGGAACGCCGGAATAATCCTTTGAAGATTACTATTGAAAAATAGTGATGTTTTTATGAATCAATTATGGCGCTAAATAAATCATGAAAAAAATATCCGGTCGTGCCGGTATTATAATCTTTTTAATTTTTATATCTGAATGCCTTAGTCTGCATTCTCAAAGCATGACTAATAAAGCGCCTGATGCAGACAAATCCGGCAACGAAGGTAAACTTGAACGGGAATTTTTTATCTCGACATTAACCCGGGTTGCCGACCCGGTACGTTCGATAAAAAAGGCTGGCTGCAGATAGGAATGGTCGGGCTCCAGCCGGCTGTAGGCGAGCGTTATATCTCTACCGGAAGCCTTTATTTATGTTCCGAAGCTTTTCTTGTACTGGGCCTGCCGCAGGATAATATTTTCCGGAACGGGAAAGACGGCGAATGGATTTCAAAGAAAATTTGGGAAGGTAAAAATATTTCCGTCGAACATTCGGTAAATTATTAAATACATGGTCACTCATGAAGAAATATTATCTGTGCAGCACTTATAGGCGTCAACTTAATTTTTAGCTTATTACAATATAAGTTGTTGTACAACAATCAAATGACAGAATGATAATGTCCAGGTTAATTCTAACAATCCCGAAGGGATCACTTACGTGATAAGCCCTTCGCTTTTTAAGGGAAGGGTGGGGATGGGTTTAGGATTTAATAACTTCCTCAAACCCTCTCTCATCCCTGCCTGCCGGCAGGTCTCCCTTAAGAAGGGCGAGACTTATCGCATTGCGATCCATTCGGGATTCTCAATGGTATCCTTATATTTTATAATTCTGTCGTAATGATTTTTATTAAGTTTTCAATAATTCTAAACAATTTTTAAATTGATAGATGTATTTCGTCTATCCATTAGTTGACGCCTATATGTCTATCCCTGCTCATAAATATCTTTATATATTTTAGGATTTATAATGATTCAAAAATTATTCTCGATTTTATTTTTATTGACGACAATAATCATCTATCCGCAGAATAAAAATATCCTGGGGAGCAGGTTCAGCGAAGAGCGGCTTAAACAGATATTAATTCCTCGAAGCGATTGGAAACCGTACCCCGGCATAAACGACAGGGCGGCATGGAACGCCGTACCGGATTCGATCAGAGTACCGGTTATTAAAGAAGCGGATAATTACCTGGAGTACAAGTGGCCTTCCATAGAAGCAACGACCGCATTGCTGTTTGTAAGAACAGGCAACAGGACCGAATTCGAAAAGATTTATTTTGAAAAAAGGAAAGTCCTTTCCGTCCTTGTTTTAGCGGAGATCTTTGAGAATAAAGGAAGGTTTACCGATCAAATTGTAAACGGGATTTGGAATATTTGCGAAGAATCTTCATGGATGCTGCCCGCGCATTACGGCCATTCAAAAGCAGGCCGAGGTCTTCCCGATATAACCGAGCCGTGGGTCGATTTATTTTCCGCGGCTACCGGGGACCTGCTTGCATGGACGGAATATTTCCTGGGCAGGGAACTGGATAAAGTGTCGCCTCAAATCTCGAAAAGAATTTTTTACGAAACAGAGAAAAGAATATTAACGCCCGTCCTTACGGAACCGCATTTCTGGATGAAGGTTTCCTTTAACTGGAATACTTGGATATGTTCGAACTGGCTGGCTACGGCTTTGATCCTGGAAAAAAACAAGGATAAAAGAGTTAGGGAGGTGGAAAAAATTCTTTGGTCGCTGGACAATTTCCTGAATTCTTATCCGCAGGACGGCGGCTGCAATGAGGGACCGCATTATTGGATGGATGCCGGAGAGTCACTTTACGAAACCATCGACCTGTTAAACATGGCTTCTGATAATCATTTCAACGTTTACGGAAATTCCTTAATAAGAAATATCGGTACTTTTATTTATAAAGCTCAGGTTACTAGGGATTATTTTATAAACTTCGGAGACGCAGGGGTAAAATTAAATTTGGACGGCGGAATGGTCTACCTGATGGGAAAAAGAATGAATGATGAAAAGATGAAGGAGTTCGGAGCATATTATTATAATCCCGATCGGCTTCCCGTCGACGAAAATCACTTTACCCGCGCCTTCCTTGATCTTTTTGAATTGAAGGGAATCGACCGGCAAAAGAAAAAACTTCCTTTGCTGAGAGACGTTTGGCTGCCCGATATAAAAGTTATGACCGCAAGAGACAATGCCGGGAGCGACAGCGGCTTCTGTATTGCCGCAAATGCCGGGAACAACGGCGAAAGTCATAACCACAACGATGTCGGTTCTTACATGATATATTATAATAACGAGCCGGTCCTGATCGACGTAGGAAGCGGAACCTACACCGCAAGAACATTTAACGACCGGCGGTACTCCATATGGTTTATCCGTTCGGATTACCATAATGACCCGACGGTAAACGGAGTTGATCAGTCGGCGGGATCAGAATATAAAGCGGATAATATCGAATATCGAAGCGGCGATGATTCCGTTGTTTTTAAGTTTGATTTGGGGAAAGCCTATCCGTCAAGCGCGGGTTTAAAATTCCTAAGACGATCGATAAAGTTCATCAGAAATTCCGACGTAGAAGTAACGGATGAGTTCGGCTTTTTAAAAGAAGGAAACATTGCGGAAAACCTGATGACAGTATATCGTCCCGATATAACAACTCCCGGTGTAATCCGGTTAAAACTTAAAAACGGAATTATCAATTTAAAATACGATCCTCAAATGCTGAAGGCCACTTATGAGAAGAGAGTCTTAAACGGACCGGAAGACGGAATAGTACTGCAAAGGTGGGGAGACAATATTTATAGAATACAGCTAACCAATTTAATAAAAATTAAATCCGGAGTTATTCAATTAAAAATATCAAGATAGCAAAGCAGATTGAAGTATAATTCTATTCTTAATCTTGCTCTTAATCATAATCATAATCAGCCGGAAGAGCAAAAGAAAAATTAAGTTCGAGATCAAGATCAAGATTAAGATATGTTATCATAAATAATAACTTCTGTACTGGGTTAATTTATTATTCCGACAGTTACTTATTTTATAATAAATTAAAATTAGTTTGACGCATGTTCGCGGCAGGCAGGTCCGCCGCTCATCATGAGATACAGGCAAGTTAGCCTGCTGCAAAACTTTTTCTTCCGGTTCGTTGACAATTACTTTTATATATCACAAATTTAACACGGTTTTATTCCGTTGGTATATAAGGACAAGAGGGGAAAAAATATTATTATATTTCAGGGCATTAGGTTCTTTAAAGGTTCTTGTTTTTTAAATCAATTAAGGAATATAAAAATGAAAAGAAACTTGTTACCAGCGTTGATAAAAAATTTTATTTTAATAACAGTTATGCTTGCCTCTTCAAGCATATACGGCCAGAAATTCGATCAGCTGGCCAAAACTCCTCCCATGGGCTGGAACAGCTGGAATAAGTTCCAGTGCGGGGTGAACGAAAAAATAATTAGAGAAATCGCAGACGCGATGGTTTCTTCCGGTATGAGGGCGGCGGGCTACGAATATATCAACATCGACGACTGCTGGCAGGGTTATCGCGACAGTCTCGGTTTCATTCATCCCGATTCGGTAAAATTTCCTTCCGGCATGAAGGCTCTTGCCGATTACGTCCATTCGAAGGGTCTAAAGCTCGGTCTTTATTCGGATGCGGGCAATAAAACATGCGCCGGATACCCGGCCAGCCGCGGCCACGAATACCAGGATGCGATTACTTATGCAAAATGGGGAATAGATTATTTGAAATACGATTGGTGCAACACCGAAGGCCTCAACGCCGTGGGCGCTTATACTACGATGCGCAATGCGCTGTTTGCTGCGGGCAGACCGGTCGTGTTCAGCATCTGCGAATGGGGAACGAACAAACCCTGGCTGTGGGCTAAAAACATCGGCCATCTCTGGAGAACTACCGGCGATATTCATGCCTGCTTCGACTGCACGATTAACCACGGTACCTGGTACTCGTGGGGAATAATGCAGATACTCGATATGCAGAAGGGACTGAGAAAATATGCCGGACCCGGACATTGGAACGATCCGGATATGCTCGAAGTTGGCAACGGGATGACGAACAACGAGGACCGTGCGCATTTTTCGATGTGGTGCATGCTGGCCGCGCCTTTAATAGCCGGCAACGACTTAAGGAGCATGAGCAAGGAAACACTGGCGATACTTACGAACAGGGACGTAATCGCGGTCGACCAGGATTCGCTCGGTATCGAAGGTTTTAAATACTCGAACAGCGACAGCGTCGACGTCTGGTTTAAACCCCTCGAAAAAGGCGACTGGGCAATGTGTTTCTTAAACAGAAGCGTAGAACCTAAAAAAGTTTCTTTCGACTGGAAAAATGAAGCGGTCTACGACAGCCTCTCGGGAAGGAACGCGCATTTCGATCAAACCGTTTACAAAATTAAAAATCTCTGGACTAAGAATGAAATGGGAACTACGGGTAAAGCCTTAAGCGCAGAAGTCCCGGGGCATGATGTTTTAATGCTAAGGCTGGTTAAAGAATAATTATTTATCAAAAACAACGGCGCAGAAAATGAAGAAAAATTTTCCTTTTTTAATAACACTTTTTTTGTCGATAAATTTATTCGCACAGCACAAATACATGAAAATACCAAACGGTGTTATAGTGCAGGTTGCAGACACGGTTGCAAACGGGGCTAAACTTGTCCGCGTTGAACCCGTAGCCGATAAAATAATCCGCGTCAGCGCGGTAAACGGGAATTCTTTTCCCGAAGTCGAAAGCCTGATGATAGTGAAAAAAAAGTTCCCTGCAGTCGAGTTCAATGTCGATCAAGAAGGGGATACGGTTTCACTAAAAACAAAATCCATGGAGGTTAAAATTTCAGAGAAATCCGGGGGGATAGTTTTCTGCGACGCTTCAGGCAAGCCGATTCTTACCGAAATTAAAAACGGAGGCAAGACGATAGAACCGGTAGTCCTGGAGAATAAACATCTCTTCAGAATAAGACAGCAATTTGAATCCCCCCCGGAAGAAGCCTTCTACGGCCTGGGCCAGCAGCAGGAAGGATTGTTTAATTATAAAGGTCACGACGTCGATCTTTACCAGTATAATACAAAAATTTCCATTCCGTTCGTTATCTCGAATAAAAACTACGGGATCTTATGGGATAATTATTCCCGTTCTAAATTCGGAGACCCGCGGGATTACGGCCCTCTTTCCGCCTTCAGACTTTATGATGCGGCCGGGAAGGAAGGCGGACTTACAGCCGATTATTACAACTCAAAGGATACGTCGAAACCGGCCGTCTCGCGCGACGAATCTCAAATTGACTACGAGTTCATTCCTCTGCTGAAGAATTTCCCGGAAGATTTCAAACTTGCAAACGGAGAAGCCGTCTGGAGCGGAAATCTTGTCACCGATTCTTCCGGTTTGTACAAATTCCGGCTGTACGCTTCGGGGCACTGCAAGATGTGGATAGATAATAAATTGCTTGTCGACAGATGGAGACAATCGTGGAATGCATTTGTTCATTTATTCGATCTTCAAATGGTTAAAGGCCGGGAATATCCGATCAGAATCGAATGGATACCGGACGGCGGAGAAGCCTATATTTCATTGAAAGTCAAAACTCCCGTGAATCCCGTCGAACAAAATGACCTTTCACTTTACTCGGAATACGGTCATCAGATCGATTACTATTTTATAGACGGTAAAAATATGGATGAGGTCATCGGCGGGTACAGGCAGCTGACCGGCAAGGCTCTTATTCCGCCCAAGTGGGCAATGGGATTTTGGCAGAGCCGCGAGCGATATAAAACCCAGGCCGAGCTCTTGGGCGTCGCAAGAGAATACCGTAAACTGAAAATACCTTTCGACAATATCGTACAGGACTGGTTTTACTGGAAAGAAGATCAATGGGGCAGCCAGGAGTTTGACTCCACCAGATACCCCGATCCCAAAGGGATGATAAATGAGCTTCATAAAAAACTTCACGAACACTTTATGATATCCGTATGGCCAAAATTCTATGTCGGGACGAAGAACTACGATATTATGAAATCCAAAGGCTTCCTTTTCATGGGCAACGTTGAAATGAAGAACAAGGACTGGGTCGGTCCCGGCTATCTGTCCACTTTCTACGACCCGTTTAACCCGGCTGCGAGGAAATTGTTCTGGAAAATGATCGACGAACATCTTTATCCCCTGGGCGTGGATGCATGGTGGCTTGATGCCTCGGAACCCGATATGAACTCGAACCTGCCGATGAAGACAAGAGAGTATTTGATGGACCCCACCGCGCTCGGACCGGGGGCCGAGTACTTCAATGCTTATTCGCTGGAAAACTCGAGAGCCGTTTTCGAAGGCCAGATGAAAGCAAGTCCCGACAAGCGGGTCTTCATTCTTACGCGCAATGCTTACGCGGGACAGCAGCGTTACGACGCGGCAGTATGGAGCGGGGATATTGCGTCTACATGGCAGGATATGCAGGGACAGGTGCCTGCCGGTTTGAATTATTCGATGTCGGGTCTGCCGTACTGGACGTTTGACATAGGCGGTTTTGCCGTGCCCAACAAATTTATTGACGCGAAAGGCGAGAATTTAAATGAATGGCGCGAACTGTTGACGCGCTGGTACGAGTTCGGAGCATTCTGTCCGCTGTACAGGTCGCACGGACAGTATCCATACAGAGAAATTTTTAACGTAGCCCCGGAGGGTAGTCCGGAATACAATGCCATGGTAGGCGTAACCGAACTCCGCTACAGGCTCATGCCGTATATATATTCTCTGGCGGGTATGGTTTACTTCGACAACTATACAATTATGCGGGCCCTGGTAATGGATTTTGAAAATGATAGGAACGTAGAGAATATCTCCAACGAATATATGTTCGGTCCTTCAATATTAGTTGCGCCGGTAACCGGTTATAAAGAGAGAACAAAAAATATCTATCTCCCCGCCGGATGCGGATGGTTCGATCTTTATTCCGGAAAATATTACGATGGCGGACAAAAAATTACCGTGCAGGCTCCCCTTAACGAAATACCTTTATTTATTAAAGAGGGCTCGATAGTTCCCGTAGGTCCTGAAATACAATATGCGGAGCAGAAGTCGGATACAGATATAACTCTATACGTATATACCGGCGGTAATGCCTCCTTCACCCTGTACGGCGACGGGAATAACAACAATAACTATATGAAAGGCAAGTATTCGATGATCCGGATGAATTACGACGAAAGCAAAGGAGAGCTGACAATCGACGCGCCGGACGGCTCGTACAAAGGTATGCCTTCAAAACGTACTTTTAAAGTAGTCTGGATAAGTAAAAACAAGCCGGAAGGATTCTTGTCGGGAATGCCGGCAGGACGGGGAGTTAGCTATACCGACAAGAAACTGGTAATAAAAAGAACGGAATAATCTTGCTGATTTAAAAAAAATCTAACCACATAGACACATAAGAGCACATAGAAATTTTAGCTGTGTGCCTTATGTAGTTAATGGGTTTTAATAAACAGAGAAAAAAGATATGAGTAAATTTAAGCCTTATCGTCCTCCGGTAGCTTATGAAGAAGCCGATGCGAGAGCCATGGAAATTCTGGATAAACTTACGCTTGACGAAAAAATCCGAATGATAGGAGGGAATAATTTCTTTTTTATTAAGGGCAACGATAAGTACGGCATTCCCGAATTATATCTTTCCGATGCTACACAAGGCATACATATGCACGAAGACCTTAACGGGAACCTGGAAAAGTCCACAGCGTTCCCCTGCCCGGTTTGCCTGGCTGCTTCATGGAATAAAGAACTGGCATTTAAATATGCCGAAGCCGTCGGACGGGAATGCAGGGCGGGAGGTATAGCCGTATTGCTCGGTCCTGGCATGAATATTTACAGGATATCCCAGTGCGGGAGAAATTTTGAGTATTTCGGCGAAGACCCGTTTTTAGCGGCTAGGATGATCGAGAATTACGTTGCGGGTTTGCAGAGTACCGGGACAATGGCCACGCTTAAGCATTTCCTCTGCAACAATACCGAGTTCCGAAGGCGCACTTCAAACTCGGTAGTCGACGAAAGAACTCTGCACGAAATTTACCTCCCCGCGTTCAAAGCAGGCATCGATGCGGGAGCGATGGCGGTAATGACCTCATACAATTTGTTGAACGGGGAATGGACAGGGCAGAGCTATTACGTAATCAATAAACTGCTCAGGAAAGACCTGGGTTTTAAATGGCTGGTAATGACCGACTGGTGGTCGGTTCACGATCCGTTGAAAGTAATAAAGAGCGGGCAGGATCTTGAAATGCCCGGCGATCCCGACGAAAGCAACGAAGCACTCAAGGAGATCGG
>JBJKOY010000321.1:0-1974 GCA_046706945.1 Ignavibacteriaceae bacterium | reverse complement strand
GAATGACAACTACCTGCTTGGGATTCAGCCACAGCGGAAAATCTCCGGCAGTATGCTCTATCAGAACGGCTACAAATCTTTCCATGGATCCGAAAGGAGCCCTGTGTATCATTATCGGCCTGTGTTTTTGATTATCGCTTCCCACATATTCCAGTTCAAACCTTTCCGGCAGATTATAATCAACCGGGATGGTGCCGAGCTGCCATTTCCGGCCGAGCGCGTCTTTCACCATAAAATCGAGCTTGGGACCGTAGAATGCCGCTTCCCCGTACTCGATAACCGAATCGATGCCTTTTTCTTCGGTCGCTTCGATAATTGCCTTTTCGGCCTTTTCCCAGTTTTCGTCAGAGCCAATATACTTGGTTTTATCCACTTGGTCGCGAAGCGAAATTTGGGTAGTAAAATCCTTAAAATCCAGGGCCTTAAAAATAATCAATATAATATCGATAACTTTTATAAACTCCTCTTTCAACTGGTCTGGCCTGCAGAAAATATGAGCGTCGTCCTGAGTAAACCCGCGTACGCGCGTTAACCCGTGCAGTTCGCCGCTTTGTTCGTAACGGTATACCGTACCGAATTCCGCGAATCTAAGCGGAAGATCTTTGTAAGAACGGGGTTTGCTTCTGTAAATTTCACAGTGATGCGGGCAGTTCATCGGTTTTAACAGGAACTCTTCGCCTTCGGCCGGCGTATGGATAGGCTGAAAGGAATCCTTACCGTACTTTTCGTAGTGTCCGGAAGTAACATAAAGTTCTTTCTGACCGATATGCGGAGTAATAACCTGCTCATAACCGTACTTTACCTGTATTTCCTTTAAAAAGTTTTCCAGCCGGGAACGCAGAACCGCTCCTTTGGGGAGCCAAAGCGGAAGGCCCTGTCCCACTTTTGAAGAGAAGGTAAATAACTCAAGCTCTTTCCCTATTTTCCTGTGATCCCGTTTCTTAGCTTCTTCCAAAAAAATAATATATTCATCAAGCATTTTTTTCTTCGGGAAGGTAATGCCGTAAATCCGGGTAAGCTGCTTATTGTGTTCGTCCCCGCGCCAATAAGCTCCCGCAATGCTTAACAATTTTATGGCTTTAATAGGACCGGTATCGGGTAAATGAGGACCGCGGCATAAATCCGTAAAATTCCCCTGGGTGTAAAAAGTAATCTTGCCGTCTTCCAGACCTTGAATGAGTTCGATTTTGTACTCGTCCCCTTTTTTTTCAAAATACTTCAGCGCGTCCGCCTTCGATACTTCCTTCCTAATATACTGTTCTTTACGTCCGGCCAGTTCCGTCATTTTAGCTTCAATATTCGGCAGGTCGCTTTCGGTTATGGTAACCCCGTCCTCGGGATCAACATCGTAATAAAAACCGTTTTCAATACTCGGCCCTATTCCGAACTTAATTCCGGGGAACATGGATTCCAGGGCTTCGGCCATTAAATGAGCGGAGGAGTGCCAGAAAGTGTGTTTGGCTTCCGCATCATCCCATTTATGCAAAACAACCGCCGCATCCGAATAAATCGGACGCGTTAAATCCCAGACTTCACCGTTAACGGTTGCGGACAATACTTCATTTGCAAGCCGCTCACTTATACTTTTTGCAATTTCCAGACTATTGGTGCCTCTGTCGAATTCTTTAACGGAACCGTCCGGAAATGTAATTTTGATTTTTTCCATATTTTCTTAACCTAATAAAAAAAATCGGAGACAACTCCGACTTATTGTGGGCTCTAGAGGAGTCGAACCTCTGACCTTCTGCACGTCAAGCAGACGCTCTAACCAACTGAGCTAAGAGCCCAGGAGACCGATCAATTAAAAATTAAAAAGTACAAATTAAAAATTTTCTTATTCAATTTCTTTTTAATTTTTAATTTGTAATTTTTAATTGTCTTAGTACCGAGAGCCGGACTCGAACCGGCACGGGAATAAATTCCCACAGGATTTTAAGTCCTGTGCGTCTACCAATTCCGCCATCCCGGCAAATA
>JBJKOY010000320.1:0-6449 GCA_046706945.1 Ignavibacteriaceae bacterium | reverse complement strand
CTCCGGCCCGGTTGAAACGGACGATCAGAAATTCGACGAGATGAAACCAAGGGTTGAAAGACTTTTCAGGCTGCAGACCAACTTTGTCGCCAAGCTTGTACAGGATGACGAAAATTTACTGCAGACCGGCAGCAAGGACGACGTGAATCAGGCCGGGGTTCTCCTGCTGAGATCGTACAGGGGGCTGCCGAAAAATAATAAGCTGGCCAAGGTTCTGAGCGACCCGAACAATAAAAAACTTCTTCAGTCGACCGAAATGGAGTTCCTCCGCGAAAAAGCTAAAAATATGTACATCATCGACGACGAGCTGTATTTCGTAATCGACGAAAAAAACAATACCGTCGATCTAACCGACAAGGGCCGCGAAGAACTGGCGAAAGGCAGCGGCCAGGAAAAAGAATTTTTTATACTGCCCGACCTCGGCACCGAGATAAGCAAATTCGAAAATGACCCCGAGCTTTCGGACGCAGAGAAATTGAAGAAGAAGGATCACCTGTACGGGAGGTATTCGGAGAGCAGCGACAGGATTCATACCATACACCAACTGCTGAAAGCTTATACGTTATTCCAAAAAGACGATGAATACGTAATAACGGAAGAAGGCAAGATAGCCATAGTTGACGAATTCACCGGCCGCGTGCTTCCCGGCAGAAGATATTCCGACGGCCTGCACCAGGCTATAGAAGCAAAAGAGAACGTAAAAGTTGAAAAAGATACACAGACGCTTGCCACCATTACTCTTCAGAACTATTTCAGAATGTACAACAAGCTGGCCGGAATGACCGGTACGGCGGAAACAGAAGAGGCCGAATTTTTTGAAATATACAAATTGGAAGTGGTGGTTGTTCCCACAAATAAGCCAGTCGTCCGCGACGACATGGACGATGCAATTTATAAAACGAAGCGCGAGAAGTACAATTCGGTAATCGACCAGATAGAGGAATTAAGAAAAGAAGGAAGACCCGTCCTGGTAGGTACAACCTCAGTCGAAGTATCTGAAACGCTTAGCAGGATGCTGAAACGAAAAGGCATTCCGCATAACGTGTTAAACGCAAAGCAGCACCAGCGCGAAGCCGAGATTGTGGCGCATGCCGGAGAAAAAAGCGCCGTCACTATTGCAACCAACATGGCCGGCCGAGGAACGGATATAAAACTGGGCGCAGGCGTCAAAGATAACGGGGGTTTATTCATACTCGGAACCGAGAGGCACGAATCCCGCCGGATCGACAGACAGCTAAGAGGCCGTTCAGGCAGACAGGGCGACCCGGGTACTTCGAAATTCTTCTTGTCGCTTGAAGACGATCTTATGCGTCTTTTCGGCAGCGACCGGATATCCTCGGTTATGTCGAGAATGGGATTAAAAGAAGGCGAAGTGATTCAGCATTCATTAATTACAAAGTCGGTTGAAAGAGCCCAGAAAAAAGTAGAGGAGAACAATTTCGCCATTAGAAAACGTCTTCTGGAATATGACGACACTATGAACCAGCAGAGGGAGGTAATTTATACCAGAAGAAAACGCGCGCTTCAGGGAGACAGGTTAAAGAACGAAATATTCGAATATCTGGAAGAATATATCGAAGACGTCGTTGAACCGAACTTTGAAGATATTCTCAACGAAAACATAAAGGAACAAATAAGGTCTTCTCTTCTTGTTGAATTCACTCTGGAACCCGAGGAATTTGAGCATCTGGGAAAAGAGGGGATAAAGGAGAAGATACTTAAGGCGGCCCGGGACTTTTACAAAAAGAAAGAAGAAATGCTCGGATCGGAGCTGATGGCCAGGCTGGAACGCTATGCAATGCTCAGCGTAATCGATCATAAGTGGAAGGAACACCTGCGGGAAATGGACGACTTAAAAGAAGGTATCGGCTTGAGGGCATACGGCCAAAAAGATCCTCTCGTCGAATATAAAGTGGAAGCATTTAAATTATTCAGCGAACTATTAATTCAGATAAGAGATGAGATTGTATCCTTTGCCTTTAAATTCTTCCCGCAGGCGGCGGAAGAAGTTCAGAACAGAAGAAGACCCGCAAGCAGAATAAGGGAAATAAAGCAGACTGCCGATAATATTGGAATTTCGTCGGCAAACGTTCCTTCGGACGGCGAAGGCGATACGGCCGTCAAAATAAAGCCCGTCCGTGTAGGGGATAAGGTAGGTAGGAACGATCCCTGCCCCTGCGGCAGCGGGAAAAAATACAAATATTGTCACGGAAGATAACCGGAAATAAAAATATGAAAAAAATTGAGGCTATTATTCGCCCTTTCAAACTGGATGAAGTAAAAGAAGCGCTGGTTGAAGAGGGCGTTAGAGGTCTTACCATTTCCGAAGTGCGGGGATACGGGCGCCAAAAGGGACATACCGAAACTTACCGCGGCAGCGAATACCAGATTGAATTTATTCCGAAAATCAAAATCGAAGTCATCGTCGATTCTTCGAAAGCCGATGATGTTGTGGAAGCCATCCTTCGCGCAGCTAAAACCGGACAGGTAGGGGACGGTAAAATATTTATTTACGACGTTCAGGATGCGATAAGAATAAGAACGGAAGAATCCGGGAAGGATGCTTTGTAAATAATTTTTACCTTTTACTTTTATTTAATCTTTTTTAGCTTCCTACATAAAAAAACGGGTAACCTTGAAGAAGATATTAATCATCGTTTTGCCGGCATTGTTCTTATACGGATGCGGCATCTGGGCTGACTTTACCACATATTTCAATTTGTATTACAACGCCTCCGATCTTTTTCAAAAGGCCGAAAAAGATATTAATGATTCGAAAAAGGACGTATTCTCCGTCGAAGAAGTACCCCTTTCCGCAAATACCAACGCCGACATTACTAAAGTCATAGAAAAATGCTCGCAGATCCTCCAGTTTCATGCAAACAGCGGTTTCGTAGACGACGCTCTCTTGATGATAGGGAAATGTTTTTATTATCAGTCCAACTATCAAAATGCCTTAAGGAAATTTAACGAGCTGCTTTCCACCCAGCCTAATTCCGATCTGGTGCTGGAAGCGAACCTCTGGATAGGCATGACCCAGATCGGCGAACGAGAATTCAACACCGGATTGAATACCCTCCAGAATGTAATGGACCAGGCAAAAAAGAAAGGGGATAAGAATATTCTGGAACGGGCATACATTGAAGAAATTAAATATAGAATTTCTCAAAATGATTACGACGGCGCCATTTCGCTGCTGGATGATTTCCTAAAAACATCCGGAAATTCCGAAATAAACGCGGAAGCCGCCTTCAAACAAGGCATGCTGTACAAAGCGAACGGCGATTTGCCGGACGCTATTAAGGCGTTTGAAAGGGTGAATAATTACTCCCCTTCATATTACATTCTGCTGAAATCTTCCATAGAACTGGGAAAAACATTCAGGGACAACAATCAGTTTCAAAAATCTTTGGATCTGTTCAATTCCTTGCGGGCACAATCCAAATTTTCGGATGCTTTCGACAGTATCGAGGTGCAATCGGGCGTGACATTAATGCAGATGAACAGATTGAACGATGCAATAAATAAATTTGTTCTGGTCGATACCACTTATTCCAAAACTCCGAGCGCCGGGCTCGCGGAATATCAGTTAGGCAATATATATGAAAATAATTTCAGCAACTTCGATACGGCAAGTTATTATTTTACAAAATCCCTCGCACATTCTTTAGCGAAAGAATACGTAGACAGCGCCAAAAATAACATAGAATTGCTTGGAAAATATAAAAAAAGCTTGACCGAACTTAAAAGGATAAACAGGGACATTAATTATATTCAGAACCCCGATGCTTTTTTGAAGGACTCCCTGGCTTATGCGGAAAAAATGAATAAGGAAAAAGAAGATAAAGTCCACGATGAAGAAAAAGTAAAAAAACCCGAGTACGATAACCGCTTCGGCGCAGCTCCGAGAACTACAGAGCCGCCCGCAGTTAAAATACAGCCGCCGCAAAGACCCAAGATTTCGTTGGACTCTTTAAACAGCGAACTGGTAAAAACTAAATTCCAGCTGGGCAATTTGTTGTTTACGGAATTCAACCTGCCGGATTCCGCGATTCAGTATTACGAAGATATAATCCGAAATCATCCCAACTCCGAATACCAGGCAAAGGTATTATATGCCATAGGCAGCTATTATCTTGTTAAGAACGATTCGGTTAAAGCCGACAGTTTGTTCAACATAATTTACGACCGGTATAAAAACGAAAGTATAGTCAACGCGGCTGCAAATAAGTTAAACAAACCGCTGATACAAATTATTTCCGACCCGGTTGAAACCATATATGCTTATTCTGAGAGACAAATGGAAGATAAAAAATACGACTCTTCGCTGGTAAATTTCTACAAGATATACGAAAATCATCCCACTTCACATTACGCCGCAAAGGCGCTGTATGCTTACGGCTGGATTCTTGAGAATGAGATGAATCGACCGGATTCCGCTGCCGCTATTTACGATACGCTGTCGAAAAAATATCCTAATACTATATATTCAAACGCGGTAAAGCCCAAGCTTGCTTATTATCAGTCGGAAAAATTTAAAGAACTTCACCCGGATTCTTTAAACGCAAAAGT
Source organism: Ignavibacteriaceae bacterium (assembly GCA_046706945.1). GTDB lineage: Bacteria > Bacteroidota > Ignavibacteria > Ignavibacteriales > Ignavibacteriaceae > FEN-1297. The sequence goes on along the minus strand of JBJKOY010000320.1, from coordinate 1,877 downwards.
TAAAACGAAGGCATCTCCTGTTAATGCACCCGGGGCAAACGTAAACGAAAATTCCGGGGTTGACAAAAAGGCAGGCGGATCCGGTGAAAACGGAACGGAAGCCAAGGGGAACGAGGCCTTAAGAAATAATAACCAGGCAAATCCGGATACTTTAATTAGGGTATTCAGCAGATTTAAAAATAATTAATAACGGAAATTAGCCCAGAAGTTTGCCGCAATGTCTACTATGCAATTCCCGGAAAGCGAATTAGCGTTTTTATTTAATAAAGTCCTCTCTTTTTTAAGGCACAATAAGGTAACCGGCGGATTTTTATACGTTATTTTTGTCCTTTATTTCAGCATCCCGTCCTTTCAAATCCCTCTCCTTGAATACAGCGGCTTCCGCATTACTTCTTTTATGGAACAAAGAGCAATCCAGCACGACTTAATTTTTTATCCAAGACAATCCTGGGTCCCGATAAGCAAGGTTAACCCGGATTTATTAAGGTCAATACTGGCTCTTGAAGACGAATCTTTTTTTCAGAACAAAGGGATTGACTGGGTGCAGCTCGATCAGTCTTTAAGGATAAACAAGAGAAGGGGAAGAATAATCCGCGGAGCAAGTACGATCACAATGCAGCTGGCGAAGAATCTTTATCTTACAACAGCAAGGAATTTTTTTACAAAGGGCAAGGAAATCCTGATTGCCTTTCGCATGGAAAAAGAATTAACCAAAAGAGCGATCCTGCGTAATTATATAAATGCAGTAGAATGGGGGAACGGCATATTCGGAATAAGAGCGGCGTCCGAAAAATATTTCCGTAAAGAGCCGAAAAACCTGACTGCCGACGAATGCGCAAGATTGGCCGCGGTTATTCCGTCTCCTCTGGTTCATACGCCGAATTCGAATTCGGGTTATGTTCTCAGAAGAACATCGATAGCCTTAGGCAGAATGAAAAATATTGTGCTGTTCCCCGGGAAATTAAAATGAAGAGAAGAGATTTAAAGGAGCTTATAGATGACGGCGAGAACCTATATTGCGAATTTAAAAGGAAATTCTCGTCGCACGAAAAGATAGCCAGAGAAATGATAGCCTTCGCCAATACGAAAGGCGGTTACCTTTTGTTCGGTATCGACGATAACAAGGACATCGTTGGCGTCGAAAGCGAAAAAAGCGAAACGGAGTTGATCAAAGAAACAGCCGAGTCTTACTGCGAACCTCCGCTTGACGTTAATATAAATTACATAGAGCTGGAAGGAAAAGAAATAGTAGTTGCCGAGGTGCCCGAGTCGGACAGAAAACCCCACAGGATTCAGGACTATTTGAATGATTTCGATATTAACAAGGCGGTTGTTACGATAAGGGTGAACGATAAAAGCATTCAAGCCAGTAAAGAAATGATAAGGATAATGCGCGCCCAGGTAAATAACCTTCAGCTAAAGAATTATTCTATCGGACCTCTTGAAAAAAACGTGTTCGACTATCTTGCCAAAAACGAAGTAATTACGGTCAAGAAATTAAGCGGGCTGGCAAATATTTCCGAGCGAAGGGCTTCGCGTACTCTTGTAAAACTTGTCAGGGCGAATCTTTTATTTATTCATACAAAAGATAACGGGGAAGAATTTTTCACGGGGACGGTATAGTTAATCTTTGCTCCTACCGGTATCGAATATTTTTCTCATCTCAAATACCGCAATGCCGTATGCTACGGCAACGTTCAAAGATTGTTTAATGCCGTACTGGGGGATTTCTACGGAATGATCGCACAAGTCTATTAAATGCTGCGATACCCCCGTAATTTCGTTGCCGATAATCAGACAGAGCGGGAAGTCGTCAACACTGACGTCGTAATAGTTTTTGCTGTTGTCCGTTAATTCCAGCGAATAAATTTTAACGC
>JBJKOY010000319.1:0-4827 GCA_046706945.1 Ignavibacteriaceae bacterium | reverse complement strand
ATGCGATCGATTCAATCAGAGAAGAATATCCGTACTTGCAGTTTGATACAATCAGAAAAATCGTATATCAAATAAGTAAGTAGATTTTATTTTCTTGACAAATATCGGTTAAGGTTTTATATTTCTGTTGACTCTTTCAGAGGGTTCTCCCCTGCCCTTTGATGTAAAACGAGTCTAGCCCGGTGGTACCCCCATCACCGGGCTTCATTTTAATTTTAGGAGTTGATTATGGCCAAAGCGGCATCTAAAAGGAACGTTAAACGAAATAAATCCGCCAAATCCAGGGTTGCTCCCTTCAATATTTACTGGGAAAAGACCAATTACCTTATTCTTTTTGCGGGTATTGCCGTTCTGATTTTAGGCTATTTCTTTATGTCGATGGGACCGTGGAACAGCTTTGCTTCGCTTGATGTTTCCCCGGTAATTTTAATAATCGGCTACGTTGTAGTTCTTCCATTGGCCATTCTGTACAGAAAAAGAAACGGCGCAAGTGCTGCCGAATCCGACGCACAGACGCCGGACAAAAAATAATCTCTAAATATTTTCTCTCTTTTTCAGGGGCATTTATTTAATTTGACCAAGTTAAACGAAGAAAGTCTTACCGACCTATTTCTTCTCCTCTCAGTCGAAGGCATCGGACCGGGAAAAATCCAGAGCCTCCTTGCGCAATTTAAAACCGTAGACAATATTTTTTCTTCGGGCTTTAACCAATTAATCAAAACACCGGGAATTAATAAAAACCTGGCCGGAAGAATTTTAAAATCGTGCAGGGCGAGGAATATTATAAGAGATAAAACCCTTACCGAAATAGACCGTTTAAGCAAGATGAATGCATATATCAAAACTTTATGGGACGACGAATATCCCGCCCTTCTGAAAAAAATATATGCTCCGCCTTTGCTGCTATACTGTAAAGGTATCATTAATAAAGACGACGAGTTTCCTCTTGCGGTTGTCGGTACGCGTCAGCCCACCGGATACGGGAGAATACAGACGGAAAAACTCACTGCCGAACTTGCCGGGCAAAATATAACGGTTGTCAGCGGACTTGCAAGAGGGATCGATTCCATAACACACGCTTCGGCGCTGAAGAATTCCGCGAGAACGATTGCAGTTATAGGGTCCGGGCTCAATGTAATTTATCCTCCCGAGAATAAAAAGCTCTTCGAACAAATTTCGGAACGCGGACTCATAGTTTCGGAGTACACTCTGGACACAAAACCGGACGCTCAAAACTTCCCGCGTAGGAACAGGATAATTTCGGGAATGAGTCTGGGCTGCATAGTAATAGAGACCGGGATAACCGGGGGCGCAATGCAAACGGCTGCTTTCGCCCTCGAGCAGAACAGGGAGGTCTTTGCGGTGCCGGGCAACCTCGGCGTTAAGCAGTCAGAGGGTACTAACCTGCTTATCCAGAGAGGCGAAGCTAAATTGATTAGATCCGCGGAAGACGTACTGGTAGAATTGAATCTCAAGCTAAAGCCGGCGAAAAGCAATGCCGGGAAAATAAAACACGAAGGATTGAACCTGTTCGAAGAAAAAATTTTATCCGCAGTGGAAACAGAACCTTTGCACGTAGATAATATTGCATCGTTGACGGGATTTAACGTTTCCGAATGCCTGGTCCATTTACTCACCCTAGAATTCAAAGGACTGGTCAAGCAGCTTCCCGGAAAAATTTTTGCGGTTATCTAGATTGGTATTTTTACCCTAATGTCCGCAAAGATTTCCTGACAGGAGATAACGGAAGCGACTGTTAAACTTATGATTAGCAAATTGGCGCCAATGCTTTTTGCCGCGAATGCTCTGATTTTACTTTTATAGATCAGTACTTTTTCCTGTTTTTCCACAACGCTTTTAACCGGTCCTTAAGACTTTTTTCAAGACCGTTTTCAGTGGGAAAATAATACTGTTTTCCCGAAAGTTCTTCGGGGAAGTAATTCTCTTCCAGGAAATGATTATCGAAATCGTGAGGATACTTATAGCCTTTATGATAGCCTAATTTCTTCATAAGGTTGGTCGGAGCGTTCCTTAAATGAAGAGGCACCGGGTAAAGGGGATTGTTTTTAACGTCCCCGAAAGCTCCTTCGATTCCCATATACGAAGCATTGCTCTTGGGCGAAGCCGCAAGGTAAGTTGTGCATTGGGCCAGTATAATTCTTGCTTCGGGCATACCGATTTTTTCGACCGCGGAGAAAGCCGCCTCGGCCAGCACTAGTCCGTTCGGCGACGCGTTCCCGATGTCTTCCGAGGCCAGTACGATAAGCCTCCGTGCTATAAACAAAGGATCTTCCCCGCCTTCGAGCATCCTCGCCATCCAGTACAGAGCGGCGTCCGGATCGCTGCCCCTAACGCTTTTTATGAAAGCCGATATTACGTTATAATGCTCTTCCCCGCCCTTATCGTAAAGGATGTTCTTCTTCTGAACTATGTTCTCCAGAACCTCTTTCGAAATATTTAACGGATCCGAGTTTATTTCCTGTATGACCGAGTCTTCGAATATGTTCAGCATTGACCGCGCATCGCCGCCTGACAGATAGATCAGAAAATCGATTTCTATATTGCCAATATTGAGTCCCGCTAAAAATTCGTCCTTTGAAATTGCGGAGCTTAATATGCTTGTCAGGTCTTCGTGCGACAATTCCTCCAGGACGTAAATCCGCGCCCTGGATCTTAATGCGGGGATGACTTCGAAAGAAGGGTTCTCGGTAGTGGCTCCTATTAATATAATCAGACCCGATTCCACGGAATTTAAAAGCGCGTCCTGCTGGGCTTTATTAAAACGGTGGATTTCGTCGATGAATAATATAGTCCTTTTTCCGGCCGCTTTATTAAAGGAAGCTTTTTCGATTATCGAGCGGATATCCTTAACCCCCGAAGATACTGCATTTAACTGGTGAAATTCTGAATTCGTGTGTTCAGCAATTATTTTTGCGATGGTGGTCTTGCCGGTACCCGGCGGACCCCAGAGGATAAAAGAACTCAGCGTATCGTTCTCGATCATTAAGCGGATGGGTTTCCCTTTGCCCAGCAAAGCCTGCTGCCCCACAAATTCATCAATATTCTTGGGCCTTACCCTTTCGGCCAAAGGTATCCGGGGGATATTTACTTTGCTCAACTTACTGCAGCCTCGGTTTATTTTTCGATAATCTTTACGGCCTTCTCGCCCTTGCGCATCATGTTGTACTTTTCCCTTGCAACTTTTTCTATCTTTGCGGGAACTTTCGCGCGGAGAGAATCTATCGATTCCTTCAGCTTCTTATTGTTTTCTTCAACCTTGCCGGCCTCCTCTTTAAGGGAATTCAGTTGATGTTTCAGCGTTAAATATTTTATTATCCCGTTCTCGTTAAATATTATGTATACTAAGCCGAGCAATACTACAACGATTAATGTAAATAATATGAATTTTTTCCTTTTAACGGGAGCCATCTATAAACTTAATTTGATAATTTTATCTATTAATTCTTCGAACGACATCCCTGCGGCTTTCGCCATCTTGGGAACCAGACTTGTCGAAGTCATGCCCGGCAAGGTGTTAACTTCTAGACAGGAAAACTTCATATCGCCGCTAAGCCTGAAATCCACCCTTCCGTATACCGAGCACCCGAGGATATTAAATGCTTTGATCGACTGATCCTGAAGTTCTTTTCTGATGCCGTCCGGTATATTAGCCGGCACTTCGTATTCGCTCATTCCCGCAGTGTACTTGCACTCGTAATCATATATCCCGTGCTTCGGCTTTATTTCAAGTACCGGAAGGGCTTCGTTATCCAATACGGCAACAGTAACTTCCCGGCCTTCGATAAATTCTTCGATCAGTGCTTTTTCAGAATACCTGAGAGCAAGTTCCAGAGCTTCCGGAACTTCGGAAATATTCCCGCAGATTGTAAGACCTACTGTAGAGCCTTGGTCGTTCGGCTTAATAACGCACGGAAAGCCTATGGCGTCACGGATTTCCGCAGCGGTTTCCCGGGGATCGTCGCCTGAACCGGCGACAATCCAGCGCGGCGTTTCAATGCCGTAGTGTTTAAATAAAATCTTGGACATATGCTTGTCCATAGCAATGGCGCTGGAAAGGATATTCGAGCCAGTATATTTTATCCCTTTCAATTCAAGCAAAGACTGGATAGTTCCGTCTTCGCCCCATTTGCCGTGCAGAGCCAGAAAAGCAATATCAACATCTTCTAATATCTTCGAGTTTACGCAGCTGATGTAATTCCGGTTCGATATCCCCGCGAAATTTTTATTATTAAAAAAAACTTGGGGATCCGCAGGCTGATCAATACCGTACGCCGGATCGGCAAGAACGATATCGTAATTTAAATTCAGAAGGGCTTTATATATCGACGAAGCAGACGATTTCGATACTTCTCTCTCCGGAGAGGTTCCTCCCAATAACAGGGCGACTTTTATATTTTTATTATCAGACATAATATTTTTTTTCCATTTGTTCCATTAGCTTCATATTTACATACCCGTCATAACCCGTAACAAGCGGCGTTTCGTTTTTGAGAAAGGAACTCTGTACGGACTTTAACAGGCTAAAAAGTATGTTTCCTCTTTTTCTGAAGGCTTTTTTTGCTTCTCCGTCCAGTAAAATAGTTAATTTCGAAGGGACATATTTTGTCCCAATTAATTTCTCTATAGCCAGCGCGCCTTTATGCCCGAGAATCTCTATACGGTTGAAAGATTTTTTATTATTATAAGAGACATTAAAATAACCGTAGCCGCTCTTTTCGAACTTAACTATACCCGCTGCAAAATCTTCCACTTCGCTTTTGTATATTATATCGTCGACTACTCCGTCGATGCTTTCTATTTCGCCGC
>JBJKOY010000318.1:0-8835 GCA_046706945.1 Ignavibacteriaceae bacterium | reverse complement strand
ATGGTCTGTACCACATGCGGCAATACATACGACAGGGAAGCCCCTGCAAGATGCGGCATCTCCATGACGCCCCGCGAAAGATTCCTTACCATCGAATAATTTAGAAATAACTGAAATTTAAATTAATGAAACCGCTTCCCTGCAAAGGAAGCGGTTTTTTGTTATGCGGATTTTGAGTAAATTTTAAGGAAATTTCAATAAACAAATTCTTTTTAAAGAAATTATGGGTAAAAGCAAATTTATTCCGTTAAAAGACTTTAAATTATACAGCGAAGAGGAAATGATCAAACGTTCGCGGGCGTTTTACTCGCTGATGCGAAAAAGAAGAACCGTGCGTAATTTTTCCGGTAAAGCGGTGCCCAAAGAGATAATAGAGAATTGTATTATGGCGGCGGGTACCTCGCCGAGCGGCGCAAATAAACAGCCGTGGCATTTTGCGGCCGTGAGCGATCCGGGTATTAAAAAGGCAATACGCATTGCCGCGGAAAAAGAGGAACATGAATTCTACGCTAACCGCGCCTCCCGTGAATGGCTCGACGCGCTTGCTCCGCTGGGAACCGATGAGAATAAGCCGTTTCTTGAGACGGCCCCTTACCTGATAATTATTTTTACAAGAAAGTTTGAAGAAAAACCGGGCGGCTTGAAAATAAAAAATTATTATGCCGTTGAATCGACCGGCATAGCGTGCGGTCTTTTAATTACCGCTGTGCATCAAGCAGGACTGGCTACATTAACCCATACTCCGAGCCCGATGAATTTTTTAAATAAAATATTAAATAGGCCGACCAATGAAAAACCGTTTTTAATTTTAGTGGTAGGCTATCCGGCGGAGGATGCAAAAGTACCGGATATCAAAAAGAAATCCCTAAAAGAAATTTCGACGTTTATTTAGGAAAACTGTAAAATCTAATAAGATAATTTATAAACATTCCAAAATGCAAATCTAATAACCGTAAAAGGCACCTTACCCTCGCCGGCTATTTTAATGTAAGGCTTCAGCACCAAATAGTCTATATTTAGTTTTTTAAATTGGGAGAGTGAATTATCGTCCAATGTCAATGTTGAATTACCGGGATTAAAATTTTCGCGAGACCCGGTAACGAACCTGTCCGGTTTTTGGGAGATAATTAAAATAGTCGAATAATTCCATGTCCTGCCGCTGTTAATGTATACTTTTGAATTATTTTTATTCAAAATATTTTCCATGACGCGTCCGACGGTTATATCTCCTGTGGTTATATAGCTTCTAGTACCGTATCTTATATCTTGAATTGTAAATAAAAAGATCAGCAGAAAAAAAGAGAATATAAATCCCGCCAGGTATTTATACGAACTAAGCCCCCTTGTCAAAAGAAAATATAAAAGGTAGCAGGTAAAAGGCAAAAGAAACAGGCTCCAAACCATTGCAAGGCGCCAGTGATTATGCGTGGGCATGGCTTTAATTATAAATGTAGCCGCGGAAAAAAACAATAATGTCGAGCCGAATATTAAAGCGGAATATTTTACGTTTATATTCTTTTTAATAAGAAAAAATAAAGGTATGACCCCGATAATATTTAGGGACTCAAGGTTTATTTTGAAAAAACCGAACATGACGTTGTTCTTAATTTGAGTTAATAGCGGAGGCGACTTGTATAAGTTCGCCACCGAGGTAACAAAGCCGGTAATTTTACCAGTATGAATTTGCGATAAATATATCCAGTACAGAGGGAAAATAGACAATATTAATCCCATTACCAGTACAAAAAGCACTTTTGTCTTCTTGGGCTTGTTTTGTGCAATAATCCGGAACGTTATCATAACAAATAGAGCGGCCGAGAACAACCACGATTCATATCTTGTAGTAGTGCCTATACAAGACGCTGCAACGGACAGCCACAGGTAGATGCTTCTGTCATTGTTTAACCATTTTAAGTAAAAAGTTACGGAGAAGATCGTAAAAAAGAAAAAATATATCTCTTCAAGAGGCAGCACGCTGAATAGGTAGATCGGCAAAAATATCGCACCGAAAAACCCTGTCATCAGTGAAACAATTCTGTTACCGAACAATTGAAAAGACATTTCTATTAAAGACAGCAGGGTAAAGAGTCCGAAGAGGCCGCTAATTACTCTGGGGGTAAGAAACAAATCGTAATGGAATTTAAATGCGGCCGCATAAACTACTTTTTGAAACGGAAGCCACACCGAGAACAGACCGCTCTGACCCGTAAAAAATTTATATGCTTCCAGGGTATGCAAAGATTCGTCGGCGGAAATAGCATAAAAGCCTTTTCTAAACAACAAATACTCGGAAGCAATAAACAGAAAAATTATCAGGGGAAGGGACAGATAAAATATTTTATCTTCTTTGGAGAGCTTGTTGAAAAAATTCAGACGCATTAATATTCCGAAAGTAAAAAAATATTTTATGAGCAGCGGGAAAAAATTCCGGTCGCGGACTTCCGCTAACCGTTACCGTTCCCGTTCTTTCTTTTCCTGAGCGACAAAGTGTTCCTTTCCCAGAATACTCCTTCTTCATAGCCTTGAATACTTTTATCCTTTTCCGCCGAATCCAGCCGCTTATTTGCGAGGCAAATATATTCCTCGGATAATTCGACGGCATAGAATTTCCTGCCAAGCTTATTTGCAACTACCGCAGTCGTACCCGAACCTGCGAAAGGATCCAATACCGTATCACCTTCTTCGGTGCTTGCGAGGATCAGTTTTGCCAGAAGTTTTTCGGGCTTCTGGGTAGGATGGTCGGTATTTTCGGGCATGCTCCAGAAAGGAACGCTTAAATCAGTCCATAAATTACCGGGGTGCGTTAATCTGAAATTTCCCTTGTCGCTTTCTTCCCAGTCCTTCGGTTTCCCGTTTTCCTTATAAGGCGCCAGTACTTTTCTTTTCAACTTTACGGCATCCAGGTTGAACTTGTATTTGTCGCTTTTGGTAGCAAACCAAATATCCTCGTGGGAGCTTTTAAAATTTAATTTGGCGCCTCTTCCTTTTTCTCTTTCCCAGGTAATGCGGTTCCTGATAATTAGCTTGTCTTTTATAGCCTGGTAAATTGATACCGACGTCCGCCAGTCGCAGCAAATATAAACCGTAGCGGTTTCTTTAAGCGCGGGAAGCAGCAGATCGAACCAGGACCGGAACCAGGCCGAGTAATTTTCTTCTGAAGTTTTGTTGAAGCTGTTGTTGTTAAACTGTTTGCTTAAATTGTACGGGGGATCCAGAAACAACAAATCGACGGAACCCGCGGGAATAAATTTAAATGCTTCGAATATATCTCCCTGGACAACTGTATTTGCCGGGATAACATCCTTGATTTGCCGGAGATGAAGTATGTTTTTTAAATAATATTCTTTTTCTTTTTCCGAAAGCGTGACTGTTCTGTTCTTGGGAGCTCTGGTTTTGGGATTCATATTAATTTTATAAAAAAGAGTTTTCTTATTTTTATATAAAAATAATAAAATCCCGTGAAATATCTTATTCTAAATACGGATTAGCAGTGTCCAGATTAGTATTATAATCTTTGCTCAATGATGTCATGGCGAGCTGACTTGCCTGCGGAAAGCATGATCGAGCCGTAACATTAAGTCTGCAGGTTAAGATACAGCCTCAATGTTTTGAACGATGCATGCGGAATAATTAAATTGAGAATATTATACAGATGCTTGTCTTTTATTTCCCCGGCTTTATAATAATCCCTTTATTTTTATGACCGTTGATCTTTACCGCAATAGGCTTTTCGAATACCAGATGTTTTGTAAATTTCATTTCTTCGGCTGCCGTGCAATCAGCGAGCCACTTCCAGTCTATGAACCCGTTTTTTCCCGAGGAGTTTACGGTAAAATATCCTACCTTAAATGAAGTCAGGTTCTGGAAGAAATGAGATCCCTGCGAGGGGGTTACTTCAAGATCTTTGAAACCTGATTCCACGATAACACCAGCTCCCGAAATCTGGTCCCACGTAACGGGTATTCCCAGCCAGTGATCGAGACTTCCCCATCGGCCGACGCCTATAAGTATGTACTGCTTCTGTTCCCTTGTAAGTTTTGAATTAAGTTTGCTTACCTCCTGCGCCGCCTCAAGGCTCTTGGACCTGTCGAATTTTTGAATGTCTATTAAGACAATGTCGCGGATATCGTCTATCGAACCGTTCCCGAGAACCTGCATGCTCTGGCAAATCAAGTCCTCTTTTTTATAGTTGTCCACATCAAGTTCGTCCACTTCGTGACTGATTACCAGAGGACGCATTTGAAGCATCGCGAACTCTTTCAATTTCCCGGGGGCAACGTCCATATTAACGGCAAACTCGATTTCCACGGGAACTCCCATGCCCCATGTCCCGAGGTCCAGCAGCATATCCAGGATATCGGCAAGCGGAAACACCTTATGCTTAAGGATCGGCGAGAAGGTAACGACCCGTTTGCCGTTGCGCGAAACGCCGTCGTAAACGGCATCGTTCTCAACCGAATAAGTTGATCCAACATGATACAAAGTCTGATCCTCCTCAGCTTTATCCAGTTCGAAGTTTCTTACAAGCTGGTCGGGAGGCTGGCTTATGTCCCCGTTTAACCTGCCCGAATAATCCAGCGCGAAAAATTGCTGCTGCGCGTTCTTAATGGTCTCCTTAGTCGAAAAAAACTGCAGCAAATGCTTCGGATATTTCGGGCAGAATCTTACCGCGTTGCCGCCGTCGACAACCTGTTTACCCAATCCGAGCGCAACCAGCGCGATGCCGTCCGAAGATTTTTGCGGGGGAACGGGATAAAAGTTATACGACTTCGCAACGCCCGCAAAGTTGGGATAAAATCTTCCGTTTCTTTCGGCGCCTACAAGCCTTTGAACGATAACGGCCATTTTCTCTTCTTCCAGCCTGTAGGAAGTTGCTTTCATGTAGTCTTTTGCCTTCTGATAAAACGTGGAGGCATAAACTCCTTTGATGCAGTGAAGCAGTTCGTCGAGCCTTATGTTGATATCCGGATTGTTATTGGATATCATAAAGGTCTGATATACGCCGGCAAAAGGCTGAAACTGCGAATCTTCAAGAAGTGAAGAAGACCTGACCGCAAGAGGTTCGTTTATTGTTTCCAGGAAGTCCAGAAGTTTGGCTTTTATTTCTTCCGGGAAAAAAGGAGCCTGAATAAAATGCCTTGTTATTTCCTCATCGTCGTTGGAGCTTAGTGAAAAAACGTCGAGATGATTAACTTCGATAAACTGGTCGAACACGTCGGTAGCTATAACGATCGCTGACGGCACCGATATTTCAACCCCTTCGTGCATATATCTGATCTTCTTATTGTTGATTAAAGTATTTATAAAGCCGAGTCCCCTTGCTTTTCCTCCGAGAGAACCGCCGCCGATTCTTGCGAAACTGTTGACCGGATCGAAAGATTCTCTATTGAAATCCGTTATGATTCCCCGCAGCCTGTATTCCTGATAGAGACGCAGCGAGGTTATCAAGTCGTTCCTCAGGTCCTCAACGGTAAGAAATTCCGTTACTTTTTTCGGCCTTAATTTATGGGCCAGCCAGAATTCGGTCCTTGCTTTGAGCCATTTCGAAAAATTATTCCCTTCCGCATGGTAGACAAGGCTTTCCGGGGGCACTAATTTAATCTGCTCTTCCAGCGTTTTCAGATTGCCCGCTCTTCCGACTTCCCGGCCGTCGGGTGTTATAAATACAAAATCGCCGAAGCCGAAATTATTAAGCATGAAGGCTCTTAGCTCGTGAAGCAGCCTCGGAGAGCCTTTTAATAGGAAAGATGCTCCCGCGCTGTACGCTTTTTCCGCAACGCTGGCGTTGCTCGATTGAAGCAGGATCGGGATATCTTTATGCTGCGCTTTTACGTTTATGGAAAATTTTATTCCCGCTTCGGGATCCCTGATTCCGTAATGCCTGAAATTGCTGTCGGTGATAATACCGAGAATGTAATCTTCGTATTTGGTATAATAATCCCATGCTTCTTCGTAGGTCGTACATAAGAGTATTTTCGGTCTTGCCCGCATTCGCAGGAATTTATGAGTCAAATTTACGCCTTCGGATATGAGTCTTTGCGATTGATTGAATATCTCGGTGTAAATCAGGGGCAGGTAGGTGGAATAAAACTTAACGTTGTCTTCGACGAGAATAATTACCTGAACTCCGACCGCCGCGGTATCGTGCGCCACGTTTATTTTATCTTCTACGTATTTTATTATGCCGATTAATAAACGGTAATCTCCCTGCCATATGAATATCCTGTCGAATATCGTAGTATCGTAATGGGCAACCAGTTCTTTTCTTTCTTTATTGTCGTAAGCCAGGAGTATAAGCGGAACGTCGAACCCGGCTTTGCGCACCATCTGGGCAAATTTAATTACGTGCATATCTTCGATATGCATCGTGGTAATTATCAGATCAAATTGATTTTCCTGAAGGGCTATTTCAAGGGCTTCGGTTCCTGTTGTTACGTGGGTTATTTCCGGGGCCTGACTCAGGTTAAGCACCTGGTATTCCTGTCTGATCAATTCGTAAAGGCGCCCGTCTTCTTCGAACAAATAATAGTCGTACAGGCTGGATACGAGAAGTATTTCCCGTATCTTATATTTCATCAGCTTCTGGAATTCCTTGATCCTGCTGCTGAACACATCTTCAATATTTAAGATGCTGAATTTTTGCATCGATAAATTTCTGCCGTTTTCAAACATTTCGATATCTCATCCAATCAGGGAAAATTTACTTAAAAGTAATCAATTATTAAATGAGATAACTTATACCAGTCCCTGGTCCAGCATGGCATCGGCAACCTTCAGGAACCCGGCGATATTTGCTCCGTTGACGTAATTGCCCGGCGTTGCGAAGCGCTCCGCCGTTGCCAGGCACGTATCGTGAATTTTCGTCATGATCTGATGCAGCCTGTGGTCTACCTCGTCCTTAGGCCACGGCAGCCGCATACTGTTCTGCGACATTTCAAGGCCCGATACCGCCACTCCTCCGGCGTTTGCGGCTTTGCCGGGCGCAAGCGGAATGCCGGCCTGCTTAAATATTTTGTAGGCCTCAAAGGTTGTAGGCATATTGGCGGCTTCGCAAACGTATTTGCATCCGTTTTTTATCAGCTCTTTCGCGTCTTCCTCGAATATTTCGTTCTGGGTAGCGCACGGCATCGCGACATCCACTTTTATTCCCCAGGGACGTTTCTCAGGAAAGAAATCAACTTTAAATTTATCCGCATAGTCCCGGACCCTGTCGTTCGCACTCGCTCTCAATTTCAGCATGTAGTCTATTTTCTCACCGGATACGCCGTCTTTGTCGTAAATAAAACCGTCCGGCCCGGAAAGCGTAACAACCTTTCCCCCCAGCTGCGTAATTTTCTGAACGGCTCCCCACGCAACGTTCCCGAAGCCTGAAACGGCAAAGACCTTCCCTTCGATATCTTCTCCTTTCGTTTTAAGCATTTCCTTCGCAAAATATACCGCGCCGTAGCCCGTTGCTTCCGGACGAATAAGCGAGCCTCCCCAGTTAAGGCCCTTTCCGGTAAGTACGCCTGTAAATTCGTTTTTTAATCTTTTATATTGCCCGAACAAAAACCCGATCTCCCTGGTACCGACGCCGATATCGCCGGCAGGTATATCGGTATGCGGTCCGATGTGCCTGAACAGCTCGGTCATAAAGCTTTGGCAGAAGCGCATTACCTCGTTGTCGCTCTTACCTTTGGGATCGAAATCCGATCCGCCTTTTCCTCCTCCCATTGGAAGGGTGGTAAGACTGTTTTTAAATACCTGTTCGAAGGCGAGGAATTTTAAAATTCCCAGGTTTACGGACGGGTGGAATCTAAGGCCTCCCTTATAAGGTCCGATAGCGCTGTTCATTTCTATCCTGAAACCGCGGTTGACGTGGATCTCGCCCTGGTCGTCCATCCACGGCACCCGGAACATTATAACCCTGTCGGGTTCGACTATTCTTTCAAGTATCCTCGCGGAACGGTATTCGGGATGCCGTTCCAGAACCAACTCGAGCGAATCCACAATTTCTTCGACGGCCTGATGAAACTCCGGTTCGTTAGGATTTTTTGCTTTTACTTGAGCCAGCAGGTTTGAGACATATTCCGACATAAAAAACTCTCTGTTAAATATTTTTAATAAAATTTGTTTAAATCGACGTATAAAAAACTTTGAACCATAAGCTTTGATTATTATTATCGAAAGATGAAAAGTAATTTGCAGGCCCGGGGAAAGAAATTAAGAAGAGAAAGTCGCTACAGGTTTCCCCGTTGTCCGGGAACAGAAAATATTGTCCCCTCCCGTTCGAACAGACTTTATATTTCCCGTCTGATTTTGCGAACATGTATTTATCCCGCTTTAATCTGCCGATCTTTATTCCCGGAAATTTCAAGCGAAAGTTCCTTAGTTCTTCAGTACATCATTTTTTCTCATGGCATTAAATTAGTAATTATTAAATAAAAAAACTTGACTTAACCGGCGCCGTTAGGGCGATGGAGGACTCATCGAAACCGTAATTTACTAATCGGCTGCAGCCGGGTCCTTTATTAACGAAGGGATATATTACATATCTGTTAATTTATTTAAAAGAATATCCCGTAATCACGTAAATAGTATATTTCCGGTTATTTTGGTAGATTCATAAATAAATTTAAAAAATTAACATTAGCGAGGATTTTATGAGTTCCGATTTATTCCGTGAAAAAATTCGTCAAGCCGCGGATATTTTAAAGGAAAAGGACATAGATATGTGGATGACGTTCGTAAGGGAGAGCGGCAATATAAAAGATCCCGCAATGGATATTGTCGTCGATAACGGATGTACATGGCCGTCGGCTTTTGTAATTACGGAAGACGGCGATACTACCGCCA
>JBJKOY010000317.1:0-30634 GCA_046706945.1 Ignavibacteriaceae bacterium | reverse complement strand
TAATTTTTTAATGAAAGTTTTCATTTAACTTTTATCTCCGTCGGATTAATGAATATCAAAATTAACCAAAGGTGCCTTGAAATGCAATTTACGAACAAATGCCCCTTAATGCATATTTTATTAAATTCCCCAACGGCATAGGAATTACTCGAAAAAATTTCATAATATATTCGTAAAAGCCGCTTTCTCCTGTTCTATTTACGAATATTTAATATTAGTTTAAATTCCAATTAATATTTTTTTAGGTCCAGTGGTTGAATCGAAAAACAGCTATAAACTTTCCGACCAGTTCATAAGAAAACTTTTCGATCTTTCGGCCGGATATATCCAGCCGGAAAAGTTCGACGGACTGATCAGCCTTTTCGAAGCCGAAATTTCCAAAATATATTTTACTTTCTCGTCCGAATCCAACCTTTTAAGGATAATATTAAGCATGTACGACAGGATCAGTTTCATGCTTGAATGCCTAAAATATCCGCATTACACCGAACTAATCATTACAATTGCCGCCAACAGCAACTATCTTACGGATATACTCGTAATAAATCCCGAATTTTTTTACTGGATTGTAAATCCGGGCACACTTTCCGAAAAATTCGACGAACTTAGGTTTTCCGAAGAGCTTAAAAAATCGCTTTCCTCCTATAAATCTTTAAATTCAAAATTAAATGCCCTGCGGACAATAAAGCGCAAAGAGATATTAAGAATAGGCGCCAAAGATATTCTGGGATATTCGACCCTGGAACAAACCACTTCGGATCTGTCCGCGCTTGCCCGAGCAATAACCGGCGAGCTTTTCGAATTGTGCTACGGCAGCGTCTTGGAGAAATATCAACACGCGAATATCAGACAAAATTACTGCCTTATATCTCTGGGGAAACTCGGGGGAAACGAATTAAACTACAGTTCGGATATTGATTTGATTATCTTCTACGATAAGGATTCACCCGTTACGTCGAATAAAAATTACGGCGAAATTCTGACCGAGGCCGTTTTCCTTTTTATAGAAAGCGCTTCCTCGATTACGAGCAAAGGCTTCCTTTACAGGGTTGATTTCAGGCTGAGGCCCGACGGAAGGACTTCCGCGCTCTGCCGCTCAATCGAGGAATATTTGAACTATTATGAGATCCGGGGCGAAGACTGGGAGCGTCAGATGCTGATTAAGGCGGGTTTTATCTGCGGAAGCCCGGGCCTGTTTAAAAGATTCGTTACTTACCTCCAGCCTTTCATATATCCACTGTCATTTTCCACATCGCCCACCGATCAAATTAAAAACCTCAAGTCGAATATAGAAAAAAATTTAAAAGACCGCGAAGACATAAAACTTCTACCGGGCGGGATCAGGGATATTGAGTTTTCCGTTCAGGCCCTTCAGCTGCTTAACGGCGGTAGGAACAAGAAGCTGAGAGGCGGCAACACGTTAAATGCAATCGGAAATTTAAAAAAATCCGGACTTCTTACCCCGGAAGAAGCCCGGACGTTCGAAAATGCATACAGGTTTTACAGGAAAATAGAACACTACCTTCAGTTAATGAACGACACCCAAACTCATTCAATTCCCCAGGAAGGCGAAATACTTTATAAGATGAGCGCATTCCTGAATTACCCCGAACCGGGAGAATTCAGAAAGAGCGTACTTGGGTACAGGAGGGCCGTACAGAAAATCTTCAATTCCATAATGGGATCGGAAACGGACTCCGAAATTCCCTCTGATGCCGCATCCTATATTAACTTCGAAAATAAATCAAAAGCGTTAAAAGACATTCAATTTTTAAGAGAAGGCAAAGGCCTGCTCGGTCAGAAAAAATTCGACAGGAAGTCGATTGTCGATTTTGAAACAATAGAACCGGCACTGGAAGATTACCTGCGCTTTTCTCCGAATCCAGATCTCGTATTGCGGAATTTCGTGAGGATATTAAGACCGGTTGCTTTCCCTTCGATTTGGTACAGGGAGTTCAGAGACCGTAAATTTTTTGATTCGTTTTTGCGGGTATGCGAATACTCCCAGCTTTCGGTTGACTTATTTGCGGAAGACGACGATTTAAAAGAATTTTTTTTAACGAGAAAAGTATTCGAAAAAATTACACAAAGGGCTGTGCCTTCGTTTTCGGCAAAAAGGTTCCTGTTTACGCTCTCGGTCCAATTTTCGCTGAAAATTATATCGGCCCCGAAAGTTTCCTCTTTGCTGAACTCTTTTTTCAGGATCAAAATTAAGTCCGTAGCGGAAAGATTTATCGGCGAAAATAAATTAAATATGAATTATGCAGTCGCCGCTATGGGAAGCTTCGGCGCCGGCGAAATGACTTTCTCCTCGGATATAGATCTCGTCTTCATCGGTGAAGATATGGATTCGTATCCCTACGCGCAATCAGAATTCAGGGAACTTTTTTTAAAAATTAAAGAGGAGCTGAAAAGTTTCGAAGTCGACTGCCGGTTGAGACCGGAAGGAAAAAGCAGCATACTTCTTTGGGACGTAAAAAGCTACGAATCTTATTTGAACGGCAGGGCCAGGATCTGGGAACTCCAGTCATTCTGCAAATTCAGCCATATTGCGGGCGATAAGAAGATCATCTCACGCCTGGCAAGAGCGGTGCAGAAAAGGATAAAAACCGAGGATGAAAATAATTTGAGAACCAGTATATCGGACATGCGGGAAAAACTTTCTGCCGGAAGCGGAACCTCTCTCGATAAATTCTTCAACATCAAAAAAAACAGGGGCGGGCTTGCGGATATAGATTTTCTGGTCCAATTTTTAATTATGAATTCGGGAAATTATTTGAAGTTAAGAGGCAAAGGCATATTAAGATCTTTATCTTTTCTCACGGAACATCACAAAAGCTTTTCGGAGCTTGAAATTCTTAAGGACAATTATTCTTTCTTAAAAAATTTGGATTTAACGAATCAAACGGTTTTCAACGTTACTTCTTCGGTACTGCCGGCCGACGATAGGAAACTTGATGCCCTTGCCTTCATGACGGGCTGTAAAAACAAGGAGGACATCCTGAACAAATTATCCCAAGTCGCCGGATCAAACCGTTTTTATTTTGAAAAATATCTGGGAAGACATAATTGAAGTTCTTAAAAAAATACTACGCCGTTTTATTGAGCCTGACGGTATTTACGGTCTACTTATTTACGCTAGCTCCCTCGGTGGTTGAAATAGATTCGGGGGAGCTTGCAACCGTACAAGCTACCCTGGGCATTGCTCATCCTACGGGTTATCCCCTGTTTACTATGCTGGGATATTTATTCTCATTAATTCCTCTGCCTTTTTCAAAGATTTATCAGTTAAATCTGCTGGCTGCAATTTGGTGCAGTCTCGCAGCCGGATTATTCGCTTATACTTCAAAGATGGTCCTGGATAATCCGGGCTCATTCGGAAAAACATCGAAGAAGGAATTGGGAAAATTAAAGTCACGGAAAGAGCCTTCAACAAAAGGTAAGTCTTTACCCGGCGCCGAGAAAACGATGCCTGAAAGCAAAAAAATTGCGGTCTCGTTTTTAGCCGGACTTATCCTGGCGTTTAACAGGACATACTGGATGCAGAGCACTTCCGTTGAAGTTTATTCGCTCCAAATATTCCTGTTTACCCTAATCATCTTTTTCAGCCTTAAGGCTTATATAAAACAGGACAACCCTGCAGAATTTTCGTTAAGAAATGCGTGGCTTACGACTGCCCTTGCGCTTGCTTTGGGATTCTCCAATCATATGACCACGCTGTTTCTGCTGCCCGGCCTCGCATATTTGTATTTCAATAAATATAAGCTTACCGGGAAAAGCTTTGCCGGAATAGGCGTAATGCTTTCGCTTTTTATCCCGGTTCTCATTCTAATATATCTATACCTGCCGATAAGAGCCTCCCAGAACCCGCTGCTGGATTGGGGAAATCCTACGGATTTCGCAAGATTCTTCCGGCACGTGGATGCCAGCCAGTACCGGGTGTGGCTTTTTTCTTCGATAGGAGCGGCATTTCATCAGCTTAATTATTTTATTACCAATCTTCCGGGCGAATTTAATATAGGTCTGTTTATATGCGCGATTGGAATATTTACCGCGTACGTCAGAGCGAGAAAATTCTTTTTATTTTCAATGATAACTTTTTTGTTTACGGTCCTTTATTCGATTAATTACAACATACACGACATAGATTCTTATTTCGTTCTGGGATATATCTCTCTCGGGTTTTTCGCGGTCTTCGGAATAGTGCAGTTGTTTTCACAGCTAAAAGCCGAAAGAAACAAGTACCGGCTTCCCGCAGGCCTGGTTATAATTTTCATCGGTGTTCAGGCTTACCTAAATTTCAATCTGGTGAACCAAAGCGATCTGTACACTTTCCGGGATTATACAAAAGACGTTTTGAACGAATGCGGCAGGAACGCGGTTATTTTAACTTACCAATGGGATTATTTCGTCTCTCCGTCTTATTATTTTCAATACGTTGAGAAATACAGGACCGACGTAACCGTCGTAGATAAAGAATTGCTCCGCAGGTCCTGGTACTATAAACAGACCGAGCACGACCACCCGGATTTATTCAGGGGCATGCAGCCGGACGTTGATAATTTTTTAAAGGCCGTGGCGCCGTTCGAAAGAGGCGATAATTTCAATCCCGATTTTATTGAAATGAATTATAGGAAAGTGCTGACGGATTTAGTAGCAAAAAATATTAACAGCCGCGATGTATATATTGCACCGGAACTTTTCGAAAACGAGATGCAAAAGGGCGAATTTTCTTTGCCAAAAGGTTATACGCTTGTGCCCGATTTATTTATGTTCAAGGTAGTAAAAACGGGGAAAGGATATATACCGGCCAATAATCCGGATTTCACACTGCGGTTCCCCGCCGGAGACAACAGGTATGCAAAATTAATCGAAAACTTTGTCGGCTCTATGCTGGCAAGACGAGCTTTGTATGAAATGCAGTACGACAATGTGGAAAGGGCCAAATTATATATAAGCAAGATTAAAAACAGCTTTCCGGATTACGTATTACCTCCCGGACTGGCGGATGTAATAGAGAGGTAAAAGAAGGCATACCCCGCGCATAAGAATATCATTTGGCGTCGCTTATTAACTCTTGTCTTCTATCCTTGCTTAACTGATCCGCCGTGCGGAACGATTGGAGGACAACGTCCATTTGCTGTATTAAATTCCGCTTATAATATTTCGGGGCGTAGATTGAGCCGTCTACCATATAAATTCTGCGGGTTTTCTCGTCGTAAAAAGTATAATTAAGGAAGGGTCCGCCCATTCCCTTTGTATTGAGTTCCCAGAGTCCCTGCGTCAGCAGCGCGTATTTTCCGTTGAAATTCACCTCGGTGGTGGTATAATAATCACCCGCAATAACTACGTAGCTGCTGTCGTCGGCCGTCCTGTAAAATTCCCTGGTTAACCTGTTCCTTATATTTTTAACCGTATCCGCGTTTAAATAATCCGGGTTGGCATTATCTATCCAGTGAACGAAAATCCATCTTTCCATGTCAGTGTTAACGCCCCTTCTCAGCCAGATAAAATTATTTTTGGGTTTATTAAGGGCCAGCTGATAATCTGCCTGCACGTATATAACCCAGCCGTAATTTTTCAGGAACATGCCTTCGATCTTTTTTTGCTCATATTCGGAGTTGTAAATATCGGCATATAGTCTTTTGTCGGAGATTTTTTGAAACGCATAAAGGAGGTTGTCTTTTGAACCGTAAATATCGCGGATAAGCTCATCCATGGTAGGCGCGGTTAACAGCATAACCAATTGGCTTCTGGCCCATAAACCGTATTTGGTTATTTCAAAGACGCTGTCCTTTAGAATTTTGGATTTAAGTTGGGGTTCGACGGATGCACGTACAAATTTGCCCGTATTCGAATTTGAATTGAAGGGAGCAATAATAATTATATTCTTCCGGTCTTTGTACCTGTCCAAGTCCTCTTCCGGCACCCTTTTAAGGTCGAAAAGTTTTTCAGGCTGCGGAGTATAAATAATCTTTTCAAACGCGGAATCCAAAGCCGGTTTAAGGGATTCGAATTCGGCCGAATCCGCAACGACGATAATTTCATCCTCAGGGCCGTAAGCAGGCTGTTTAAAATCACATGAGCTGAACTGCAATATTGCTAAAAGCAGAATGAAAACAGTTAAAATTTTTCGCATCATTACCTCGGTACGTTTGGCAGTATTAGTTGTAAATTCGGCAGCAGAAGTAAATACAAGCCCCACATGGTAAACCCGATGGATATAGGTATTGACAAATTATCATCGGCGAAACCGAACGATATGTTTTCCACGATAGCGCCGACGAAAGCGGCCGCAATCCCTATAAAATATTCTGTCGCCGTCCCTTCAATTTTGGGAGTAAATAAAACAACTATGCTTGCACTTACGAAAAATGCTAAAGTTCCCTCCAGGCTCTTGGCCAGGAATTTGTGTTTTCCGAATTTTCTGCCGATTAAAGCCGCGACCGAATCGCTTACGATTAAAATACTGAAGCCCGTTATAAAGAACACTTTTGGAAATAAAATAACGCACAGCAAAGCCGAGATGAAAACATATGTGGCGCCGTTCAGGTTTTTCTTTTTATTGTCAAGCTCATGCTTCCTGAGAAGAAAGCCGAAAAGCTTATAAAAGACCTTTCCGATAGAAGGATAAAAGTACCTGGATAAATCGAGCACGATGGCGAAGAAAGCGAGGAAGCTTAAAATAACGATCGCATGTGTTCTGGAAATAAAATAGTAAATGATCGGAATAGATAACGAGCAGAGATGAATCAGCTTTCGAACCAATTCATCTCTGTAATTAATGGTTCCGTGGTCAATTTGAGTCATCTTTAGGAGTAGATTCTTTGGGTTTTCTCTGTTCCATTAATTTTTTTACATGTTCGGGAACTTCTTCCGGATTACCTTCTTCCAGGACCGTATCTTTTTTCAACGGGGGAAGATTTTCGCCGTTTATCAGCTTGGTAATTTCCTCGGAATCGAGTATCTCTCTTTCCAAAAGTTCTTTCGATAACGTGTGAAGAAGATCGATATTGTCAGTTAGAATTTTTTCCGCCCTCGCCATAGCCGTATTTACTATCCTCCTTACCTCGTCGTCTATCTCAATGGCGGTCCTTTCGCTGTAATCCCTGTGTCTTTGAATCTCCCGTCCGAGGAAAATTTCTTCTTCTTTCGCTCCGTAACTCAACGGACCGAGCTGTTCGCTCATTCCCCATTCGCACACCATTTTACGCGCGATATTGGTAGCCTTCTCAATATCGTTGCCGGCACCGGTAGTATAATGATTGAAAATGATTTTTTCGGCGGCTCTTCCTCCCAAAGCATATGTTATTATGGCTTCGAGATATTCTTTTGAATAGGTATGTTTCTCATCGATCGGGAGATAGCTTGTAACACCCAGAGCCCTTCCGCGCGGAATAATCGTTACTTTATGAACGGGATCGGCTTCGGGAATCATCCTTGCGACAAGGACATGTCCTATTTCATGATATGCGGTGGTTTTTTTCTCTTCTTCGGAGATTATCATGCTCTTTCTCTCCATGCCCATCATTACCTTGTCTTTAGCTTCTTCAAAGTCGATCATCTGAACTTTTCTTTTATTTTTCCTGGCGGCGAGAAGAGCGGCCTCGTTTACAAGGTTTGCCAGTTCGGCACCGGCAAGTCCCGGCGTTCCCTTGGCTAAAACTTCAAGGTTAACATCCTGATCCAGCGGAATATTTCTCGCATGCACCTTCAGGATTCCTTCCCTTCCTTTTACATCGGGTCTGTCAACAACAACCTGCCTGTCGAAACGTCCCGGGCGCAAAAGCGCCGGGTCCAGGACATCCGGGCGGTTGGTAGCTGCGATAATTATAACCCCGCTGTTCTGTTCAAAGCCGTCCATTTCCACCAGCAATTGATTGAGGGTTTGTTCCCTTTCGTCGTGTCCGCCGCCCAGGCCCGCGCCTCTATGCCTGCCTACGGCGTCAATCTCGTCGATAAAAATTATGCACGGGGCGTTTTTCTTCCCTTGTTCAAAAAGATCTCTTACACGGCTTGCACCTACTCCCACGAACATTTCGACGAAATCCGCACCGCTGATCGAGAAAAACGGTACTCCGGCTTCGCCGGCAACCGCGCGTGCAAGGAGGGTTTTGCCAGTTCCGGGAGGGCCCAAAAGAAGCACGCCTCTCGGGATTTTGCCTCCCAGTTTTTGAAATTTCGTCGGTTCTTTTAAAAACTCGATTATTTCGTGCAGCTCCAGCTTCGCTTCATCAGCGCCGGCCACGTCCCTGAACGTTATCTTCTGACCGGATTGTGTAATAAGTTTAGCTTTGCTTTTCCCGAATGAAAAGATTCCTCGCGTACCGCCGCCGCCGCCCTGCATCCGTCGCATAATAATTATCCATATCCCGAGAATTATTACCCAAGGCAAAAATCCGATAATTATGTTCATCCATTCGTTGGATTCTTTATCGAAGGTATAATCGATGTTTTTCGCTTTCCAAACAGCTTCCTGTTCCTTTATTATCGGTTCCGGCAGATATACCGATACATACTGCGCCGTAACATCTTTGCCGTTGATTTTAAGTTTTTCTTTGGTCTTTAATTCCGCTTTGAAATAATAATCGTTAACATCCGATTTTATAATTGTTGCTTTAAGTATCTGGTCGTTATTTAACAGATTTTCGTACAGCGGATACGGAATATCGACATAATTAGTGGAATTTGTTTTGAACAACTGCATAATTATAACAGCTATTACTATTACCGCTCCCCATCCGAAAACCAATCTTATTATTTTCGACCAATCGAAATTATCATCCGGTTTATTAGGTCCGCCGCCGTTTGGACCTTTTGAACCCGGTTTATTGTTATTTTTATCCGTCATATTTAACTTGTTTGTATTTAAATTTGTTTTTTAAGAAATTCCCTCATTCGCTTAAGACATAAATTGATCTCAGATTCCTGTACCTCTGCGCGTTATCAAGTCCGTAACCTATCACATATTTGCTGGGAATTTCGAAGCCAATATAATCAATTTTTACATTATATCTAAGACTATTCGGCTTAACCAGCAGTGATGCAACTCGCATACTTGCCGGATTCTGAGGGGCGATTAATTCTTCTATAAATTTTATCGACAAGCCCGAATCGACTATGTCTTCTACGATTATTATATCTCTTCCGTTTATGTCGCAGTTGAGATCTTTTAGCATTTTTACGTTGCCTGACGAAATCTTTTCGTCTCCGTAGCTGGACAGTTTAAAGAAATCGATTTCGCAATCGACGGAAATATTCCTGATCAAATCCGAAAGAAATATAAAAGCGCCGTTTAAAACCCCGATAAAAACAGGGATTCTCCCCGCATAATCCGAGTTAATCCGGCTGCACAGTTCTTTTATTCTTTTTTGAATTTTTTCTTCACTCAAAAGGGGTACAAAAACTTCTGTCCCGATGACCAATCTATCTTTAGTTCCGATTTTTACGTCAGGCATAACTCAAAAACCTTCTTTGTTTGTTTGGTAATTTTATATCTGTCGTCAAGTCTCAAACCCACAACCCACACTATTTTATTTTCGTTTGTCAATACGAGTTGATCTCTTTTTTTAGAAGAGGGAATCCTCTGTTCGTTCAGAAAGTCGGAAATTTTTTTCGACCCCCCGAGCCCGAGCGGGAAAAATTTATCGCCGTTTTTCCATCTGCGCAGCAGAAAATTTCCCTTTATGCTGTCGCCGGAAATATATTCCTTCTTCCTTGATCCGGAATATCCTTCAAAGCTCCCTTCAATATTTTTTATTTTCAGTTTAGCGCCGTCAACCGCAACCGATTCTCCTTCCTTCAGCCGGATTGTTTTATCCGCCTGGTTCTTAGTTTTCCTTCTGATGACTATATATTCTCTTTCCTTTATCGCCGACAGCTTATTTGATAACTCAACCGTTCTGCCCGCCTGTTTGTCTTTCAGGGATAAAATTTTCTTAATGTCGTTAAACTCCGCCTTAACCGAAAAGTTTCTCTCGATCTGCAATTTTAATGCAAAGCTGCTTACCGCTTTATTAGCATCATTCAGCGCCTTAAGCGAAAGTCTTAATTCGTACTTCAATACGGAGAATAAATTATCCGTCAAGCTGCCGGAAGCCTCCTCGAATAACCGGGATATCTCCGTAAAAACGCCGGAGGAATTAAAAACTGTTCTTTCAATATTCGGGTTTAAATTTTCCTTAATGACCGGAATGATTTTATTCCTCAACAGGTTCCGCTCGTATTCGTTGCTTTGATTTGACAAATCGGTGCGGTAGCTTATATTCTTTTCGTTTAAGTACTTATAAATTTCTTCCTTTGTCAAACCAAGGATCGGCCTGATTATAATTCCTCTGCTTACCGGAATCCCTGATATACCTTTAAGACCCGTTCCTTTGATTAAGTTTAATAAGACTGTTTCCGCATTGTCGCTGCAGTTATGAGCCGTGGCAATTTTATTATATCCCGACCTTTTGCATTCCCTGTTAAATTCCCTGTACCTTATTATCCTTCCCGCTTCTTCCAAAGATATTTTATTTTTTCCGGCAAACTGCCTAACATTTTTTCTGACTATTCGCAAATCAACGTCTAAATATAAACAAAGATCGGAGCAAAAAGCTTCATCTTCCCGGGCGGCTTTGCCTCTTATCATATGGTTGATGTGAATCGCACCGATTTTAATATCCAGTCTTTTCCTGAAATGGACGAGAAAATGCAGGAGAAAAACGGAGTCGGGTCCGCCGCTTAAAGCGACCAGTACATTATCTCCTTTTTCAATAAGTTTTTTTTCGTCGATAAATCTTAAAACATTCTGTTCGGTTTTATTCATAATAATAAACAGGCCGGCTTATTTAGATAACGGAACCGTTGTCTGCTTTACCTTCCATTATTCTCTCGACATATTTTCCCAGAACGTCAAATTCAAGATTAACGGTATCGCCTATTTTTTTGGATGAAAAGACCGTTTCTTTCCATGTATGAGGTATAACGCCTACAGAGAAGCGGTTGCCTTCCAGACGGGCCACCGTCATGCTGACGCCGTCGATCGCCACAGATCCGACATAGACAAGATAATGTTTAAATTCCCCCGGGAATTCAATTGTTATAAAATGGCTGTTGGACAATTCCTCGATGCTTTTAACCTCTCCGATAATATCGACGTGCCCGAGCACGAAATGTCCGCCCAGCCTGGCATCCGCTTTCAGCGGTCTTTCGAGATTTATCCTGTCGCCGGCGCTTATTTTTCCCAGATTTGTTTTCTTCAAAGTTTCTTCAATCGCGTCAACAGTAAAAGAATCCCTTGTCCTTTCAACGACTGTTAAACAGACACCGTTCACGCATATGCTGCTCCCGATATCCAGATCATCCATAACCTTGCCGGCTTTGACGGTTAATTTATAACCTTCTCCGGCAGCTTTTTTATTCAGCAGAACCCCTGTTTCTTCAACCAAACCGGTAAACATTTTTATCCCTTTTTAATAAATGATTTAATTAGGAAAAGAGAAAAAACACATAAATATATTCGTTAAATTTAAACAACTATGGACAAAAACGTCAAATTATTTAATAAGTTCTATCAAAATATCTTCACCCAGTCTTTCGACGTTATGAATCTGCAGCTTCAGAGCTTTTCGAACGCTTTTTATGCCGAAGTCGCCGACCGCAGGCAGGCCTTTTCCGAGGAGTTTGGGGGCAATAAAAAACAGCAGCTCATCGAATAAATTCTGGTTTATAAACGATGTAAATATTTTACTCCCGCCTTCCACAAGAACGGAGGTAATGTTCTTTTTAGCCAATTCCCTGAGAGCGGATTTGAGCTCAATACCTCCGCTTTCGGTTTCTTTTATAAATAAAATATCCGCGCCTTTCGAAAAAATTTTGTTTACCTTTTTTCTCTTGCCGAGACTTTTTTCGGAAGTAATTATTATAAGGCTGTTTTCGCCGCCGGAAAAAATTTTGGAATCTACCGGTAATGACAGCTTATCGTCGATTACGATTTTTTTCGGATTCCGGCCTTCAGTAAGTCTTACAGTCAAGCTTGGGTTATCTTTTTTCACGGTGCCGGCGCCGACTAAAACCGCATCGTACTGCGCTCTTAACGAATGCACTTTCCTTCGGGCATTTACGGAAGTAATCCATTTGGAATCGAAATTCGAATCCGCAATTTTACCGTCGAGGGTCTGCGCGGCTTTTAAGGCTACATAAGGCATCTTCTTTGAAATAAACTTGAAAAAAAACTTGTTTAATTCAATACATTCCTTTTCAAGCAAGCCTACTTTAACCTCGATCCCCGCATTTTTAAGTTTTTTTATCCCCCTGCCGCTGACAAGCGGGTTCATATCCAGCGTTCCGATTACTACCCGTTTTATTTTTTTTTCTATTATTTTATCAACGCACGGCGGGGTTTTCCCGAAATGACTGCACGGTTCCAAATTAACGTACATAGTGGAACCTTCCGGATCGCCTTTAGCGGTATTTATGGCATTTATTTCCGCATGATTTTGACCGTATTTTTGATGGTAACCTGCGCCGATTATTTTATCGTCCTTTACAATAATGCAGCCTACCAGAGGATTCGGACTTACTTCCCCTTTTCCCTTTTTTGCAATTTCGATTGCAAGTTGTATGTAAGATTCATCAGTCAAAAGTAATAGATATTATTTTATTTCCAGGATTTCAAATTCCAACAATCCGGCCGGGGCCTTTACTTTAACGTTTTCACCTTCTTTTCTACCCATTAAACCCTGTCCTACAGGTGATGTAATTGAAATTTTCCCCGCTTGAAAATCCGCATCTTCCGGCGAAACCAGCGTAAATTCGAAAAGTTTCTGGTTTTTCAAGTTTTTGATCTTAACCGTGGAAAGGATGTGAACCTCACCGTCGGGGAAATGACCCGGATCAATAACCCGCGCCCGCGATAAAATACTTTCAAGCTTGCTTATGCGCAGTTCGAATAGTCCCTGTTCCTCTTTGGCCGCATCGTATTCGGCATTCTCGGAAAGATCCCCGTGAGCCCTTGCTTCGGCTATTTTAGACGCAATCTCTTTTCTTCCGTTAGTCTTCATATCCTGAAGTTCTTTTTCCAGTTCGACAAGTCTTTCTTTGGTTAAGTAAACAAAATTTTGATCAGACATAACTTTCGGCTCTAAATTGTTAGTAGAGTTTAAAAAAAATTGCCACCGCTTTCTCGGCAGTGGCATTCGAAAATTAAATAATTTAACCTACGATGTCAAGAACTAAATAATCCGGATAAATCAACGTCTCATAAAAAATTTAATTTTATAATCGGCAAGAAGTCTCACCAGGCATACTCAAAATTCCGCAACGTTGTCAATTTTAATTAGGCTGCTATATAAAGTCAAAAGGAATACCATAAAATATTTAAAACTTTGTGCGACTTTGTGAAAAACTTAGTGTAACTTTGTGGCCAGTTTTTTGCTTCACAAAGTCTCACAAAGGCAAACACAAAGTTCCGCAACGTAATTTTTACAAATCAAATTTTAGAATTCATTATTTTTAGGTTTAAAAATAAAATGTAATTTAAAAAAATTAAAAGGGGAAATCATGAGTGAGAATGAAATAAGTAAAATTATCCTTGACTGTGCCTTCAAAGTGCATACTGCCTTGGGCCCGGGACTACTTGAGAGCGCATATCGCGAATGCTTAGCCTATGAAATAAATAAAAAGGGACTCAAAATCGAAAAAGAAAAACCAATCCCTCTAGTTTATGAAGAGGTTAAATTAGATTGCGGTTACAGGATCGATTTGCTTGTTGAAAGTAAGGTCGTTGTAGAGTTAAAAGTTGTTGAGGCTTTCTGTGATGTTCATATTGCACAAACATTGACTTATATGAAACTTTCCGGATGCAAATTAGGATTACTATTAAATTTCTATACAAAATCATTAAAGAACGGGATAAAACGTTTGATTCTTTGAGTGACTTTATGATGCACTTGGTGAAACTTAGTGCTACTTTTCGGTTTCACGAAGTCTCACAAAGGTTTACACAAAGTTCCACAACGTTACTGTTCCTAACTAGCTTGCTATATAAAGTCCGTAAATAATTGTATAAAAAGTTTAATACTTTGGGTGACTTTGTGTCGAACTTGGTGAAACTTAGTGCTACTTTTCGGTTTCACGAAGTCTCACAAAGGTATACCAAAAGTTCCGCAACGTAATATCAAAAGTATGTTTAATGATGTTGAGCCAACAGCTAAACATTTTTGTTATATATCACACTAAAGTAATGCTCATTTAATTTTTAAAAGCCCGGTTAGTATCTTAATCGACCTTCAATAAGAATTATGATGCTGAGAACTATTCCGCAAATGTTATTAAATAAAATTTCAAACAATTATAAAGAGAGCTTTTAATGAAGAGGAATGATACTTTTCTTCTGTTTTTAATTTCTATGTTTTTGCTGATGGCTTTCAGCCCGATGATTTTGTCGGCAAAGACCAATCCGGATAAGGATACAACGGATATCTATTCCGGTTTAAAATTCAGGGATATAGGTCCTGCCGTAGCCGGCGGAAGAGTTACTTCTGTTGTCGGGATTCCGGGCAAACCTAATGTTTATTATATAGGCGCTGCCGGGGGCGGAGTATTTAAAACGGTTAACGGAGGACAATCGTGGAAACCGATATTTAAAAATCATCCCCCGTCAATCGGAGCGATTGCCCTGGCTCCTTCCAACACGAAACTTGTATGGGTCGGTACAGGCGAGGCGAACATCAGGAACGATATAATCGACGGACGCGGTGTTTATTATTCTCCAGACGGAGGAACTACCTGGAAATTCATGGGCTTGAAGGACGCGGGACAAATTTCAAAAATTATAATAGATCCCGGTAATCCCGATATTGTTTTTGTCGCGGCCATCGGCCGTGCCTGGGCGCCGAATAAGGAACGCGGTCTGTTCAAAACAACCGACGGCGGAAAGAACTGGAAAAAGGTCTTATACATAAATGATACTACCGGGATAAGCGACGTGGTTTTTGAACCCGGGAACCCGCAGGTGATGCTTGCGGGCGCCTGGCAGGTACTGCGGCACCCCTGGGCTCTAATCGACGGAGGAGCCGGGAGCGCGGTCTATAAGTCGGAAGACGAGGGCGAAACCTGGCATAAGCTTTCAAAGGGATTACCCAAAGGTCCGCTCGGTAGGATTTCTTTCGGCACGTCTTTGAGCAATCCCGAACACGTCTATGCATTGATCGAATCAAAGCACGGCACGCTCTGGGACTCGCATAACTTCGGAAAGGACTGGAACCCGGTCAGCAACAATCATGAAATGAACGTCAGGCCCTTTTATTTTTCAAGGATGGAAGTTTCTCCCGACAACGATGAGAAACTTTATTTCCTGTCCTTTTTACTCACGGAATCTAACGACGGCGGAAAGAAATTAAAGTCTATAAATCACGATATTCATGTAGATCATCATGCTATATGGATCGATCCGAAAAATCCCGAAAGAATAATTGAAGGCAACGACGGCGGTGTTTACCAGTCTTTAAATGACGGAAAAGATTGGCATTACTTTGACAACATTCCGATCGAAGAATTTTACCAGGTGGCAGCGGATACTCAGACAGCATACAACCTCGGCGGGGGCCTGCAGGATAACAACGCTTGGTACGGGCCTTCGAGAAATTTATACGGAGATAAAATTTACGGTTCAAACTGGTTTGTCACCGCCGGCGGCGACGGAGAATACGTTGTGCCCGCGCCGAGCAATCCGGATATAGTGTACTCGGAATCGCAGGACGGATGGCTTAACAGGCTCGATCTTAAAACGGGAATAAAGAGACACGTTCGCCCTTACCTTTATGACGTGACCGATAAAAGCCCTGCCAATCTTGAATATAGATTTAACTGGACAACGCCTATTGCCGTGTCGTATACAAACGAAAACGAAGTTTACCTGGGCGCGAATGTTTTATTTAAATCAATAAACGGCGGAACTAGCTGGAAAGTCATCAGCCCGGATTTAACCCGTAATGATAAAAGCAAGGAAATAAAAAGCGGCGGACCTATAAATCTCGACATGAGCGGAGCGGAAACTTACTGTACGATACTTTCGATCGGTTTGTCCAGGCAGGGTTCTAACGTTATCTGGATAGGCACCGACGACGGACAGGTTCAATATACGAGAGACGGGGGCAATCACTGGACGAACGTTGCCAAAAATATTCCCGGCCTTCCATCATGGGGGAGGATATACCAGGTTGACGTATCGCCGTTTTCGCCTTCAGTCTGCTACATTGCCGCGGATCTTCATATGACGGACAACAGGAAACCTTACGTTTATAAGACCGATAATTTCGGTAAAACGTGGACGGAAATTACAAACGGGTTGCCGGATGACGAGCCGGCGCATGTTGTAAGGGAGGATCCAAACAAAAAAGGATTTTTATTCCTGGGAACAGAAACGGGACTTTATTATTCATCCGACGACGGAGCTGCATGGACGAAAATAAAGAGTAATTTCCCCGACGTTCCGGTGTGGGATTTAAAATTTATTAAGAAGACTCACGACCTTGCGGTTGCCACGCACGGCAGGGGAATTTTCATACTGGATAATATTTCCCCGCTTGAAGAAATCAGTAAGAACGTTTTGGACGATAATTTTAAGCTCTTTAACTTTTTACCGGTGTACAACTTTCACATATGGTCCCGCGAAGGAAACAGCGAGCCCGGAAGATATTCGGCGCCCAATCCACCCGGCGGTGCCGTTATAGATTATTATCTTAAAGAAAAAATAAAACAGCCGAAGCACAAAAAAGAAAACGGCGAAGTTCCTGTTTTAATAAAGATAACGGATTCGCAGGGGGAAGAAGTTGATACTTTACACGGTTCTTCCGGGAAAGGCATAAACAGAATTGAATGGAACCTGCATTACGGCACCGGGACAATTTACGCGGCCGATACCGCGGGTAAAAAACATCCGTCGCTTCATAACGGCGTCGAGGTTCTTCCCGGCAAATACAATATTTCCGTTACGGCTGACGGTAGAACAGAAACCGGGACCGTAATAATAAATCCGGATCCGCGTCTGCCTTTTAACCCGGATACTGCGCGGATTCAGTTCGAAGCGGGCAGGCGGGTCACTAAGGACATCGCGATTTTAAACACATTGTTAAATAGGATCGATAACATACACAATCAAATAAATAATTTGAACAAGTCGGTTGAATTAATTTTCGGGAACGACTCGACATCAAAGAATAAATATAATGCAGTTCTTAAACAGTCACACGAAATTGATTCGGCCTTTGCCGTAATAAAAGATACCTTAATAGACACCAAGTCTCAAAAGGGTGTTGGCGAGGACGATATTCATTATCTTACAAAGCTTAGAAACTGGTTTGAGAACGTCAGGAATTCGATCACAAGCGATTACAACTCAGCTCCTAGTACGGCAGCTATGAATGAGCTTAAAAATTTGGAAGATCAATTAAACACTTATATAGATTCTTATAATAACCTGGCGGAAACAAAAGTTAACGGATTTAATAAATTAGCCGCAGGATTAGATCTTCCTGCTGTATTTACCGGTCCGTCAGTAAATATGAGATAATAATATGGTAGTAATTACAAAAGATTGGCGTTTTCTATTATTTTATAATTTTTAGCCACGAATTACACGAACCTGCCTGGCCGGCAGGCAGGTTTTACTAATAGTTATCAATAGCAATCCTTATTCCGATGCTTTACCTTTTCCAAGGTATTCATTTTTTATTTAATTTTATTTAACCGATGTCATCGTAAGCGAACCGCCAATTGCTTTATCGTTAAAGAGACTTACTTCTTCGTTTTTATCTTTTAAAGCAAGAACATATAACAAGGGTAAAAAATGTTCGGGAGTCGGCACCGCCAGATTAAATTCTCTTCCCTGTGATTGGTAATTAATAAGTTCCTTGTGATTGCCCGACAGGATATAATTCTTCATTTTTTCACTTGCTTCAAGCGCCCAGTCATAACCGTAATCAATTTCATTAAGCCTGTTCCAGTCGACCATCCGCAAATTGTGAACCATATTCCCGCTGCCGACAATCAGCACTCCTTTGCTGAGGAGAGGTGCAAGTTCTTTCGCCAGTTCATAATGGTATTCAGACGGCCGGCTGTAATCCAGACTGAGTTCTATTACCGGGACATCGGCGTCCGGGTACATATGTTTAATTACGGACCATGCTCCGTGATCAAGTCCCCATTGGACATCCAGTCCCACTTCAGTTTTCAGGATAATACTTTTTGTTTCTTTTGCAAGCTCCGGGTCTCCCGGGGCAGGATATTGTACTTCATACAATTCTTTCGGAAATCCCCCGAAGTCGTGAATCGTTTTAGGATTTACCATTGCGGTAACAAAAGTTCCTCTTGTTTCCCAATGTGCGGATATGCATAATACCGCCGCCGGTTTCGGAATCTCCTCCGCTGCTTTACGAAAGCCGCGGACAAACTCATTCTCTTCGATAGCATTCATCGGGCTTCCATGACCAAGGAACAGCACGGGCATTTTGTCCGTGCTGTTAAAAGTATCCGTTATTTTATTTAATTCATTTATTTTCATATTATCCTTTAATACCTGTTCAATATTTTTTCATGCTAACAAATCCGTCTGTCTATTCTATTATGAAATTTAAAATTAAATTTACGCAGCTTTAGAAGCTTCATTTACCTTGTTAAACTCGGCAAGGATTTCAATTTTAACTTCATTGCTTACGACAACACCTCCGGCCTCGGTCATTGCATTCCACTTCAAACCGTAATCAAAGCGGTTAAGTTTAGTTGAAATCTCAAAACCGGCAACTTCGCTTCCGCTCATTCCTTCAACAATCCCGTTATATATAACATCAAGAGTTACTTCTTTTGTTATATCGCGAATTGTAAGATTACCTGTTACCTTAAGTTCGTAGTCGGAGATTTTCTTTACAGAAGTCGAGACGAAAGATAGCTTTTCATAATTCTTTGCATCAAAGAAGTCCGGCGATTTTAAGTGCGCATCACGATCCTTGTTCCTCGTATTGATGCTGTTTGTATCCGCTTCAAATTCAATCTTTGCTTCGCTAAAGTCTTCCTTCTCCGCTTCAATTTCGGCCTTGAAATTATCGAAGTGTCCTCTTACGGTTGAAACAACCAGGTGTTTAACTTTAAAGTTAACTTCCGAATGTGTGGGATCAATTTTCCAAAGTGTCATGATATTTTTCCTTTCTTTTTGTTTGCTATGTTTTATTTAATCGCTGTTCAAACTTAAGAAGAAAGGGTTCCCTACGCATTCACATAGGTTAAAAAATGGAGTTAACATATGTTAACTCATATTCTCTTCTGAAAAGAATTTACCTGCGGGATAATTCCTTCCGGATTCTGCTGAGAGATTGGGGAGTTATACCGAGATAAGAAGCAATCTGATTCTGCGGTACCAGCTCAAAAAGTTTCGGATAGGTTTTTATAAACTTCAGGTATCTTTCTTCCGCGGTTTCGCTCAGCGAATCTGCTACTCTTTGATTGGTAGCAACATAATTTGATTCAAGAAGCATTCTGAAAAATTTTTCCATTTTCGGGCAGTTGTCCAAAAGCTCTTCTCTCGCGGACCTCTCAAGCAGCAGGACTTCCGAATCCTGCAAAGCGTCAATATTATAAGTTGCCGGTAAGCCCGAAAGAAAGCTATTCAGATCCGAAACCCACCAGTCAGCAATTGCAAACTGAATTATATGTTCATTTCCTTTATTGTCAATTGTGTATTCTCTAAGACAGCCTGAATTCACAAAACCAAGGTACCTGCAAACATCGCCTTCGTTCAAGAAAAACCGGTGTTTTTTAAATTCCTTCCGGATGAAATACCCGGAACAGATATTGAACTCTTCATCCGTAAGATGGACTCTTCTTTCGATATGTGCACGCAGCAATGAAAACATTTATATAAACTTAAATAGTATAAGATAGTAAAAAAATAGTTTAAGGAAACGAAACACCCGTAATATCTTTGCATAAGTCTAAAAATTTATCCTGAAGCACGGCATCGTCGGCTTCACGATTATAAGTCCTTTCTTTTTGATGAAAGAAATAACGACCGCTTACCTTTGCCTTCTCGTCGTTGCTTTCAGCAAGCCACACCTGCGTCTCGTATCCTTTTTGCAGATCATCGGGTGCGCCCCTTCCGCCCATCTTAGTGGGAACCCAGCCGGGATCAACTGCATTGGAGTAAACATCGGGCCGTCTGCGGGCTGCTGCCATGGAAAGCATTAGCACATGCAGCTTTGAGTCGGAGTAAGTTATGCGGTTAATATCGTTTTTAAAGCTTGCCAATTTTGAATTTCCGTGTAAATGCATTCCCGAACTCAGGTAGATCGACCGCTTAGGTTTTTGTATCAGGCAAGTAAGAATATAAGGAGCCAATGTATTTACGCGGAAAATTTCTTCTGACGGGGCCCTGTAAACTCCGGCGTTATGAATCACGGCGTCGAAGGTGCCAAAAGCATTAACATGATCGGCAAGGTTAATTGTCTCCTCAATATTCGATAGATCTCCTGTCAACACATTCTCCGCCCCGGGCACTTTTTTAAGTGCATCCCGTCCTCGATCTGAATTACGCGCATGCAGTACAACCTTATGTCCCTTCTCAACCAATGACTTTGCCGCCAGTTCTCCGAGTCCGTCGGCCGAGCCGGTGATAAATATTCTCGCCATTACTATCTCTCAGCCAAGTTATTTCAATTCGTAATTAAATATTTGCAAAAAGTAGCGATTAAAAAATATCCTAATTAAATTTTATTTAATCCTAAATGCTTTTTCCATTATTGACTGCTCGGTTTTATTTATTGCATATCTATCCGCTGCTTTTTTCCAGTCACTCACCTTACTCTTAATATCAATAATTATTTTTTTAGCATTATCCTTTTTAAGTCTAAAGTATTCGGCAATATCTATTGCCAAGTCAAAATTTAATGAATTATCAGTTTCAGAAATATTTAAACTGAGTCCCGTACCCGTATCGTTAGGATTAATATCGAAAGCCGGAGATAAGATCCACCCTTTTTCCGTTAATATAAAGCCGTGGTTCCTAAGATGATCATCCGTATTTGAAACGCTGATATTAAATACAATTCTTTTCCAGAGTTCTTTAAGATCTTCGTTTACTTTGGCTCCGTTTTTAATAAGAAAATCCGCCAACTCAAGGTAGCTTGTACCGGAATGTGAATCCATACCATTAGTATAGCCAAGCATCGTCATTGCAGAAGCAAAATGGATTCTTTCTTTTTTTGTCCTATCAAATCTCTTCACTAAAAAGGTATGATATTGATGATTAGAAAACTTTTCCACTTTAGCTTCCGCAACATTTATTCCGCATTTTTTCGCAAGATTATAAACAATAATTTCCCATCCGCCGACATCTTTTGTATCATTTACACTAGGGAATTTCGCAATCCACAAATTACCGGCAGAATCGATTATGCTGGCTTTAGGCCTGGCTCCACCAAGTGATGAGCCGGGAGCTATCAGCATATTCAACCATTTAAGATGTTCCGATTCATTTTTATCCTCATCCTTCTCAAATTTTAGGCTGGCTTCCTGCAATTCATTAATTGAAGTCCATGGCGGTGCGGCAAGATTATCATCCTGATTTAAGAACTGTCCGTCCGCTTCCTCTTTAAATCTTAATCCTCCGATTCTATTCTCGTCGTATACTCCTAATAAATAGTCCGATTCCATTAATGTTTTTACGGATCTATTTTCCTTTCGCGCTAAAATCGCTTCACGCCTCTGCATAATAACTCTTCCCCATCTGTCGGGCGATGAATCCAGGAAAAGTCCAAAATTTTTTTTACCGGTATTCAGATACTGGGGACCTGAAAAAAATTGGAGGTCAGGATCAATGACTTGCGCAAATTTTGAAGTCAGCCATTCTCTCGAGTACTCAAAAGAAAATATTTCTTTACCTCTTACAATCTCCGAATAAAGAGTTCCTAATAATGCAGGGTCTTTTAAGCCTGTCCATGAAGCATATACGAGTATATCTTTTCTTGTATTTATCTTTGACATATTTAATTCCCAAATTTTCTTTTTGGGGCTCTCTTTTTTACGATCAATTTTGCGTCCTGCAGCTTACGTCCTAATTCATCATCCTTTGCTACATTTAATAGATCATCCGCCAACCCTAGTGCGGATAAAACCTGTGCATAATTACCCAGGCTTACATTAGGTTTGCCTCTTTCAATTTCATACAAGGTAGTTCGAGCTATTCCTGCTCTTTCCGCAATCTGCATGGTGCTAAGCTTTCTTCTCAAACGAGCAAGCTTAATATTTTCCCCGACCTCATTTAATATTTTTTCAATTTTAGTTGGCAACACATTTCCCTTTCGTGATAATGTTTGGTATACCGTACAAATATAACAATAATTGTCCATTATAACGAACATTATCATGAAATTATTTGATGTCTAACCAAGTCAAAATGTATTGGCAAAATTGTTGAATATACGAACTTAGTCGGTTAGAAAATGATGGAAATGAATAAAAAACCTCCGGTCAGTATAATTACTGTTCGAACTTAACAATAAAAATTAGGTTATCTTTAACTATAGCATTGAATATTCGATTTATGAATAAGTGAAAATTAACTATACCCGGGTTTCTTATACAACTTACCGGGGCCATTAAGAATATCCGGTTTATAAACTTTCTCTTTCCATTCGGCAGGCTTTATCTCTTCAATCGATACGGAAACGGACTCTTCACCGTAGTTCAAAACATTCATTATATCATTCGCGATTCTATCCGTGAGTTCGGTTTTCTGTTGCTCCGATTTTCCGGGCCATAGTTTTACTATAACATGAGGCATTTATAAATCCTTTCAATTAAAAATAAAAATCATAATCGTACAAGCAAACATAAAACAGGTAGATTAGAAGCAAAGCACATAGGGCAGAGAGTGAAAAACACGATATTCCATGCCCTTCGCCCTTTGCAAATTTCACATTTTACACAAAAGTAAAGAACGTAATTTTTACTTTACCTTCTTATATTGTTCGTCCGTAACTTTCTCCATCCACTCCACTACTTTACCGTCTTTCTCTTCATGAATAGCAATATGACTCATTGCTTTGTTCGGCGATGCTCCGTGCCAGTGCTTTTCATCCGGTTCAAACCATACAACATCACCGGGACGTACTTCTTCAAT
This sequence comes from Ignavibacteriaceae bacterium, assembly GCA_046706945.1. GTDB lineage: Bacteria > Bacteroidota > Ignavibacteria > Ignavibacteriales > Ignavibacteriaceae > FEN-1297. Next base: position 7,479 of record JBJKOY010000317.1, on the reverse strand, counting down.
CGAACCGCCTTCCCGCTGAACCCAGCCCAAACCGGATTCTATAATTAATGTCTGTCCGGCCGGATGAGTATGCCAGGCGGTTCTGGCCCCGGGTTCAAAAGTAACCAACGCCCCTGCTGCTTTAGTTGCATCTTTTTTCGCAAATAAAGGATCTATTCTTACTTTGCCGGTAAACCAATCTTCAGGTCCTTTTACAGATTCCATTGTTCCGTTTTTAATTATTTCCATATCATATATCCTTTTGTTTTATCAATCATTAATTTAAGATTTAATTTCCTCCGTATACAGGAAACACGCTCGCATCTCCGTAATCTTTGATCTGTTCCACATTTTTAATGTTTTAAGTGATTTATCAATTGATGCAACGGCTTCTTTATAGGACTTCACTTCCGCGGCAAGTTTTGTAGTTACAAATATTTCTTCTCTTTTCAGCCCGCACTCTTTAATTCCTTTTCCTACTCCGTTTTCATTCTGATAAGCTTGTGCAGTATCAATATGTCTGTAACCGATATTGACAGCATCTTTCACTGCCTGTACGGAATCTTTATCACTTATAAACCATGTTCCAAGTCCAAGCTTTGGGATATCGACTCCGTTTGACAACGTATATTTTTCTTCTAAGATCATAACTAATGTCTCCTTAATCTTTCGGTATTTAATTATTTAGAAATTTATAACTCATTTGCCATAGCCAGATGAATTTTAGCTCCGAAATGATTTATATCCAGTTCAATTGTTTTTTGTAAATAAAACCTGGCTTTTTCTTTATTTCCTAATCCTAAAAGACCGAGCCCTATTAGGTAATTGCAGTTTATTTGATTGCGGCGGTTGAGATCTTCTTCCCAAATCAGCATATCCGGCAGTGATACAGCAAAGTAATCCATCTTTACATTATCCGATAAATGGTTTGTTCCGTAACTAATCAATTTATTGAAATAGTCGTGAGCTTTTTCTTTTTGCCCCAGCTTTAACAGTGCTAATCCCTGGTAAAAAATTTTATCGGGAGTTTGGTCGTTATAAAAGAAAGCGTTTGAGGGTTCCGAAATACCGGCGGAAGCTTTCTCAAAATAGATTTGCGCATTTTGATTTTCTCCTTCGGCTTCATAAACGCATCCTATATGGAAATCGATATCGTTTTCTTTAGTCCCGAATAGTTTTCCTTCTCCTAAATTCTCGGGATAAATTTTAGCCGCAAGTAACAGTTCAAGAGCTTCTCCGTATCTTTTTTCGTAAAGAGCAATCTTGCCTAATTCGATCTGACTGATTACATATTGACCGGTTACCTTTCCTTCCCCGCCTTCCCATGGATGAAACTTATGATTCATAATTAATTCTTTTGCAGCTTCATATTCGCCGACTTGATTATTTAGAGTTATTCTTTCAAGGTATAAATCGTCGCGCGACTCGATAAGAGTTAAATATCTTTCAAGAAAAGCCAGCCTTTCCGAAGCAGGTCTTCCCAGCTTTTTATACAGCTGATCAAGCTCCATGAGAACTCTGGCGTCCGAAGTATCCAGCTCGAAAGCGCGCTCCAGTGATTCGATCGCTTTCTCCTTCTTATCAAATTTATTATAATATATCAAAGCGAGGTTTCGCAAGACCGTAGGGAATTCATTATTCATTGATACGGATTTCTCCCAGCATGAAAGGGCTTCATCATATTGACGGTTTGCGTACCAGAAATTGCCGAGATAATACGGAGCCTTGCTGTCATTATTATTTAGCGTAATAGCGTCATTTAAAGCCGGTACTTCTTCAATACGGCTGGGGAAACAATAGTCCGGCTGCATTCCGGATGCCTTTTGATAATACTTAACCGCGTCCTTATTATTTCCGGAGCAGGATGCAAAATATCCCATGAAATAATAGATCATAGGGTACGCAGCTTTTCGATTTGCTATTGTATCCGAGAGAAATTTAGAGGCATCATCAAATAAACCGGCCGACGAATAATCCAGAGCATATTCAATGTAATTATGCTCCCAGCCGCGCATTAATTTATTCATTTCTAATATTACCGCACCGGCTTCATCATATTTTAATTCTTCAGAAAGCAACAAATATTTTTCAAATATGCAGCCCATATTGAATTTATCGAAGGCAAGCGAGGTCTTTATTAAATTCATCGCTTCGGATCTTTCACCGAGTTTCCTTAGGATTACCGTTTTAAGATGAATTGCTTTGTGATTGCGGAGATTTTTAGTTAACGATCGGTCTATCAGTTCAAGTGCCTTAATAAAATCATTTTTATAAACGGCAATTTGAGCAAGCGAGAAGTAAGCGGCATCCTGCCATGCGGCGTTCCATGAAGCTTTATAGAATGCCTCGTAAGCTTCGTCTAGTCTCCCCTGCAGCTTAAGCGAACAGCCTAAATTATAATACGGTTCCCCGTCATAAGGATTCGGATTTCGTTTTGTAATTGCGGAGACAGCATTGCGGAAATATTTTTCGGCTTTTATAAACCGACCGTGTTTCATTAGCCGCAGACCCATTGAATTATTGCAGCGGATATCCCCGGGATCGCGTTTCAATGCTTCTTTATAATAATCCGCAGGATCATAAGTTGCATGACGGTACTGCTCAAGGTGAAGACCCGTAAGATACAATTGCTCGATTTCGGCTGTTTCGCCCGGCAGCTTTGCAGGAGCGGCAGGTTCGGGAATTTTTTTAATTTCATCTTTCTCCGGCTGCCAGGCAACCAGGATTTTTCCTTCGGAATCGGTCACTTCAACCGACAATTCGTTATTCTTAATTCCTTTATCCAAAGCTACCGATTTGTTAAAGGATACTTCCGGCGAAAAATCGAAAGTTTCACTCAACAAAATTTCTCCCTCATGCTTCAATTCAACTTTAGCATTTTCATAAATTGATGTCGTATAGACCTTTATAATTGCCGCACCTTTATCCGTCTCAAGATTAAGCATTGCTTCTTTCGTTGCATTCTTAACGACGCCCAAATCCCGGTAAGGCATAAAGTATTGTTTAAAACTCTTCTCTTCATAAGGCATTAACCAGGAAAAGTCCGGCTGATTATCCGTAAATACGCCGCACATTAATTCGATGTAAGGACCGTTATTATCCGTCAAGTTCCTATCCCAGGCTTTCCCGAAGTCACCGTTTCCCCATGTCCACTGTTTTTTACCGGGCGATATGTTATGATCCGCGATATGAAGCAAGCCGCCGTGAGAATCATGATCGTAACCGCCGACAAAATCATATTTAGAGCTTACAGCCATAAAGGACGTAGGCACCGGAATATTTTTGTACCTTGATATATCAACACCGGCGGAGTAATCGACTTTATAATATTTTCCCGTAGCAATAGGATAAGTCGAAACATCGCGCTTTCCGTGGTCGAATACCGCATGAACGTCGGGAGGAAACACGGATTGATAGTGATCGTTGACATGAACTGCGGGATTGGCCCACCAAAGAAAAGTCTGGGGAAAAGGAGTCCGATTAAATAATCTTACGCTGATTTCCAGATATGCTTTATCCGGATATAACGTAAATCCCGTTAATCCTTTCGTTCGGCTCATCCTTTCTACCTCGTTGCACCAAACAGTCTTACTGCCGTCCGGATTCTCTTCAATACAATAATCCAGAGGCTCAAAAGTACTAGGCCGGTGGTGCTGCGGCCAGTTAAACTCTACTCCGCCCGAGATCCACGGGCCGGTTAATCCTACCAATGCGGGTTTTATGACTTCGTTGTAATAAATAAAATGCCTATGCTTCGTTTTATCATACGCCGTTTGAATCCGTCCGCCGAGCTCGGGCAGTATCAATATTTTCAAATACTTGTTTTCCAGGAAGCATGCATGGTAGGTTTTGTCTTTCTTTTCGTCAAAGATCTTTTCGACGACGGGATACGGATATACCGCCCCGCTGCTTCCCTGATAAACTCTTCTCTCGAGGAAGATTGGATTTTTTTCGGGCGTACCTATCCCGTATGTAGGAATGACTATGTCTTCCTCCCATACTTAAACATCCGAATTCATAATTTAATTTTCATTTTTTGTGGTATAAAATTCATGTAATTTACTCGAGTTTATTTTTTTATAATTTTTAGCCACGAATTGCACTAACCTGCCTGCCGGCAGGCAGATTCCATGAATATGATTATGAAATAATTAGTGCAATTCGTGAAATTCGTGGCTGTAAGTTAATTCTCTTTCGATCTGTTCGAGCGATTTTTCCTTTGTTTCCGGTAATCTCTTAAAAATAAACAAGAAGCCGAGAATGCAAATCGCTCCGTAAAGCCAAAATGTACCGAAAGACTTCAGCGCTTCATTTATGATCGGGAATGTATATGTTAATATGAAACATGCTGTCCATAATGCAAAAGTCGCGACAGACATTGCGATCCCCCGGATCCTGTTGGGAAATATTTCGGAGATTATCACCCATGTTACAGGAGCTAAAGACATTGCGTAGCAGGCAATCGCCGCAACTACCAGAACAAGAAGCGGCAGACCGTGGAAACGGAAATAATATAAACTTCCGATAACCGCGTAGATTATAGCCAGTCCGCCCGCTCCTATAAGCATAAGAACTCTACGTCCGAATTTGTCCACCGCGAACATACCGACAAAAGTAAATATTAGATTAACGCTGCCGGTAATGACTATATTGAAAAGAATATCGGAAACTCCGTATCCCGCCGCGGAAAAAATTTCCTGCGCGTAATTGAAGATTACGTTTATACCGCACCACTGTTGAAAGACGGCAATTATGATTCCGATTATAACAACGGTTCGTAGTCCGGGTTTGAGCAGGGCATTAAACCTAACCTTTTCTTCTTTATTGCTTAGAGTTCTTTCGATATCGGTTATTTGGTCCCTTGCATAATCATCCCCGCCGATCCTTGTAAGAATAGATTGGACCTTTTTGCGGTTTTCGTGTTTCTTTGCTAACCAGCGCGGGCTTTCGGGTACGAACCACATAAATAAAAAGAATAATGCCGACGGGACCGCGCAAGCCCAAAACATCCAGCGCCACCCGGTTTGACCGTTCCATGAATTTAAAATATCCGCTGCCGTTGCACTTAACGGGACAGGTTTTGCAATAAACCAGTTAATTAATTGTGCGGCCAAAATACCGATTACAATCGTCAGTTGATTGATCGAAACATATTTCCCCCTTACTTCGGCAGGCGAAACTTCCGCTATATACATTGGCGAAAGGTTTGACGCCAGACCTATGGCAACACCTCCCGCAATACGGGCAGACACAAATAAATTGAATGAATGTGAAAATCCGGTCCCGATTGACGTTAAGAAGAAAAGTGCTGCCGAAGCTATCAATAAATATTTTCTTCCGTATCTATCGCTTAGAACACCGGAGACCGCCGCTCCGATCAAACAGCCGATTAAAGCGGCGCTCATTGCCCAGCCCTGCAGTACCGTTGTTCCGGCAATCCCGAAATATGCTTCGTAAAAAGGTTTGGCCCCTCCTATTACCACCCAATCGTATCCGAATAGTAATCCGCCCATAGCCGAGACAAACGTGATTAATATTAGATATTTTTTGTTGTATCGTTTTTCCATATTAAAAATTTTTTAACTAAAATATTTTATGAAAAATGTTAAATAAATAGACTATCTTAGGAATATGATGGACAATATTATTATTTTAAATTAATTATTTCGTTAAAATGAAAACAGAAAATTAAATGGCGGTTATTAAAAAAAAGGAAGGTTTCGAAGGGCAGAAAGCCATAGTTCTTCCGCATTCGGTTATTCGCATGCTTGAAAAAAACCCGGTGACGGCGCCGATCCATATAACCGATATCGGATTTTATCCGTGGGCGCAGTACCATTATAGAGAGAGGCAGCACGGATGTAAACAGCATATATTGATTTTTTGCGTCGGGGGTAAAGGATGGTTTAAACTTGACAACAGGAAATATGACATTTTACCCGAAAATTTTTTCCTTATTCCTTCAGGTACGCCGCATTCCTACGGTGCCGACAGTACCGAGCCATGGAGTATTTACTGGATACATTTCAAGGGTTCCCTGGCTGTTCATGTAGCTAAGAAACTGGCGGGGATTAACCGGATAAATCCCGTTAAAGCCGATGCCATGGATGACCGGATTCAACTCTTTGAAGAGATATATCAAACTCTTGATAAAGGATACGGTACGGACAACCTGCAGTATTCATCCATGTGCCTTTGGCATTTTTTAAGTTCGTTTCTTTTTATTAATCACTTTAAGAACTTTTTGTACGAGAAAGAACACAATTTTATCGACAAGGTTCTGGACTTCTTAAAAAACAATCTTTCCAATAATTATTCACTAAAAGTAATTTCCGGGGAATTCGGTTATTCTGCTTCTCATTTTTCAAGCCTTTTCAGGAATAGGACGGGTTACGCGCCTTTGGAATATTTCTCTATTTTAAAAATTCAGCGCGCCTGCCGGTACCTTGACTTTACCGGTATGCGTATCAAAGAGATAGCATCAAAAGTAGGCTATAACGATCCTTATTATTTCTCAAGAGTCTTTCATAAAATAATGAATATGTCGCCGGTTGATTACAGGCAGAAACAAAAAGGCTGAGCTATTGTCGGGGGTTGAATGATTGTTAAAGATATAAATTAAATTTAAAAACCGGGGTTACGCCGCAATGAGATCAGGGCGCTTCTGATAACAGAATTACTGCTTTTAAGCAAGTCCTGACGCCTCGGTACGAAGTCTCTACCCGATACTTGGACTCGGCGGTCGTAACCCCGATTAAGAATCAGAACCAATTTATTATTAATTCTTTCAAAATCAAATTCCGCCAGTCTAATTTAAATCCGCAATTTTTTTCAAGTTATATAAATAAAGTACGGTTCACTTCTTAAAAATTAATCTTACCCCGGAGACTATTTCATAATTATAAATTTTCTCGTTTCCGTAAAACTACCTACTTGAATACGATAGAAGTAAATGCCGCTAGCAAACTTAGAGCCGTTAAATTCCACTTTATAGGTGCCCGGATTTTGTTCTTCGTCAACGAGTGTTTCTATTTCTCTTCCAAGTACGTCATATACTTTTAGTGTTACACGATTACTTTGGGGTAATTGATAACTGATTGTAGTCGTCGGGTTAAAGGGATTAGGATAGTTTTGACTAAGAGAAAAGTTTGAAGGAATATTATTTCGTTTTTCTTCTGCGCCGGTTATCATTTCTGAGATTGGTCTAACCCACACACCGCCGGCCCAAATACCTGCCACAAGAAGTGTGTCTCCTTCGGGTGCCGGGTAAAATGTGAGAGCATTTACATTGAGAGTCTTTGAGAAACCAAGACCGTCGTTGACCGGGTTCCAGCTTGCACCATCATCGGAAGAATGAAAGACTCCCCCGCCTCTTGTTCCGGTAAAGATGTCGGTGCCGGTAGAAGCGAGGCAAAGGATGTTGGGATTAGTAAGACCGGAATTGACCGGCGTCCAACTCGTACCTCCGTTTTTAGATAGAAATACTCCGGCACTGTTTGT
>JBJKOY010000316.1:0-6244 GCA_046706945.1 Ignavibacteriaceae bacterium | reverse complement strand
ACCTTCGAATTCGCCGAAGCAATCGAAAAGCACTTCGCATACTTTGCCGGTGTATTTGTGTTCCGAAACTTTAATGACTGGTTTAGGAACAACGCCGTCCGGCGACGCAGGTACGCTGCCGGAGTTTCCGCCGAGGCCGTCGACGCGTTCGGAGATATATTTGATGTAGCGTTCCAGCACAGGGTACCATCGGTTTGACGGTGCCATTTGCTACAGTCGCCATTTCATTATGGCCAGCGTGTTTTCTTCCGAAGGAAGGATTTTATCGCCGGTAGTAACAGGTATCTGTACTTTGAATGAGCCGACTACGTAGCGCCAGCTGTAGGAACCGGATTGGACGGCAGAAAACGGTTCTCCCTCCCTGGCTTGAAGGATCTTAGTCTTCCCCGAAGTTGACTTTTTCACTTTGCCCTCATTTAATACTCTACCCGGATGAGAAGACGGAGCGTGGGTTACCGGCGCATTGATCGGCGGCGGCGGAGTATACGACGTGCTGGAGAGCCGTCTCACTACAATGTTGAATGTCTGCCCCGCAGCGACTTTACCGGGAGGAAGGTCAACTGTAAAAAGACCGGCGAAATTCTCTCCCGCCCCGGCCGGAATGGGAATGTAGCTGAAACCTCCGGTTACCTTGAGTTTTATCGTATGGCTGTCATACGCAGAAAGCGGGTTCGAGCTGTAAAACCGGCTGGCCAGATTAATAACATCGGCAGCGTTTACCTGGGGCCAGTACAGATAAGCAACGGAGCCTGATGGAACAGTGCCCCAGTCGATCATTAATTCATCCGGCGGTATAGGTTGCTGATTTCCTCCCGGAAGTACAATCGCACCGCTGGGACGGCAGTCGAAAGTCTGGGGAATGCGATGGGTTTCGGCACCGCCGGGATTATCGGATTGGGTGATCTGTAAATTACGCTGGGCGAGCTGGTCCCATGACATAGGAGAAGCCCCTTGAGGAATAGGTGCGTCGTCATATGCAATCTGTGCGACGATACAGTGATGCGTACCGTTTAGAAGAGCCTGCACCGGTTGTCCGTTAATAATGTTGTTCGGGTCATAAACATTTAGGAAGCAGCCGTAATAAGTGAAGATACCGTCCTGGTTATTCGGGATCTCAATGTCGCGGATGTTAGGTCCGCCGGGGTTGTAATCAGTGTTGCCCGGAAGGTTATCGGTGGCAAACATCGGAATAGTAGTATTGCCTGCGCCTACTTGCGGTGCACCCGGAAATCCGCCCGCATCGAGATTGGACTTATATGTCGAATTAATGTCATAGTCGGTGTCGTTGCTCTGTGCAGAGAACAGCCGGAAGAATACACGTACGTTTGAGGCTTTGCCGGCTGATCCGGACGAGCCCTCAAGTCGAACACGGGCTACGGCAAAGTTGTAATTGTTGTCGAGCTTAATTACGGGAAACCCACTGAGGTCGAGTGTTAAAGGTGTTACCGATGAGTCGGTTTGGTTTGCGCCGTATTGATCGGGAAAGACACTGGTAAAAGGATCTGTCCCGTTCGGGTTGGCAAAACTTGTAGTGGAGTTAAGATACTTAATAAGATCCTGAATATATTGGTAAGCGCCTTTAACGCTGTCGGTTAATTGCGGGCCGCCCGGGATAGGAGTGGGATTCTGCGCCGGCGTTGCGGTAAAGACGCGGAAATCCTGGCTTAGATAAGCCTTGTTGTCCTGTTTCAGATCGATATTTGAGAAGAAAGGATCGGCCCCGGCCAGTAGTTCAAACCGTGTAGATGCAATTTGGCCGCTTACGGTATTTCCGTTCGAAGAGAGAAAAACAGAAAGCGTGTAAAAGCCCGGGTTTTGTTTCAGGAACTGATCGGTCAATGTGATGTCGAAAGGTATGCCGATTCTTTGCGGCGCGAAGTCGTTAACGCCGGACTGAAATTGCGGTCCCTCAGGGTTAGGTGAAATCTGTACGCCGGGTAAGTTGAAAAAGTCGCCTGAGAAATTATTGTTTGCCGTGATGTTCAAGGCATTAAAAGACTGCTTGCTGAAACCGTCAACCATAACCCAGAAGGCGCCGGAAACAAGTCCCCCCTTTGTATTAATAATGTCTTTGGCTTCATCCAGTCCAAATGTGTTTTTACCGTCGGCGAAAGTTACCACCGCAATAGGAAACGGGTTGTCGCTAACGGGACCCGGGATATTTGCATTTGAGGAGGAGGGGTACACGCTCGAAATCAGGTCCAGAAAGTTCGGAAACGGATCGCCTGAGTCGCCGGTGACCGCCTTGTATATAGACTCCAGGTTGGAATTATATTTGGATATTATCTGATTTATGCTGAATCCGAGCTGAACGTTTAAATAAAATAAAAAGGCAAGCGCGCAGCCGAAGCTGATAATATCTCCGTCGCCGTGTATCTGATCGCCTGAAACTGTTTTACCTGTAAATGTTTTTGTTACCCAATCCGATCTTCCCGAATTCGGAGATGTTATCCACTTCTTATTGTTCGATGACCAAGCCTGCCCTGTGCCGTTCAGCCATTGATCTACGAACGACGGGTAATAGTTATAATGCCCGGTAGGAAAGCGCTGAATGCTGCAGAATTGGGATAAACCTTCGCCGCTGCTGTCCCCGGCGTTCCAGTTCCCGGCAATCGACATAAGCACCTCGGACCATTCTGCCATAAATACATTTTCAACGCGTCCGGCGGTTGCCGCGTCCCCGGAGATATTTTGAGCGTCCAGGTTAATCGGATTACCGTAACCGTTGTTATTAGCTCCCGGAAAACTGGAAGCGGTCGCGGCCAAATTGAGGTTAACCTGCTGGCGGTTACCGGTTCCGAATTTGTTTGCAGGGGTATTGAACCATCCGGTTGTAACTGTGAACTCGTTTTTAACAACTCCCAACAAGGCATTTGCATTTGCCTTTACCACGCTTTGATTCGACAGAGTATCTTCGTACATCACACTGAAATTATCGGTATTACCTGCTAATTGTAGTGCCATATGCTTTCTCCTTTTAATTATTGTTCTTCATACATGAATATAATATTAAACTACAGCATGACTATTTTAATCTTTCCGTATATGGACTGTTTCTGTCTATATAAGCACAAATAATTATTACTTTTTGAATCTGGGACCCGTTAGAACAACGAAGAGTTAGGAGTGAGTAAAGGAATGGCGATAAAATAATTTTAAAGAAATAATAAATCAAAAGAATAAATGATTACCTCCCGATTCCTGTGATGTTTAGTACAACGGATAAATTTTTGTACTTTTTCCAAATGATCATTTAAGGGATTAAACGGTGAGCGAGGACTCTATTAAAAAAACACCCGCTTCATAAAAATACAAAGCGGGTGTTTTTATTTTAAACCGGACTCTTCGGTAAATTATAATCTTATAAAGATTTTATTTATCTGCCTGAACCGGTGCGGCATCTTCCGTTGGAATCCTCATCCCGTAGAATGAACGCCTTACAAAGTAAAATGCAACCAGCAGGAAGAAAATTCCGACGATCAATGCGGCATGCCTGAACGACGGAGTTATTGCTATCTCCATCGCCAGCAAGCCGAACAATGTCGTAAACTTAATGATCGGGTTCAAAGAAACCGAAGAAGTATCTTTGTACGGATCGCCGACGGTATCGCCTACTACCGTGGCGTCATGCAGTGCGGTGCCTTTCTCTTTCAGGTCAACCTCCACCAGCTTCTTGGCATTGTCCCAGCTGCCGCCGGCGTTTGCCATAAAGACAGCCTGGAACAAACCGAACGCCGCAATAGCAATCAGGTACGAAACGAACAAACTGACCGGCTCGTTGCTGCCGGCAGGCGCCGAGAGACAGGCAAAAGCCAGGGCGAAAGAAAAGATAGCGAAAAAGATGTTCCACATACCCTTCTGGGCATACTGCGTGCAGATCTTGACTACCTCTTTGGAGCTTTCCGTAGCCGCCTTCTGGTTAGCCTCTGCATCAAGATGGATATGCCGTTTTATGTAATCCACCGCTTTATAAGCCCCCGTGGTTACCGACTGAATTGAAGCGCCGGTAAACCAGTAGATCACCGCGCCGCCCGCCATAAATCCGATGATGGTGAACGGGTTAAGCACGTTGAGTATGGTTTCCGGTGCAACGCCGAGCGCTTGTTTGATAAGTAAAATCAAGCTGAAGATAAGGGTGGTCGCACCCACTACCGCAGTGGCTATCAGCACCGGCTTGGCGGTAGCCTTGAATGTATTGCCGGCCCCGTCGTTTGCTTCAAGGTAGTGCTTCGCCCGGTCGAAATCAGGTTCGAAACCGAAGTTGTCGTGTATTTCCTTTTTAATATTCGGGATGGTTTCAATAAGCGAGAGTTCATAGATGGACTGTGCATTATCGGTTACCGGACCGTAGCTGTCTACTGCGATAGTCACCGGTCCCATACTTAGGAAGCCGAAAGCAACAAGACCGAATGCGAATACCGCCGGATAAAGCATTGTCCCGGCCGGGAAGAAAGTGCTTGCGTAATATCCGATGAACATCAGCAGCATGATTACCATGCCGATCCAGAAACCGCTGAAATTACCCGCAACAAGACCTGACAGTATGTTCAGCGAAGCGCCGCCCTCGCGTGTAGCCTTAACGACTTCGGATACATGGGCCGATTTGGTACTTGTAAATATCTTAACGAATTCAGGGATCAATGCGGCACCGAGTGTGCCGGCACCCATGATGATCGACATAAGCAGCCAGAGATTGGGTATTTGCGTACCTACGTCTGACGCCGGTCCGATCTCGAAGTAACTGGCTATAAAAACCGCTATGATAGAAATAATTGAAGCGAACCATACAAGGCTGGTAAGCGGCTGTTCAAAATTAAAATCCTCCTTGCCGGCAAACTTGGCTTTGCTGAAAGCCTTGTTGACGTAGAAAGCTCCTATGGAGGTGATTATCAGCAGGATGCGGATCATAAAGATCCAAACCAGCAGGTGGGTCTGCAATGAAGGATGCACTGCCAAAACGATAAAGGTAATCAACGCCACCTGGGTTACGCCGAAAGTTTCAAATCCGTCGGCCGTCGGTCCGACGCTGTCGCCCGCATTATCACCGGTGCAGTCGGCGATTACTCCGGGATTTCTAGGATCATCCTCTTTAATTTTGAAAACGATTTTCATCAGGTCCGAGCCGATATCTGCAATCTTGGTAAAAATACCTCCGGCAATACGCAGCGCGCTGGCGCCTAACGACTCTCCGATTGCAAAGCCCACGAAGCTGTCGCCTGCCAGGTCCCTGGGAACAAATAGCAGGATGATAAGCATCATGATCAGTTCAATGCATACAAGAAATACTCCCACGCTCATTCCGGCGTCGAGAGCTACATTTAAGGTTTTGAGCGGTTTGCCTTCCAGACCGGCAAATGCAGTTCGCGCGTTGGCAAGAGTGTTCATACGCATGCCGTATAAAGCTACGCTGGAAGATCCGAGAATACCCAGAACGGTCCAGAGCAGAATCAGCAGTACTCCTCCTACGGCAATGTGCGACAGCACTCCGAAATAAAAGGCGCTGACGACTGCAATAATGATAAACAAAGCAAACAGGAACTTTGCCTGCTGCTTGAGGTATGTTTTGCATGTTTCATAGATTGTGCCCGCAACTTCCAGCATGGATTTATGAGCAGGCAGATTCTTGACTCTCCTGAACTGGTAAAGACCGAATAAAATTCCCAGTACGCAGACAGCTAAGCCGAATTCCAATAAGGTGTTTTGCCCTTCATTTAAAGGCGGGATCGCCAGGTTGGATTCGCCGGCATAAATATAAGCTTGAGAAGCAAGCAGCAAAGTAAATAAGGTAATTTTTCGCATAGTAATTCGCTATTATTATTGATAGACTTGAAATTGATTAAGTAATTTTTTCAGTGATGAATTTCCCGATTTTAGGTTTTCCCAGTAATCCGTACTATCTATTTCAGCAATTCCCATACTAAAATCATAAATAAATTCAGCAAGGACCTGAATTTTTTTTAATTTATCTTCGGTGAGATATAATTCTATCCTAAATATAATCCCCTCCGACGAAATTATTTTATAAATGCAAAATTATTTAAAAAATACCCAATAATTTACATAAAAATTATTACGTATAAAAAATTTTTTTAACTTTCATGTGAATTTCAAATCTGCCCAAAATATATTTTTCTAAGTCAAGAGATAAATAATCGTGGTTTATAAATTGAAATAAGCTAATAAGGTCAATACTCCAGGTTGTATATTTTGCTACTAAGGTTAAAACCCAAAAGAATATTAGTAT
>JBJKOY010000315.1:0-4685 GCA_046706945.1 Ignavibacteriaceae bacterium | reverse complement strand
ACATTACTGAGCTGATAAATATAAGTACGAATAAAGAATTACGGATTCTGCACAAAATTGATTTGATGACGGAGGCCGGGATGAAAGCCGTTGAACTTTGCTCGGAATCGTTCGAGAATATAACCACCCTTGTCGGCATTGCAAACAATAATTTTATTCCCAATATAGTAGCGGTTAAAGCCGCCGTAAAATTTTCGCAAATGGTGCTCGATGACCCGGAGCGACATAACGATGAAATTCAGTATGCGCTAAGATATTTAAATACCCGCTGGATTTTAATAGCGCGGGATATTGTAATAAATAAACTAAGCGAGCAGGAACAATCGTCGTTAAAAAAATTATTGGATTATATAGATTCCTCAAGATAAGGCAACGCCGCCCGGACACTGCAGTATCCCGGGCGAGTGTTTTTTATTCTTTTATTACTTCCACATTTTTTGAAAAAGAGATGTAGTTTTTTATGGAAGAAGCAACTTTCGAAGGATTGGGATAGTACCACGCCGCATTCCAGTAGATATTCCCGTCGACATCGATATTATAATAATTCGCCGTCCCTTTCCGCGGACAAACGTAATGCGTCCAGCTTTTCTTAAAAAATTTCTTCTTGAGTGAACCGGGCGGAAAATAAATATTTCCATCAAGATTTTTGATTTCCTTGCTTTCCGCTAACACCTGATTATTCCACACAGCTTTAACCATATAAGCTCCTTTCGCTGGAAATTTTTCATTATTTCATATATATTCGGAAGGCAGTTCTCGCCTTTTGTAAGAAAATAATATTTTTGCGGTTATTTTCAATCCCTTTTTACGGTACGGCGCTTGTGTGAATAATGAAGAAAAAATCCTTATTTTAATTGTATAATTTCAAGACTTAAGAAATCATGCCCGCGGAAAAAGAAAAAATTAAAATTAAGTCCGGTAAAAAAAGAAGGATCCCGGTTCCCCGGAAACCTCCGAAGGTAATTTCCGGCAGGAATACCTATGATAGGAAAAAAGAAAAAGATAAAGAAGCTAAAAAAGGTTTTACCGAAGATTAAACGGAAATGTATAAAGCTTCCATAATACTGGCTTTTTTTAACCGGATCGATTACCTTAAGCTTGTTCTTGCAGGCTTGGAAAGGCAGACGGTTAAGGACTTTGAAATTATCATTGCGGACGACGGATCTTCTCCCGAGGTCGTAAGAGAATTGGAAAGAACATGCCGGATGTCTAATTATCCCATTGTACATTTGAGGCAGAAGAAAAGCGGATTCAGGAAGAACAGGATATTGAATAAAGCCGTTGCTACGGCTAAGAGCGAATACCTGATCTTTATGGATGCCGACTGCATCCCCCATTCCGAATTCGTAAAAGAACATCTGACCAACCGGGAGCAAAATTACTGCCTAACCGGGAGAAGGGTTAATCTTTCGGAAAGAATCACTTCCAAATTAACACCGGGAAAAATTAAAGACGGATTCCTGGAAAATAATTTTATTTTACTCGTCGACGACGGACTTTTCGGAAAATCATTCGACGTAGAAAAAGGATTATATTTTAAAAATAAGTTTTTAAGAAATTATTTTAACAGGGAAAAAGAGGGGGATCCTGGGCTGCAATTTCTCCGTTAATGCCGCGGACCTTCTTAAAATAAACGGTTTCGACGAAAGATACCGGGCTCCTTCCGTAGGCGAAGATACCGATGTTGAGTTCAGATTGTCATTGTGCGGAATTAAAGTAAAGTCGTTGAACAATATTGCCGTCCAGTACCATTTGTTCCACAAAATTCAGGAAAGACCGGAAGAAAATCTTTCGCTGTTCCGTGAAGTTCAAAGGGATAAAATATTTTTTACTCCTTACGGCATAAAAAAGGTAAAGGCTGGAGAAAGCGAATCCGGAAATAAATAAAATTTAAACCAATCGGCGGCCGGGAATACCATAATTATACGTCGTTACTTATTCTCCGACTTGCTAAAAACATAATTTTACCTTACTTTAAGCGTTAACTTAAAATAAGTTATGCGGATTGAATAAATCCCCGTCTTTATTTCAGCCTTTGAGTATTATTCGATAATAATACAAATAATTGCAAATCACATCCCAAAAATATTTTCGGATTGAAGAAAATTCATGTTGCATCAATGCAATACTTGCCTTATATTTAAAGCTAAAGAATATATAATTCCTTAAAAAATTAGGCACAAAATGCTAGACGACTTAGATATTAAAATTTTAAATATACTCCAAAAGAGCGGAAGAACCAAACGAAACGTTATTGCGGAATCAATCGGACTTTCGATACCTTCGGTGAGCGAAAGGCTGCATAAATTGGAAGAAAGGGGAATAATAGAAGGTTATTACGCAAAGTTGAATAAAAAATCTTTCGGCTACGATATTATGGCGTATATTCTGGTTACAATGGAATCTTCCAAATTTTATAAAGGTTTCGCGGCAAAAGTTGAAAAAGTAACGCATATAATCGAGTGTCATTCCGTTCTCGGCGAAGGTTCTCACCTGCTTAAAGCAATTGTGAAAAACACCGAAGCGCTTGAAAAGCTTCTCGGTGAAATTCAATCGTGGCCCGGCGTAATTGCTACCAAAACGACTTTTGTTCTTTCAACTACAAAAGAAACAACGATGATAGAAATATAGTTAATAAACAATAATAAAAAAATAAAGGTAAGCATATGGGAAAAAGTAATTCACCTGTTGACAATGTCCTTCAGTTCATAAAGACCAACGATATAAAATTTGTCGATCTTAAGTTTATGGATTTCCCCGGACAATGGCAGCATTTTACGGTTCCGGTAAACCAGTTCGATGCCAATTCGTTCGTTGACGGTTTGGGATTCGACGGATCTTCGATACGCGGATGGAAATCAATTAATGAAAGCGATATGTTGATAATCCCTGATCCTAATACACTGTTCCTCGATCCGTTTATATCTATTCCTACCGTCAGTTTGACTTGCGACGTATACGAACCGGCAACTAAAGAAAAGTATTCGCGCTGTCCCCGGAATATTGCGCAGAAAGCGGAATCATATTTAATTTCTACCGGCCTGGCCGATACGGTTTACTTCGGACCCGAAGCCGAATTCTTTATTTTCGACGATGTGCGTTTCGATTCCAAGCCCAACGGCAGTTTTTATATGGTAGACTCCGCTGAAGGAAGATGGAATTCGGGAAGGGACGAGGGACCGAATTTGGGTTATAAACCGAGATACAAAGAAGGATATTTCCCCGTTCCGCCTACCGACGCGCTGATGGATTTAAGGAACGAAATGGTCGTTAATTTGATTAATTGCGGAATAGAAGTTGAAGCTCAGCATCATGAAGTTGCAAGCGGCGGGCAGTGCGAAATTGACCTTCGTTTTCAACCTCTGGTCAGGGCTGCAGATCAGTTGCTTCTTTTTAAATATATAGTTAAAAATACCGCAAAGAAGAACGGCAGGACGGTTACTTATATGCCGAAACCTATTTTCGGGGACAACGGAAGCGGAATGCACGTTCATACGAGTCTTTGGAAAAAAGGCAAGCCTCTTTTTGCCGGCTCCGGTTACGCGGGATTGAGCGAAATGGGACTTTATTATATAGGCGGACTTCTGAAACATGCGTCCGCGTTGCTTGCATTTACCAATCCTACTACTAATTCTTATAAGAGACTTGTTCCCGGATTCGAAGCTCCGGTTAATTTAGCTTATTCGCAGAGGAATAGAAGCGCTTCAATCAGGATCCCCATGTATTCGCCCAGCCCGAAAGCCAAGAGAGTCGAATTCAGATGCCCCGATGCTTCTTCCAATCCTTATCTGGCTTTTTCCGCTATCATGATGGCAGGCCTTGACGGGGTAATAAACAGGATAGATCCCGGAGATCCTCTGGATAAGGACATTTACGACATGTCTCCCGAGGAGCTGAAAGACGTTCCTTCAACTCCCGGAAGTCTTAACGAAGCATTAGCCGCTCTTGAAAAAGATCATGAATTTTTATTGAAGGGCGATGTATTTACTGCCGATGTGATTGAAACATGGATAAAATATAAGACGGATAAGGAAATCAAGCCGATGGCTCTGCAGCCCCATCCGTATGAATTTTCGTTGTACTATGACGTTTAAGAAGTTGAGTTAAAGATAATAAAAAGAGGCTGCCTGCGGGGCAGCCTCTTTTATTTTAAAAACTTCACCAGTCCTCCGTACCTGTTGTCCATTTTAAAATCGGATTTTTCAAAGAACGTTCTTAAATAATAATGCGTCGTTACTGTTTTAATTCCTTCCGAACTCAGGCGTTTGCAAAGGTCTTTAATAAGTCTGCCTGCCAGTCCCCTCCCTCTGTACGGACGCGCTATTTCTATCCCTTCTATCTGCGCGATTTTAGGATACAATATTTTATAGCAGATGCCCCCGACTGTGCTGCCTTCGTCTTCTGAGTCTGTTATTATTAAATATTTCAAATCGCTGTCAAGTTTGACGGGATAATTATCAAGGATAAAAAGTTTTTGCAGACTGCCGATGTCGAAAGGAGATATCGTGTTTTTCACTGTATATACGGTATTAAGCGAGTCCTTGATCCGGCTTTTTAATACTATATCCGGCTGTTCGGATTCTTCGGCAGCGGCCAGTTCCATTTTGGTTTCGGACCCGAGCTTCGGGAAAACAAGCCGGTGCAGAACCAGCCTGTCCTGCTTGTCGTTCAGCAAATCCTGAATC
>JBJKOY010000314.1:0-7023 GCA_046706945.1 Ignavibacteriaceae bacterium | reverse complement strand
GACGATGTAGTTTCGTCGTTCCGCCCGGAACATGTCGCTTATACCCCCCAATCACGGGATTCGGCGCTTCTTTATATCTCTAACCTGTATGCCAGGAATATGACGAGCATTTCAGGCGCATTTGCCGTTGCGGTACCTCAATTTACTTATGCCAACGACAGTACCGCGAACATAATTATTTTCCTGACCGACGGTCAGCCGACTGCCGGAATAACAGTAATATCCGACCTGGTTCAGTATATCGACGATCTTATCAAGTCCAGTGAAAAGCAGATCTTTTTATTCAGTTTCGGAATCGGAGATGACGTCAACAAGCAGCTGCTGACTCTCATGTCCCTGCATAACAACGGGCTTGCCGAATTTCTGGGCGATGACGAATTGTATTCAAGCATAACAGATTTTTACATGACAATCAGAAATCCCGTACTGCTCGACAGCCGTATCGCCTTCGATCCGCCGGTTGTTACACAGACGTATCCCGATTCGCTGCCGAACCTTTACAAAGGCAAGCAAATGATAGTTGCGGGAAGATACGATAAGGCGCAGCCAGTTAAGATTACATTGTCGGGCAAAGCTTTCGGGAAACCGGTATCGTACGATTATACCGTTCTGCTGAGCGATTCCTCGGTTTCCGGTAACCAGTTCCTTCCGAAGATATGGGCAAAACAAAAAATCGAATCCCTCTTCATTCGTTATTACGCATTAGTTTCGGGCAGCGAAGAAGCCGCTGCCGTTAAGAATCAAATTATAAGTTTGAGCAAGGCATACGGAATAGTTACATCGTTCACAAGCTTTACCGGAAATGCAACCGAAGTGAAAAAGGACAAAAGTCCGGCCAATGACCGTCCGTCAGTTCTGGAGCTTCTCGGGAATTATCCGAATCCGTTTAATCCGGTTACTACTATACGATTTAAAATCAACACAAACTTTAACGGCGTGGTAAACATAAGGATTTATAATATCCTGGGACAGGTAGTCCGCACAATGTTTTTACATGTTAAAGGCAGCGGAATTTACAATGTCGTCTGGGAAGGCGTCGACAATTACGGGAACTCTCTGCCGAGCGGAATATATATTTATGCCGTCGAACTGCAAAATGTAGTTTTAACCGGCAAGATGACTTTGCTGAAATAAGGAAATCTAATTTATATAACTTAAGTTGATCGCATTATATAATTATTATATTAACTACATTAGTAATATAATTTTGAAAGTGTATTATGAAATACTGCGCAAATCATCCCGATAAAAAAGCCTATTCCATATGCCACGGCTGCGGAAAGGATTACTGCGAATCGTGCCTGGTCGCAGGTAAGGAATTTTATTATTGTAAAAGCCCTGAATGCCAAATACTTCTCCGTAAGGAATCTGCTTCTATGGAGATAAAGGTGCCTGATAGATTTATATGTCCTAGCTGCGGGACAGATTTGTTTACTTCCAAAGAAGAAAAAAAGGAAGGAAAAATCCACTGCCCGGAATGCGAGACTATGATTGATTTTAATTATGATCCGCCTAAAACATTTAATAAAGAAAATTACGTTGAATTCCTGTCATCTTTAAACCAGGGAGATATTGCGTTGATAAAATCGATATTTAAGGACGGTGGAATCGATTATTACACAGCCGGCGAAAATTTCCTTAGCCTTGATCCTTTAATTGTCCCTGCCGTATTCTATGTAAATGAAAAACAGGTTTCCGAAGCAAAAAATTTGTTGAAAGATTTTAAGCTGAATATTTTCGGACTGTCGACAAAAAATTAACTGAATTTAACCGCTTAAGATTAGAAACTGTTCGCATAGCGATCAATTCTGATAAAACAGTCGTAAATTTAAGTCTCGTTTGTCATACTGCCTGTAGACTATTAACCGGAAATAAATATCCGGATTACGAGGGAGTTTCCGCTTTTACCTCTGGCTATTATTAAACCTCTTCGCTTCAATTAATTTTTCTGCGCGTTTCTTTTCAGACGACTTGAGTATCGGATATAATTTCTCTATGAGCTTAACTCTCTTAATACGGGGAACTGGAGTATCGGATTATAATTATCCTAAGCTTGTATAATATTTTCGGAAAATTCTTTCGATTAAAATACCGTAAGATCAAATAAATCAATTTATTAAAGGTAATCTCAAAAAAATTGGATATAAATTCTCAAACGGTATGTGACAGACCGGAAGGCCTTAATTTTAAAAGAAGTTTCCGGATAATATTCGTGCGCATATTAGTAATTCAGCTATTTAAATTAATATTGTCTGTTTACTACGGTTTTGCATTCGGCAGATTTATTTCCGGACTGTTTTGCTATATCGGATATCTAAGCGCCTTCTGGGACAAAAACAAGCAGATGTGGCACGATAAAATGGCCGATTGTTACGTTTATTACGTAGAAGAAAATTTCTCTTGAAGATACTTTTCACCTTATCACTCTGTTAATTGATTATAGTAAAATAGATTACATCTTTAAAAGATAAAATAAAGACGACGGCTTTGACCTGACTTAAAAGTAACAGGTTTAAAGTTCGGTTCCGCAGAGAAGTACAAAGGCAATATAAAAAACCCGCCGGGATTTTGAACCTGTTTTCTATCGCAGCCCCTACAAGAATTTTTCTCTCTTGACAAGTCGCAATTATTTAATTATGTTCTAATGTACCCCGGTTAAGAGGCTTCTATTTATATAAAATTACTAGAACATTTATTATCTTCGGATAGTGAAGTCTAATTAAATGATATAAAAGACGTTCAAAGATCATTGTTTATTTGTACGTCATAATAGATCTCGATAAAATTTTGGAGGAGTCAATTTATATGCCCGTAAAAATTACAGAACTCGTAATAAAAATCATTATAGACGACGAATTAACTGCCGATAAAAGGAAATCCGATCCGGAACAGCCGGATAAAGAAGTAATTATTACGGAATATGTTGAACAAAATCCGGAGATCCCGAAAAAAGAAAAGGAGAGATAGTTTTGGCGGCGGGCGGTTTGTTGCGATCGGAAGGTAGTTGGTATTATAATAATATTTGCCTTTTCCGGAATACCGAACATCTTCAATCCTTCC
This sequence comes from Ignavibacteriaceae bacterium, assembly GCA_046706945.1. Taxonomy (GTDB): domain Bacteria; phylum Bacteroidota; class Ignavibacteria; order Ignavibacteriales; family Ignavibacteriaceae; genus FEN-1297. The sequence goes on along the minus strand of JBJKOY010000314.1, from coordinate 3,963 downwards.
GCAAATAAATAATATTGAGGAGAGAATAAATGGATCCGCAGATTCATCATATTAAAAAGCATGTCATTGAAATCCGGCTGAAGGATAATAATAAAATTAATGAAACCCGGGAAAAAATAAACGGGATATATAATTCGGAAGTATTAAAAGTTCTTAACGAAGTGTTTGACGAGTATTTCACCGCGGACAGTATTGTCATGTTCGATAAACTGGAATTAAATTTGGGAAGGATTACCGAACATGATATGGAAAAAGACCTTCCGGCAAAAATAAAGGAAAAAATATCCGAGCTTCTGCACTTAAGGATGAATATGCTTCCCTCCGCGGGGAAAATTCAAATGGTAACACCTGAAGGTAAAATTATAAAATCCGCCGCGTCCGATAATACCGGGTTATTTCGAAAACAAGTTTTGAGCAGGGAAGATTTTCTCTTAAATGTCGTTTTATATTATTTGAAAACCGGGGCAATACCCTGGTATGCCGCCGGGGAGATTGAAAATATGGAATCGGCATTGTTATCGTTAATATTAAAGGTACCCGAAAAAACGGCAAAGATGCTCTTAAAGAATTTATCGCCGGAAAATGCCAGGGAAAGGATGGCTAAGCAGTTCTCCGCCGGAATCATCTTAAAAATTGCCGGACTATATAATCCGGAATGTAATCATTTAATCAGGACATGGATTAAAACAGTAAATAGAATTTCGGAAAAATATGCCGCCAATAAGGATGAAATAACCTTCATTAATTATATCCTTCGGTTAACCGTTATCGATTTGATCGGGAATAAGTTAATTCGTCGCGTCAACGATGAAATACTTCTGCAGAATTTTCTTAAAATGCTGATGAACAAAGCCGCTAATCCGCGGGCGGTAATCAGACACATGTATTTCGCTGTGGTCGCATTGGGAAAAGAAGTTTCTTCCTTGCCTGTAGCCGGATTATTGGGACGTAGAATGAATTATATCTTATCGCGCAAAGGGAACGGCATAGATTTGTAAAAGAGGAATACAACCGGTTGATACCCTCATTACGGAAGTAAAAGGAACCTGCATACCGCTTCCGCTTTCAATTAAAATAAAGTTCTGGAAGAGTCAGGTATTCTTAAAGCTTCGTCTCATAAGGGATGTTTCGACAATAAGCGTTCTTAAAGTTATGGCGGATATTATTACTATGCCTCCCAATATAGCCATTGCCGAAGGCACTTCCCCGTACCCGATAAAAACCCAGACCGGATTAAGAACAGGTTCCGCAAGCGATATCAGCGAGGCTTCTATTGCCAGGATCCTCTTTAATCCTTTGCTGAAAAAAGTATATGCCAGACCGATCTGAAAAACACCGAGGAAAGCAACCATCCATAAATCGGAAAAGGAGATCGAACGAAGCGAGGTAACGAACGGAATGCAGATCAAGGCTACCAGCAGGTTGCCGAAAAAAATTGAACTGTAATGATACTCATGCTTATTCTTGCGCATTCCCAAAAAGAATGCCGCAAATGCCAGACCGGCCAGCAGGGCATAGATATTTCCCAAAAGATCGCCCGGGGATAATTTCCCGGTAAAGAACAGCAGCATGCCCAGGAAGCAGACAATTATCGTGATGATATTGATCCTTTCGTAGCTTGTTTTATTTATTATCGGTTCGAATATAAGCACGTAAATAGGAGCGGTTGACTGAAGGAAAATAGCGTTGGCCGCCGTTGTCTTCTTTGTTGCAAGCACGAAAAAAATCAGAACCGCCGCATAAAAAAGCGCATTAACAAACGTGAACAGATTTACGGCCAGTATCTCTTTTTTAAATACGATTGCGAAAACGATCGCGGCAATTAAACATCTGAAAAATGATATCTGCATCGCATTAAAGGTAATCAATTTGATTAATAATCCGCCGGTGCTCCAGAGAAGAGCGGCAGCCAGAACCGCAAATATCCCTTTGTGATGTTCGCTTAAGCCGTTCATTTATCTTATCTTATTAAAGTAAATCATTTGAAATGTTAATTTAATAAAAGAGAATTAAAAGATTCCAAATAAATTAATTCGGGATTTAAATATTTATAAAGTAATTACTTTATTATTTTGATATTTTTATATTTCGGTATGAGCTGGGATTATAAATTAATAGATCATACGGCTGATTTCGCGGCGGAAATTAAAGGCGATAAGCTGGAAGACTTGCTTTACGCGGGCTATAATGTCTGGAGGGAAATGATAGCAGGACCGTATTCCGGAGCCGTGGAAGAAGAAAAAACTCTGGAATTTTCGGAGGGCACCTTCGAGGAACTGCTTGTGGGATTCTTATCTGAGTTGAATTATTTATTCCTTTTAAATAAGTGGATCCCGTCGCGGATGGAAATCGTATCTTTCAACACCGCCGGCCGGCATTGCGATTCGGTAATTAAAGTTCACGGTTCTCAATACAATAGATCTTCCGGTGTTGTTAAGTCGGAAATAAAGGCCGTTACTTTTCACCAGATGGAAGTAAAAAAAATAAACGGGAAATATATTACTCTTCTTGTATTTGATATTTAACCGGCATTAAAATGAAAATCGACGGAATAGAATTACTAAATATAAGGGAAAACTTATGGGAGATACCGCCTGAAAGCGGAATGCTGGTGCCGGGAAGAATATACATTTCCCGGAAAATGATCGAGGAAAGTTCTTGCGGGGACGCTCTTAAACAGGTAATCAACGTGGCTCATCTGCCGGGTATTAAGAAATACAGCCTTGCCATGCCGGACATCCACTGGGGTTACGGATTTCCTATCGGCGGGGTGGCTGCTACGGATTTTAACGAGGGAGTAATATCCCCTGGCGGAGTAGGATACGATATAAACTGCGGGGTGCGGCTGGCCGCGACATCTCTGGAATACGATAGAGTGAAAAATAAGATCGATGCGCTGGTTGCCGATCTTTATAATTCCATTCCTGCGGGAGTTGGAGCAGGCGGAGCCATAAAGAAATTAAATGCATCCGATTTGAAAAATGTTATGTTAAAAGGCGCCGGATGGGCAGTCGAAAATAATTTCGGCTGTTCTTCAGATATTGAGTTTACCGAGGAGAACGGCAGACTTTTAAACGCCGACCCGGACGCCGTCAGCAATAGAGCTTTTGAAAGGGGAATGGAACAGGTCGGTACTCTTGGTTCGGGGAACCATTTCCTTGAGATCGATGTTGTGGAAGAATTGTACTACCAGGAAGCTGCGGATGCGATGGGATTGTTTGCAGGTCAGCTTGCAATCCTGATCCATACCGGTTCGCGTGGATTCGGCTACCAGGTTTGCGACGATAATCTTAAAATTCTGTTGAAAGCCGGAGATAGGTTTGGATTCCGTCTGCCCGACAAGCAGCTGTCTTGCGCGCCGGTTAATTCGCCGGAAGGTCAAAATTATCTAGCCGGCATGCAGGCGGCAGCGAACTTTGCCTGGGCGAACCGCCAGGTAATTATGCACCTGGCCAAGGAAAGCATTTTAAAAACACTGTCGATGAAAAATTCGGAACTTGATTTTAAATTGGTATACGATGTATGTCATAATATTGCCAAAATAGAAAAACACGATATCGGCGGCAGACCCGAAAAAGTGTGCGTGCACAGAAAAGGAGCCACCAGGGCGTTCCCCCCGGGTAACGACAAAATACCGGTCAAATATCAAAATATAGGGCAGCCTGTTTTAATTCCCGGCGATATGGGCCGATACTCCTACGTCGCGGTAGGTACGGAAAAAGCGATGGCGGAAACTTTCGGAAGCTCCTGCCACGGAGCTGGAAGAAGCTTGAGCCGTCATAAAGCCCTTAAAGATGCCGGACACAGGGACTTGATAAGCGAATTGAAAAAGCAGGGGATAACTATAAAAGCAAAGGGCTACAAAACGATAGCCGAAGAAATGCCGGCGGCTTATAAGGATGTAGAGGACGTAGTTAACGTTATGCACAAGGAGGGTATAACCCGTAAAGTGGCTAAATTGAG
>JBJKOY010000313.1:0-2661 GCA_046706945.1 Ignavibacteriaceae bacterium | reverse complement strand
GGATCAAACGTCCCGCCGAAAATACCGACCGCACTCATTTCAATAATCCCTTGTATTCTATAAAAAGCTGCGTGAATTGCTCGTGCATCTGCTGGTTGCAGTATGCCCAGCTTTCTTTTTTCGAAAGTTCCGCGTACAGCCGCTTAAAATCTTCCAGGTCCTTAATAAATTGATAGTTTCCCATTATGTGAATAAAATTTTCGTGTCTGTTAACGTCGGCCAATATTCGGTCGAAGTTGCCTCCTGAACCGTCGATCGAATCGAATAGTTCCTGGTTGTAAGAATTAAAGCCTATAAACACGACTTCTTCGTTAAAACTCTTTCCGAGGACAACCGCTTCGTCGTTCATTGATAAAAGGTTCATCGCCCTGTCTATCTCTCCAGGGGTAAAGCCGATTGAAGGTCCGAAGACAACAAGGTTGTTGATATAATTTCCGAAAAATCTTTCGGCCAATAATCTAATCGAAGACTTATTATGTCCCTCTTCGCAGAACTGGACAGATGACTCTTCTTCCAAATCGGCCGGGATACGGTTCCTATCTGATCCATCAAAACAATAAACGATATGGTTATTATTCCTGGATGATATAAAGTTCTGCCTGTGATTGTATATTAATGCGGAGAAAAGGGCAGAAGAATCTTTTTTATTAAATATATTGAATTCCCTTATTTCTTCTAAATTAAATACCGGGAAATTTGAAATCAAATAAATGCAAGAATTGGATTTTACCATTTATTTACTGCCGGAATGTAAAAGTAAGTTATGTATAAAATTTCTGTAATATTCCACGTCCTTCTCATAAAATTCCCTGCTTGACCCTGAGGAATTCTGCAGTTCCAGTTTTCTAAATGCCAAAGTTGTAGCTGCTCTAATATATAATTTCCTGATGCCTTCATCAACCCAGCCGCGCCGGTTTCTTTTGGCAGAATTTAAAACCTCCAGATGTTCGATGGGGATAAGACCATCTACCGCTTCTTCAAGAAGTTCCCTGTAAATAATCCTTTTTTCGCTCCACACCGATACCGTGAAAACCGTAATAAAAATTATTACAGTGAAAAACATAAATATAAAGCCCAGAACTGCGGTCGATTGAAAGCTTACGCTGAAATTCCATGCAAAGTGAATAAACATGGCAATAGCCAGGCCGATTATAGGAAACGTCAGTTTGTAGGAAATTCCTTTGAATTTCGCGTATCCCAGAAAAGCCCCGAAAGTTGCAGTTGCAACGCAATGCATTACGGCCGAAAATAAAGTCCTGATAATCACAATTATCAGCCATTCCTGCAGGTTATGCCCGTACGCTATAAAATACAGAAAGTTTTCGGTCATTCCGAACCCGAGTCCTATAGCTCCTCCGTACACAATCCCGTCCGTCATATTATCGAATTTTTTATTTGAAACCGTAATTAATAAAAACATGCCCTTGGTAATTTCCTCGACGAACGGAGCGACATATATGGTCTCGGCATTGCTTAAATCCGCTTTGTTAGGAATTAACTGGGCAAGACCGGCCGATAGTATCATGCTTCCTAAAACGGCCAGAATAATAGCACCAAGCGCCCCCCACAGATAGTTCTTCAGAACAAGTCCGAAAGGCTCCCTATCGTATCTGTCGAACCGCCAGATTAAGACGAGGTAAATAAGCATTGGCAATATTGCGGCCAAGGCCGACGCAAGATACAGCATATGTTTATTCGCAAGAAAATAATTAAATAAATACTTCTAATCCGATTTAAGCCAACCGGCTAATTCTTTCAGCGACGGTTTTTTACCGTAGGACAAAATTCCTATCCTGAATATTTTCGAAGATACGTTGACGACCAGGTATATCGAAAAAATCATTATTAAGGAAGATACAAGAACTTCCCATTCAGGTATCATTCCTATGTTAATCCGCAGGATCATTATGGACGGAATTGTAAACGGAATATACGACAGCAGATGGACCCAAAACGAATTCGGGTTTTCGATTGCAGGCACGGTCATTACGATTGGGAGGACTAATATTAAACTTAAATAGCTCGTTATTTGCTGTGCTTCCTGTTCCGTTGTTACTATAGAACCGATACCCACGAATATAGCGGTATAGAATATAAAACCGAACAAAAAGTATATAAAAATAGGTATTAGGTTGTTAAAGACCTGCATCGGGATAATTCCCGCCGCGGCGAGCGATATTCCCAGCAGCGTCCATATTATTACCTGCGTTAAACCGAGCGAACTCAGTCCCAATACCTTACCGCCCAGTAGCTCGTCGGGCTTGCAGCTCGATATGAGTATTTCTATTAAGCGGTTTGATTTTTCCTCAATAAGACTCCTGATCAGCATGCCGCCGGACGATAATATCATCATCATTAATAAAATGATATAAATATAGGAGGTAAAAAAATAATATAAGAAATCCGAGTGTTTATCCTTGCCGTTTCTTTCAACCAGTATATGACGCACCTGTATACTGCTGTTTATGGAATTTATTATATACGGATCAATATTTTCACTCCTTAAAATCAAATCCCTCCTGGCATTGTTGAATGCGGCGGATATATTCTCAAGCGCTTTGTAATTCCCGCTGTTCTTGCTGAAATATTCCGCTCTTACGGAATCGGTGCCCGCATTCGAGATAAACAGATAACCCTCGATTTTATTAGTCAGAACGTATT
>JBJKOY010000312.1:0-2003 GCA_046706945.1 Ignavibacteriaceae bacterium | reverse complement strand
CGGAGCGAGGCCGGCAACCCGTTTAAAGACAAAGGAAGATCGTGGCTGGGAAATTTAGGACTGGATGCAAAGATAGGACTGTCGAGTAATTTCACCGCTGATCTTACCGTTAACCCGGACTTCGGACAGGTGGAATCGGATCCTTCGGTTATGAACCTTTCCGCTTTTGAAACTTTCTACGATGAGAAACGCCCGTTTTTTCTCGAAGGGAAAAATATCTTCAGCTTCGATCTCGACGACGTTAATCTTTTTTACAGCCGCAGGATAGGACATTCTCCCGGCTACTCTCCCGATCTTAAAGACGGCGAGTATATAAATTTCCCAGACAATACTACCATCCTAAGCGCAGTAAAAATCAGCGGGAAAACCGCCGGAGGACTTTCGGTGGGCGTTTTGCAGAGCTTTACGGCGAACCAGCAGGCAACGGTTTATTCTTCCGGAAGGGAAAGCAGTATAAGCGTAGAACCGCTGACTAGTTATTTTATCGGCCGGGTGCAGCAGGATTTCGGAGGGGGCAATACCGTTCTTGGAGGCATCTTTACTTCCGCCAACAGGTTTATTAAAAGCCCGCAGCTAGAATTCATGCACCGGAACGCCTTCACCGGCGGGATGGACCTGCTTCATCAATGGAACGATAAGGAATTTTACTTGAATGCAAAATTCATTGGCAGCTATATAAACGGCAGCCGGGAAGCGATGGATATTCTCCAAAGCTCGTCGGCGAGGTATTATCAAAGACCGGACGCGGGTTATCTGCATTTCGACAGCAGCCTGACATTTCTTTCCGGGTACGGCGGGAGCGCGAATATAGGAAAGGGAAGCGGGCTGTGGCGGTATTCGACGGAAATAAACTGGCGCTCGCCGGGTCTTGATTTGAACGACCTCGGATTTATGCAAACGGCCGACATTATCAACCAGGTTAATTCCGTTTCTTATTTTGTTAACAAACCCGTTTCTATTTTCAGAACATATTCCGTAGGTTTCGAACAAAACAACAACTGGGATTTCGGATTGGATTATTTATCCTCGGGCGGCGGTTTAAATATTTATCTCGAATTCCTGAACAAATGGGCTGTTTCCGCATCGGTAGACTATACGTCGCGGGCTTTGGATACGCGACTGCTTCGCGGCGGCAATGCAATGCTTGTCCCGCCGGTATGGTCGAACGGTATATACCTTAGAACGGACCCTTCGGAAAAAGTATTTTTCGATTTAACCGCAAATTTTTCCAACTCCGGTAATCAAAGCGCATCCTCCTACCTGGTCCAGCCGGGTATTTCGTTTATGCCTGCCAATACTTTAAAAATATCATTAGGTACATCTTACTCTTCAAACGTAAACAAGCTGCAGTATATAAGTTCCGAACAGGTCGGTAACGAAACGAATTATCTGCTGGGAAAAGTTGTCCAGAATACGGTTAGCGCAACTTTCAGGATTGATTATAATATAACAACCGAACTGTCGGTTCAATATTACGGCAGCCCCTTTGCTTCCGCCGGCAAGTATTCCGAATTTAAAAGCGTAACCGATTCAAGGGCGAATGATTATAATAACAGGTTCGTAATCCTGAACCCGGTTCTCGGCGGCGATAATTACGAAGTACCCGGAAATAATTCTCAGACGGGATACGCTTTCGCGAACCCGGATTTCAATTTTTTCCAGTTCAGATCAAATCTTGTTTTAAGATGGGAATATCTTCCCGGTTCTCAGATTTATCTGGTGTGGTCGCAGGACAGGACAAATTACAGTAACCCGGGAAACGGCTCCGTGTATAACGTCTTAAACAACTACGGAAAAATATATCCGAATAATATTTTTTTTATAAAGGTTAATTACTGGTTTTCGATTTAAATACTGGGAGTGAATACTATATTAATGGCACAAAATAACCGCATATTGATAAAAAGTCGATATAGCCGGGAATGCGCTAATTAAATCTTTATATTATTAAAACCATTCGAAAAAATTAGCGGCTTATTCCAAAGGATTTTATATAACGCGGA
>JBJKOY010000311.1:0-1998 GCA_046706945.1 Ignavibacteriaceae bacterium | reverse complement strand
GGGGAATTACTCCTCCGCTGGAGCAGTCGATTAAATCAACGCCTTTTAATTTCAATTGTCCGGCCAGTTCGAGAGACTGTGACAAATCCCATCCGCCCTCGGTCCAGTCGGTAACCGAAATACGGACGAACAGAGGCATGGTTTCCGGGATAATACTCCTGATAGCTTCTGCTGTTTCCAGCGGGAGTCACATCCTGTTTTCCAAACTTCCTCCGTATAAATCAAGTCGCTTGTTGGTAAGAGGAGATAAAAATTCGTGCAGAAGGTAACCGTGAGCCATATGTATCTCAATTACTTCAAAACCGGAATCCAATGCCCGTACGGATGCATCTCTGAACTGCGAAATGACGTTTTTAATATCCTCTTCCGTCATTTCTTTAGGTGCGGGGTATTCCTTATCGAAAGGAATGCCGCTGGGTGCCAATGTTTCCCAGGCCCCCTCGTCCGCTGATAGCGGTCCGTTCCCGAGCCACGGAACACGGGTCGAAGCTTTCCTTCCCGCATGAGCAATCTGAATCCCCGGAACGGATCCCCGGTCTTTACTAAATTTTGTTATTTTTGCATATTCCCTTGACTGAGTTTCGTTCCAGATCCCGGCGTCTGCGGGTGAAATCCTTCCCTCCGGCGATACCGCCGTTGCTTCCATCATTACCAAAGCCGCGCCTCCCACTGCCCTGCTGCCCAAATGCACAAGATGCCAATCATTCGGCCGACCGTCGCTGCTGGAATATTGGCACATCGGCGAAACGAAGATTCTGTTTTTAAATACAATATCTCTGATCCTCAACGGACTGAATAATGCGCTCATATAAAACTTCCCGATAATTTGTAAAAAGCATGACTAAAGTATTGGCAAATTTAACAAAACGGCAGTTTTTTTTAAGTGAGCTGCGAATCAAATATGAATTTTCGCATTCCGCCTGTTAAAGATTTTCAGACCTTAATTGTTAATGTTCCGTTTGAATACTGCGTTTGATAAGAAGACAAGGGAGAACCGGCCGGCCCGTTCACAACTTGTCCGGTTGCACTGAATACCGAACCGTGGCAGGGGCAAACAAAGTCCTGTTTGTTCGCATCGTATTGGGTTATTGTACAGCCCTGATGCGTACAAATGGAAGAGAGAGCATTGAAACTATTTCCGGAGGGGTGATCGACAAGCAGAATGCCGTTTTGAAATTGAACCATGGCGGCGGTGCCGTTCTTGGACAGCGGAGAAGAAGAATCTATTTTTAAACTAATTACTCCGTTCTGCGAAGTAGCGTTTACGGTCTGAAGAGCCGAAACATCTGCGGGGTTAACGGGATTCGAATTATTCGAACAGCTTTCCAGTACGCTGCTTAAGATACCTGGAAGTGCTATTACCGCAATGCCTTTTATAGTCTTGCCGAAAAATTCCCTACGGTTGACTTTCATGTTTTCTCCTTTGAAGAATTTAAATTAAAAATGAAGCTGAAAAACCGTAGAAATTTCTATAAAAAAGTACTCCCGGCCAGGAATGAAATAATAATGATTTGTATCTGTCCCGTAAAAATTAACATGTATTTTTTTATTTCTCAAGGCGAAGAAATTTTCAGCTTGATTAGGGGCACAGGTATGGAGTTCAAGTTTAAGATCAAGAGAAAGATTAAGATGTTCTTTATTGGATAAGAGTTGAACTTCGCAAAAAACTTTTCAAATATTTTTGAAAGGAAGTTTGTTCAAATCATTTACAAATCTGATAATGTCATCGTCGTTAAAGCCTTTTTCTTTCGCCGCGCTTTCCAGGGTTCCCCATATTGGTTCGCCGCAGACAAGGCAGCGGATCCCTTCTTTCATCAAATACTCAACCGATTCCGGGTAATCTTCGATCAGATCTTCCACGTAAATATCCTTGGTAACAACGGGTTTGCCATCCATATGATCTATTCCTTTAATATTATGCCGATATCTATTATCTATGATAGAACTTCGGTTATTTTTTCCAAGAGCATTTCTTCCGGCGCGGCACCTTCAATAAAA